>JBBDYP010000103.1:0-58290 GCA_040900615.1 Solirubrobacterales bacterium | reverse complement strand
GATCCCGAGTTTGCAGCTGTCGGTGCCGGGGCAGCTGACGACGTCGGTGATCTCGCGGGCGCCGGCCTCGCCGAGCCCCAGCTCGCTCAGCCGCTCCCAGACGTCGTAGAGCGCCTCGTCGCGGACCCAGCGCAGGACGAAGTTCTGCTGCACGGTGCTGCGGGCGCTGCCGCCGGTGTACTCGCGCATGATCGCCCCGAGGCCGCGGAACTGCTCCGGGGTGAGGTCGCCGCGGGTGACCTTCACCTCGACGGTCGAGAACCCGGCCTGGCGCTGAGACTCGACGTTCCCCTCGCAGAAGCGCTCGAACTCGGTGTGGTCGCCGTTGGGGGACGAGGGCGAGGACGGGATGTCGGGGGCGCTCGCCTCCTCGTCGACGTCGAAGCGCAGGCGCTCGACGTCGAATTCGCGCTCGCCCACCCAGTCGCCCTCGAGCTCCTCGTCGAGCAGCTCGCGGAAGGCGTCGATGCCGATCTTGTCGATCAGGACCTTGATCCGGGCGCGGGCGCGGTTGACGCGCAGCCAGTCCTGGCGGTCGAAGATGCGGAAGACGGCCTCGGCGACCTTGAGGTAATCGCCGTTGTCGGCCTCGACGAAGTCGTAGACGGTCGGCGCGACGCGGGCCATGATCGAGGTGCCGCCGCCGACCCGGACCTCGAAGCCCCTGACGCCGTCCCGTTCGCGCGAGAGGAAGGCGATGTCGTGCATGCCGGTGATCGCCCGGTCCTCGTCGGAGCCGCTGAAGGCGGTCTTGATCTTGCGCGGCATCAGCTGCGTCGTCGGGTGGCGGACGAAGTAGCGGACGAAGGCGCCGGCGTAGGGAGTCGGGTCGAAGATCTCGTCCGCAGCGACCCCGGCCCAGGGGTCGCCGGTGACGTTGCGGACGGTGTTGCCGCAGCCCTCGCGGGAGGAGAGGCCGACGGCGGAGATCTCGCGAATCAGGGACTCCATGTCGCGCAGCGGCACGTGGTGGATCTGGATGTTCTGGCGAGTGGTGACGTGGCCCTTGTCCAGCGGCGCGTACTTCTCGACCACGTCGGCGAAGGCGTCCATCTGGTCGGGGGTGACGCCGCCGAACGGCAGCTTCACGCGGACCATCTGCACGCCGGGCTGGCGCTGGCCGTAGACGCCCTGCTTGAGCCGGAAGCCGATGAACTGGTCTTCCGGCAGGCGCTCGGCGAGGAACTCCTCGGCTTCGTTGTCGAAGTCGTCGAACTCGCGCTCGATGATCGGGATGATGTAGCCGGGGACGTTCTCGTAGGACTCCGGGTTCTCGAGGGTTCCCGGGCGGCCCTTGCCCCGCTGCTCCTTGTTCTCCGCCACGGCTACCTCCATGCGGAGGAAAATAGCAAAACCTGACCGGGATTCGGGTATTTATCCCTGAACGGCCCTCTTCCGTGCCTGGAGGACCGCCGCGGCTTCCCCCGACTCGGCCACGTAGCCGCCCTCGGGATCGAGCGGCAGGCCGGCCTCGGCCCAGCCCGTTATCCCCTCCGTCAGCTTGGCCGCCTCGTAGCCGGCGTCGGCCAGGGCCGCCGCCGCCATCGTCGAGCGGTTGCCGCCGCGGCAGTAGAGGATCACCGGCCGCTCCGTGTCGATCTCAGCGGCGCGCTCGGCCAGCTCGTCCAGGGGCAGGTGCGTGGCGGCGGCGATCCTGCCGGCCTCCCACTCGTGATCGGCGCGCACGTCGACCACCTGGGCGCCGTCCTCGATCAGCTTCCGGGCCTCGTCGCGCGAGACCTCGTTCCCCGCCTCCGCCATCAGTCGATCTCCGTTCCCTCGATCAGGAACGCGACCCGCACGTGCGCCCGGTACTCGTCGAGGTTCTCGCCACGGATCCCGGTCGAGACGATGTCGACGGCCCGGATGTTGCGCAGCGAGCCCTCGGCCTGGCTCAGCGCCTGTCTCGCCGCGTCGTCCGTCGACGTCTTCGAGCTTCCGACCAGCTCGATGATCTTCACGACAGCCATCTCGCTCCTCCTTGTGAGTCCTGGATGGTCTCCTTCGCGCCCACCCCTTCGACCAGCGCCGCGCGCTGCCACGGGTTGACCGCGGGGGCCTCTCCCGGAGCACCGACCTCCGCCTCGAACCGCGCGATGGCGGCGGCGACAGCCGCGGCCTCGTCTCCTTTGGCGGTCTTCCGTGCCACGGGAACAAGCCTAGTTCAAGGACGGCGGAGCCCTTCGCCCCACGGCTTTGGGAACTTGGGGCGTACCCAGATAGTACGGTTGGCTGGAAATTCCGGATGGTCTCCGCCGTTCGGACCAGTCGCCAACACGGGAGGCGCTTTCATGCCACGCAAGATCCAGGGTTACGGATGGATTCCAGACCTGCCGGACGGCCGCGACATGCTCTACGCGGCACCGCCGAAACCGCTCGCCAAACTGCCCGACAAAGTCGACCTGCGGCCGCACTGCCCGAAACCGGCCTACGACCAGGGTGAACTCGGCAGCTGCACCGCCAACGCGATCGGCGGCGCACTCGAGTTCAGCCAGAGAAAGCAGCGCCTGAAAAGCGTGTTCACGCCCTCGCGGCTGTTCATCTACTACAACGAGCGGGCGATGATCGGGACGATCGAGTCCGACTCCGGCGCCTCGCTGCGCGATGGGATCAAGAGCGTCGCCAAACGCGGTGCCCCCAGGGAGACGACCTGGCCCTACGACGTCGACCGCTTCACGGCGAAGCCCGACCGCGAGTCCTACGCCGAGGGCCGCAAGCACCAGGCGATCCGCTACATGCGGGTGAACCAGGCGCTGTCCCAGCTGAAGGGGTGCCTGGCGGAGGGGTTCCCGTTCGTCTTCGGCTTCGCCGTCTACGAGAGCTTCGTGAGTCCGGCGGTGGCCGAGTCCGGAGTCGTCGAGATGCCCCGGGCGCATGAGGAATTCGAAGGTGGCCATGCGGTTCTCGCGGTCGGCTACGACGAGGGGACCCAGCGCTTCACGGTCCTCAACTCCTGGGGCCGCAAATGGGGGAAGAACGGCTACTTCACGATGCCCTATCCCTACCTGCTGCAGTCGTCGCTCTCGCGGGACTTCTGGACGATCCGCAGGGTCGAGGGCGCCGGGCGCAAACGCAAAGCGCGGCGGTGAGGCTGCGGGTGCGGCTGTCGCCTGTCACCCAGTGGGCTACGGGCGACAACCGCACGCCTTCTCGGGCAAGCTCGCGGCGACGACGTGCGAGGTGCGCCGCGACGCGCTCGATCACGGCCCCGGGTTCGCGCTTGAGACGCGGCCCGGTGATGCGGATCGTCTCCACCCCGAGAAGCATCAGGTCCTCCTGCCGCACTCCGTCTCGCTCGAACGCGGCGCGGGTCCCGTGGGTCTCGTAGACCTCAAGTTCGACCCCGAATCGCTCCTGCTGCCAGTACGCGTCCAGCTCGTAGCCGGAGACGACGAAGTTCATCGAGGGAGTCGGCAGGCCCGCCGCCTTGACCAGCCGCAGGAAATGCCGCTCGAGGCCCGACCGGGTGAAGGCCGGTTCCTCGCGATAGACGGCTATCGCGCGCCGCAGGTTGCCCACACCGGGATGTCGCCCGGCGCGTTCCAGGAGCGCCTCAACTGCACGCCGGTCAAACAGGTGCAGCTCCTCCGCTCGCTCCAGGACGCGGCCGAGGCGCGCCTGCGCGAACGTCACCGCCGAGTCGAGAAACGTGCGAGGTACAGCGGTGACGGGGATCCCCTCGACGACGGCAAGGTCGTCCTCCGCCAGTCGTGCGCGGTGGAGGCTGAACTCGCGCTTGGCGTGCCGACCGCTGGGTGCGGTGAGATGGATCGTTCCGGGACGCGAGGGAATGAGTCCCCAGATCCAGGCAGCCGTGCCGTGGCTCGCGACAGCGGGGGCATTTGCCAACACGGCGGCGAGACAGCGCCCGTGCCAGGTCAGCCGTCGATGACCGACGGCGTAGACCCTTCGGTGCAGCCGGTGGAGCCGGCCCATCGCCGCCCAGTCGGAAACGGTGCTCCTGGCGTAACCGAGATGTTCGAGTTGCCGAGTCGAAACGACGCCGTGCTGCCGTGCGGCCAGCTGGGCAAGCCCGCGATGCGGACCTTCCGGTCGTTGCTTGTCCGGCATAGACCTACAAGCGACGAACGGAACGGAATCTCCCCCGGCCCGGGGATGGGCGCTGGCGTGGCGCCAGGCGAGTGCCGGTCAGCCGGCGTCAGCCGGAGCGCTCAGCCGTTGAGGCCTGGTACCGGCGTGCCGTGTTTGACGATCGCGCATTTGAACGGCAGCGGGTCGAAGGAATCGGTCAGTGCGCGACCTGCCGCCCTGCCGCTGGCGGGCCGGGTCTTCGTCCCCGGGCGGCCGCGGGCGCACTGGATCGATTCGTCGCGGACGCCGTCGCGGGCGTCGATCACGTCGTCGCCGCCGTTGCCGTAGAAGCGGTCTTCTCCCGGCTGGCCGAGCATGCTGTTGGCGCGGCCGTTGCCGATCAGGACGTCGTTGTCGAAGGAGCCCTCCATGTCCTCGTTGGTGCGGGAGAGGTGGACGCTGTCGCAACCACGAACCGTGGTCACCCAGGCGGAGCGGCGCGGGAAGGAGACGATCAGCAGTCCCGGGTGGGCCTGCGTCTCGGCGAAGGAGGCGTCGTCGCGGCCGGGGCCGCCGACCAGGGCGCCGCCGGCGCAGCCGCCGCCCGCCGCGAGCAGGTCCCCGTTGGAGCCGCCGTAGAGGTAGGTCGGCCCCGGCAGGCCGCCGACCAGGCCGTCGGCGCCGGCGCCGCCGTAGAGCCTGTCGGCGCCGCGGCCCGCCTCGATCAGGTCGTCCTCGGGACCGCCGTGGATCTCGTCGTTGCCGAAGCCGCCGGCGAGGCGAACGCTGCCGACCGCCAGCAGCGAGCCTTCGATCCGCAGGCTGTCGTTGCCGGGCCCGAGGTCGGCCATCAGCCAGCGGCCCGGCCCGGCCGCGGGGCAGACGACCTGGTTGGCGACGCCAGGCGGGCGCGAGCAGCCGGGGCCGATCGCGAGGCCCTTGGCCGCCGTCACTCCGAAGGTCTCGGTCGCTTCGTCGAAGGCGACGAAGAAGTGGTCGCCACCGCCACCGCCGACTATCTCCAGCCCGGCCCCGCCGCCCGGCGTCGGGTCGAGCTGGACGTAGGCGGAAGCTTTCGGCGGGGCTTCCTTGCCGCAGGAGACGGTGTGGCCCTTGGCGCCCTTGCAGCCGTCCCTGCCCTGGCCGCCGTCGAGCTGATCGGCACCGCCGGCGCCGATCAGGTGGTCGTCGCCCGGGCCGCCGTCGATCGTGTTGCCCTGCTTGTTGCCGATCAGGGTGTCGCGGAAGGCCGACCCTTCCAGGCTCTCGAAGCCGAACAGCTTGTCGTGACCGTCTCCGCGCGCCCGGTGGGCCCTGAGCGAGACCCGCACGCCGCTCCCCTTCCCCCCCGCGACCGCGGTCGCGAAGGAGGCGATGTCGCCCTTGCCGGCGCCGCCGGACATCCGGTCCCAGCCGTAGTCGCCATGGACCAGGTCTTCGTTTCCGGGGCCGCCGTTGACGATGTCGATGCCGAGGTCGCCGGCGACCTCGTCACCGGCTCCGGCGCCGCCCACCACCTTGTCGTCGCCGAGGTCGCCGATCGCCCGGTCGGCGTCGCCGGCACCGCCGTCGACCTCGTCGTTACCGCGGCCGCCGTGGATCAGATCCGCCCCGGGCCCGCCGCAGAGCAGGTCGTTGCCGAGGCTGCCGTAGATCTCGTCGTCGCCCTTGCCGCCCCAGATCACGTCCCGCTCCGGGGTCCCGTGCAGGACGTCGTCGCCGTCCGTCCCGACGATCTTCGCCTGGCGCCCGTGGCAACGCGGCGTATCGATCGTCGCGTTCTCGGCAGCAAGAGCGCTCGCCGCCAGAACGGCGATCAGCAGTGAAACGGCGATAGCGGCGAGCTTCTTCAAAGTCTTCCTTCCTCAGACCCGAGAAGTGTGGGTCGACTCGGTGGACTGGCCAGGATATGGCGAGGGTCAGAGGGTGTCAGGCAAGGACGCAGGGAGCCCGAATAGCAGCGCTATTCGGGCGACCGAGGACGCAGCATGACGACCTCTGAGGCCGCCATATCCGGCCAGGACGCCGAGGCGCCCCACTATTCGAGGTTGATCATGATGTGCTTAATCTGCGTGTAGTCCTCGAGCCCGTACATCGAGAGGTCCTTGCCGTAGCCGGACTCCTTGAAGCCACCGTGGGGCATCTCGGCGACGATCGGGATGTGGTCGTTGATCCAGACGCAGCCGAAGCGCAGGGCGTTGGAGACGCGCATGGCGCGGCCGACGTCGCGGGTCCAGACGGAGGAGGCGAGGCCGTAGCGCGTTCCGTTCGCCCACTCGATCGCCTTCGCCTCGTCGCTGAACGGCTGCACCGTGATCACCGGGCCGAAGATCTCGTTCTGGATCATCTCGTCGCCCTGCTCGAGGCCCGCGACCACGGTCGGCTCGAGGAAGTAGCCGGGCAGGTCGGGTGCGACGCCGCCGGTGACGACCTCGGCGTTGCCGGGCTTGCGCTCGAGGAAGCCCTGGACCCGTTCGCGCTGGCGCTGTGAGTTGACCGGGCCCAGGGTCGTGTCGGCCGACATCGTGTCGCCGAGCACCAGCCCCTTCGCCTCCGCGGCGAGGCCGTTGACGACGTCGTCGTAGACGTCCTTGGCGGCGAGCACCCGCGTCGCCGCCGTGCAGTCCTGGCCGGCGTTGTAGTAGCCGGTGCCGGCGATCGTCTCCATCGCGGTCGCCATGTCGACGTCGTCGAAGACGACCACGGGGGCCTTGCCGCCGAGCTCCAGGTGGACCCGCTTCAACGTGTCGGCGGCGGCCTTGGCGATCCACTTCCCGGTCGCGGGGGAGCCGGTGAGGCTGACCATGTCCACGTCGGGGTGGGTGACCAGCTCCGAGCCGGCCGGCTCGCCGTGGCCGCCGATCACGTTGAGGACGCCCGCCGGCAGGATCTCGCCGCACCACTCGGCGAACTTCAGGCTCGTCACCGGCGTCGTTTCCGCCGGCTTGAGGACGATGGTGTTGCCGGCCGCCAGCGCCGGGCCGATCTTCCAGATCATCATCATCAGCGGGTAGTTCCAGGGGGTGATCTGGCCGATCACTCCGATCGGCTCGCGGCGGACGAAGGAGGTGTGCGCCTCCATGTACTCGCCCGCCGCACGGCCCTCGAGGCAGCGAGCGGCGCCGGCGAAGAAGCGAAGCTGGTCCGCCATCGCCGAGATTTCGTCCTCCATCACGGCGGCGCGAGGCTTGCCGGCGTCGGCGGCTTCGAGGTCGGCGATCTCCTCGCCGCGCTCCTCGATCAGGTCGGCCATCCGCAGCAGCGCCCGGGCTCGTTCGTTTGG
This sequence comes from Solirubrobacterales bacterium, assembly GCA_040900615.1. Classification (GTDB taxonomy): domain Bacteria; phylum Actinomycetota; class Thermoleophilia; order Solirubrobacterales; family 70-9; genus VAYN01. The sequence goes on along the minus strand of JBBDYP010000103.1, from coordinate 50,975 downwards.
CGGGATCGTCGCCCAGCTGCCGTTCTCGAAAGCCTCCCTGGCGGCGGCGACGGCGCGGTCGACGTCGGCCTTGGTCGAGAGCGGCGCCTCGGCGATGACCTCTCCGGTCGCCGGGTTGACCACCTCCTCCGATCCGCCGTCGACCGGGTCGACGCTCTCGCCGCCGATGAAGTTCTTCAGCATCACCTTCGCCACCTCGCCACCTCCGTTTCGGGCCGACGGGCCGAAAAGTCGCTCATATCTCGACTTTTCGGCCCGTCGGCGAAGTTTCTATCTGGAGTGCCTCCTCGGCCGGAACGTAGCTCGCCCCGACTCCCTCCGCCACCGCCGGGTGGGTCACCTCTCCGGCGGCGACGTTGACGCCGGGCCGCAGGCCGGGGTCGCGCTGGATCGCCTCGGCGACGCCATGGTCTGCCAGCGCGATCGCGTACGGCAGGGTCGCGTTGGTAAGGGCCTGGGTCGAGGTGATCGGGACCGCACCGGGCATGTTGGCGACGCAGTAGTGGGTGACCCCGTTGACCTCGAAGGTCGGTTCGTGGTGGGTCGTCGGGCGCGAGGTCTCGAAGCAGCCGCCCTGGTCGATCGCCACGTCGACCAGCACCGCCCCGGGCTTCATCAGCGCCAGCTGCTCGCGGCGGACGACGAAGGGGGCGCGGGCACCGTGGACGAGGACGGCGCCGATCACGAGGTCGGCGCGGGGCAGCATCTCCTCGACCGCGAGGGTGGTCGAGTAGACCGTCGAGCAGCGCCCGCCGAAGGTGACGTCGAGCTCGCGCAGGCGGTCGATCGAGCGGTCGAAGACGAAGACGTCGGCCTCCATCCCGATCGCGATGAAGGCCGCGTTCATCCCGACCACGCCGCCGCCGATCACGATCACGTTGGCGGCGGCGACGCCGGGGACGCCGCCGAGCAGGATGCCCCGCCCGCCGAGCGGCTTCTCCAGCATGTAGGCGCCCGCCTGGGTCGCGATCTTGCCGGCGATCTCGCTCATCGGCGCCAGCAGCGGCAGCCGGCCGCGCGAGTCCTCGACGGTCTCGTAGGCGATGCAGGTGGCGCCGGAGCCGCAGAGGCCGCGGGTCTGCTCGGGGTCGGGAGCCAGGTGCAGGTAGGTGAAGAGGAGCTGCCCGGGGCGCAGCATCTCGATCTCCGTCGCCTGCAGCTCCTTGACGTGGAGGATCATCTCCGCCTGCTCGAAGATGGCGGCGGGGTCGGCGACGATGGTCGCCCCCTGGGCCTCGTACTCGGCGTCGGCGACGGCGCTGCCCTCGCCGGCACCGGCCTGGACCAGCACCTGGTGGCCGTGCTCGGTCATTTCGCGCACCCCGGCGGGCGTCATCGCGACCCTGTACTCGTCCGACTTGATCTCAGTGGGGACTCCGACTTTCATGCGACCAGCTCCCTCGCTCGCAGGGCAAGCCAAAACTCGATCCTGTCGTGGGCGCGCGAGAGGTCGCGCCCGGTCAGCTCCTCCACCTTGCGCATCCGGTAGCGCAGGGTGTGGCGGTGGCAGTAGACCTGGCGAGCGGCTTTCTCCCACTGGCCGTTCTGCTCGATGAAGGCCTCCAGCGAGCGCAGCAGCTCGCCGCCGTACTCCTCGTCCCCCTGCTCGATCGGCCCCAGGACGCTGTCGCAGTAGAGGCCCAGCGCATCGTCGTCCTGGATCGAGAGCAGCAGCGTGAAGGCGCCCAGGTCGCGCCAGGAGGCGACCTCCGGGGCGGAGCCGTTGTCGAAGGCGGTCGCCTCGAGAGCGCAGCGCGCCTCGTGGAAGGAGTGGCGCAGGCTCTCCGGCGAGGCCGGTCGGCTGGCGGCGGCGCGGACGACCCCACGTTCGGGACTGAGCGCGCGGCGGGCGTCGGTGGCGACGTCGATCGGGTCGCGGTCGGCGGCGTCGATGACGGCGCAGAGCAGCTCGCGGGCGCCGGCGGTGTGGGGCGCGACGACGGCCGGACAGGCGTCGGCGGCGAGCGCCCGTTCCAGCGCCCCGGTCGCGGTGGCGGGGTGGTCGAGCGCGAAGACGAGCACGGCGGCTTCCTCGCCGATCCCGAACGGCTCCAGGCGGCGACGAAGCTCCGACGCCTCCATGCGCCCCCCCAGCGCCCCGGCGAGAACGTCGCCGGCGAGGCGGCGCTCGGTCTCGCGGGCGACCCGGCGCCGCATCAGCTCGAGGGCGACGACGGCAACCGCCTGCTGCAGGATCAGCCGCTCGAAGTCGCCGAGGCCGCCCGAGTCGCGAACGATCACGACCCAGGCCTGCGGCGGCCCGCCTCCCGGCGAGACCACCGGGTGGGCCAGCGCCCGCCCCGCCACCGAGGGGTGGGACGGGACGAAGGGATGGCCGTCGGCGGCGTGGGAGAGCGCCTCCTTGCGGATGCCGCTGACCGCATCGGCGGAGAGCTGGCGGCGGAAGCCGCGCCCGGCCAGGCGCTCGCCGCGGCTGTCGAGGATGGCGACGGTGCCGCCCACCGCAGAGGCGATCGTCGCGGCGATTTCCTCCAGCCCGCGCTCCTCCAGCACCAGCCGCTCGAGCCGCCGCTGCACCGCGATCCCACGCTGCAGCACCTCGTACTGCTCGTTGACGAGGCGGGCGAAGGCCTTCTCGGTGATCGCGATGAAGGGCGTCGAGTAGGGCACCTCGAACAGCGGGAAGTCCCGCTTCTCGGCCTCCTCCACCAGCGCCTTCGGCAGCTTGCGGTGGCTGAACCCGGTGCCGAAGCCGAGCCCGGCGAGGTTGCGGTCGGCGAGGATGCGGACGAAGGAGCGCTGCTTGGCGGCGGTGTCGAGCGGGATGCCGGTGGTCAGCATCAGCTCGCCGCCGGAGAGCCAGGGCGTCGGGTCCTGCAGCTCGGAGATGTGGACCCAGCGCACCGGCGCGGCCGCGGCCTTGGAGCCGGCCGCCAGCTCGAGGCCGAGCTCGTCGAGCAGGCTTTGGACGGTGAGCATCGCGCTCCTAGCCGACGACCCGGTCCCAGGCCTCGGCGAGCACGGTGCTGAGCACGTCGTGGATCTCTTCGAACTGCTCGGTGTCGGCGATCAGCGGCGGCGCCAGCTGCACGACGGGGTCGCCGCGGTCGTCGGCGCGGCAGATCAGGCCCCGCTTGTAGAGCTCGGCGGAGAGGAAGCCGCGCAGCAGCTGCTCGGACTCCTCGTGGTTGAAGCTTTCCTTGGTCTCCTTGTCCTTGACCAGCTCGATCGCCTGGAAGTAGCCGGCGCCGCGCACGTCGCCGACGATCGGCAGCTCCTTCAGGCTCTCCAGCATCTGGCGGAACTCGCCCTCCTTGGCGAGCACGTGCCCGCAGAGGTCCTCGCGCTCGAAGACGTCGAGGTTGGCCATCGCGATCGCGGTGGCGATCGGGTGGCCGGCGAAGGTGAAGCCGTGGGCGAATGAGGCTTCGCCCTGCATGAACGGCTCGGCGACGCGATCGGAGGCGATCACGCCGCCCAGCGGCGCGTAGGCCGAGGTCAGCGCCTTGGCGACGGTGATCAGGTCGGGCTGGTAGCCGAAGCGTTCGCAGCCGAAGTAGTGGCCGAGGCGCCCCCAGGCGCAGATCACCTCGTCGGAGATCATCAGCACGTCGTGGCGGTCGCAGATCTCGCGCACCCGCTGGAAGTAGCCGTCGGGCGGGACGAAGCAGCCGCCGGCGTTCTGGACCGGCTCGAGGATCACGGCGGCGACGGTCTCGGCGCCCTCGAATTCGATCCGCTCCTCGATCGCGGTCGCCGCCCAGAGCGGATGTCGGTCCTCGGGCCAGCGGTAGACGTTGGTGTTGGGGACGTGGCAGCCGCCCGGGGTCAGCGGCTCGAACTGGCTGCGCAGGTCGGTGATGCCGGTCACCGAGAGGGCCCCCAGCGAGGTGCCGTGGTAGGCGATCTCGCGGGCGATCGTCTTGTGCTTCTGGCCTTTGCCGTGGATGCGGTGGTAGTTGCGGGCGAGCTTCAGCGCCGTCTCGACCGCCTCCGAGCCGCCGGAGGTGAAGAAGACGCGGTTGAGGTCGCCTGGCGCCAGCGAGGCGATCCGCGCCGCCAGTTCGATCGCCCGTGGGTGCGCGTAGCTCCAGAGCGTGTAGAAGTCGAGCTCTTCGACCTGGCGGGCGGCGGCTTCGCCGTACTCGGTGCGGCCGTGGCCGGCGTTGACGCAGAAGAGCCCCGAGAGGCCGTCCAGATAGCGGTTGCCGTGCTGGTCGTAGACGTAGCAGCCGTCGGCCCGGGTGATGATCGGGATCTCGTGATCGGGCCCGTAGGCGCCCATCCGTGAGAAATGCATCCAGAGATGGCGCTGGGCCAGCTGTTGAAGGTCGGTGCCTACTGCCTGCGACGCGGTGGCCATGCCGCTCTCCTCTCGTTCTACGACGATATGGACAAAGCTAGCCCCAGGATGACACAGACGCAAGTGGTCATTGGGTCAAGTTCGGGCGATTCACTTATACAGAAAGTACAAGTCACTCCTGTACTTTTGGGACATTCGCCACTTGCACCGTGGTCCGCCGGGGCTTACGGTCGCTGAAAGTAGCCGCTGGCTCGGCAACGAGCCAAGGGAGGAAACCGACCGTTGGAGAGCGCAGCAGTTCCCACGCCGGGCGCAAAGGCAGCCCCCTTTCCCAGCAGTGGGGACAAGGGGTTGAAGAAGAACGCGATCGGGTTCGCCTCCAGCGTCGTCCCCGGCGATCCTGCTGATCAGCTTCATCCCGATGTTCCTGGTCGCCGCCGGCTACTACTACATGAACAAAGCCGACCCGGACTGCGGCACCAGCTTCTCCTGGGTGACGAAGGCGATGGGGCCGCAGCTCGGCTGGATCGCGGGCTGGGTGATCGTCGTCGCCGACGGGATCGGCCCGCCGCTCGTGATCGCCGTCTTCTTCTTCCTGCTCGGCGTCTTGCTGATGTTCGTCCAGTGGCGCAAGGCGCCGGCCGGGTTCCTGGAGGGCGAAGTCGAGCTGCCGCCGGTCCCGATCTCCGGCGGAGAGGGATGATGGGTTCGAGATGAGAGACATAGTCGTCGGTTACGACGGGTCCGATTGCGGCAAGGCGGCGCTCGACAGGGCGATCGAGCTGGCCAAGAGCCTCGGCGACAGGGTCGTCATGGTCTTCGGCTACGCCCCGCCCGGGCTGTGGGGCGGCGAGATCGCCGAACACGAGGACGCGATCGAGGAATACGGCGCCAAGGTGATGGAGGAGGCGAAGCGCCACGCGGCGGAAGCCGGCATCGAGGTGGAGATGGAGATGGTCCCGAAGCGCGGCCCGGAAGCCCTGGTGGATACGGCCGACGCCCGCGACGCGCGGATGATCGTGGTCGGCAGCTACGGAGACCCGCCGCTCAAGGGCGTCATCCTGGGTTCGACGCCGAACAAGCTCCTCTACATGGCGGAGCGCCCGGTACTGGTAGTACCTGCGGATAAATAGTGGCGCCGCGGGTAGACATACCTGAGGAAGGGAAACAACAGGGAACGATGGACGTCCAGGGCCAGATCGCGAGCGTCGAGCTGCGAGGCGTCACCAAGCGCTTCGAGAACCTGGTGGCCGTGGACGATCTCAGCCTGGAGCTGGCGCCCGGCGAGTTCTTCACCCTGCTGGGACCGAGCGGCTGCGGCAAGACGACGACGCTGCGGATGATCGCCGGCTTCGAGCGGCCCACGGCGGGTGAGATCCGCATCGACGGCGAGGACGTGGCGACGCTGCCGCCGCACAAGCGCCCGACCAACACGGTCTTCCAGAGCTACGCGCTCTTCCCCCACCTCAGCGTCGAGGACAACGTCGCCTTCGGGCTCAAGCGCAAGCGGGTCGCCAAGGACGAGATCGCCGAGCGCGTCCGCGCCGAGCTGGAGCGGGTGGGCCTCGCCGAAGAGGCCAAACGCAGGCCCGCCCAGCTGTCCGGCGGCATGCAGCAGCGGGTCGCCCTGGCCCGCGCCCTGGTCAACCTGCCGAAGGTCCTCCTGCTCGACGAGCCGCTCGGCGCCCTCGACCTGAAACTCCGCAAGGGCCTGCAGGTGGAGCTGAAGCGGATCCAGCGCGAGGTCGGGATCACCTTCGTCTACGTCACCCACGACCAGGAGGAGGCACTGACGATGAGCGACCGGATCGCGGTCATGAACCGCGGCCGGATCGAGCAGATCGCCGTCCCCGAGGACGTCTACGAGCGTCCCACCACCACCTTCGTCGCCGGCTTCATCGGCGTCTCCAACCTGATGCCGGGGACCGTCGCCAGACCCGGCCTGGTGAAGCTGGACAGCGGCCCCGAAGTGCCGGCGCAAACCGGCTCGCTCGAGGCCGGCGAGGGCTGCGCGGCGGTGGTCCGCCCGGAGAAGCTGCGGGTCGAGCTGGTGGAGGAGGCGGTCGCGGCGGGCAATGGCGTGCCCAGGGTCGACGGCGTGGTCGAGAGCTCGCTCTACCTGGGGACGGCGACGCAGATCGTCGTCAACCTCGGCGGGGAGGTGCGGATGACGGTCCTCGTCCCCAACGCCAGCGAGGCCGAGCGGCAGCGGCTGCCCGGCGGCGGCGCCCGGGTGGGGCTGAGCTGGGACCCCGAGCACATGCACGTGGTCACCGAATCGCCGAGCGAAGCCGGCAGCGAGCCGGCGGGCGTCGGCGTCGGCGCAGACCTTCAAACGCAACAGGAAGGGTGAGTCGAATGGGCAGTGGTGAACGAGGAAGGCAGCCGGTCGGGATTGCGCTTGTCGCGCTGTTCGCGATGGCGGCGCTGGCGCTCGGTGTCTCGGCGTGCGGCGGCACCACCGGAGGCGGCGGCAACGGCGAGGTGACGACGGCCGAAGGCGGCGAAGTCACCGGCAAGCTGACGATCTCCAACTGGCCGGGGTACATCGACCCGGGCAAGGAAGGCACGGTCGCCGAGTTCGAAGGCGAGAGCGGCGTCAGCCTCGACTACATCGAAGACGTCAACGACAACGAAGACTTCTTCGGCAAGATGCAGCCGCAGCTGGAGCAGGGCGAGTCGGGCGGGCGCAGCATCTTCGTCGTCACCGACTGGATGGCGAAAGAAATGTTCGACCTCGGCTACCTGCAGGAGATCGACCACGGCGATCTGCCGACGGTGTTCGAAACCATGCTCCCGACGCTGCAGGATCCCTCGTTCGACCCGGGCCGCAAGTTCTCGATCCCGTGGCAGAGCGGCATGACCGGGATCTGGGTCGACACCGCCAAGGCGCCGGAGATCAAATCGGTCAACGACCTCTTCGACCCGAAGTACAAGGGCAAGGTGACGATGCTGACCGAGATGCGCGACAGCGTCGCGCTGGTGATGAAGGCCGAAGGGGTCGACCCCGAGGAGGCGAGCAACGAGGACTGGCTGAAGGCAGTCGACAAAATCAAGGCGGCCGCCGATTCCGGCCAGATCCGCCGCTTCACCGGCAACGACTACACGGAGGACCTGACCGCGGGCAACATCGTCGCCGCGATCGGCTGGTCGGGAGACGCCTCGATCGTCGAAAACGAGAACGCCGAATGGCGGATGCCGACCGAGGGATGCGTGCTCTGGTCCGACAACATGGTGATCCCGGTCGGGGCGCCGAACACGGGGGCGGCGTTGGGCTGGATGGAGTTCGTCTACCAGCCCGAGGTGGCCGCCGACCTGACCGAATACATCACCTACGTCTCGCCGGTCGACGGGGTCAAGGACCTGCTCCAGAAAACCGCGCCCGAATTGGCCAACGACCCGCTGGTCTTCCCCAGCGAGGAGTTCCAGCGCAACTGCTCCACGCAGGTCTCGCCGCCGGAAGTCGAAGAGGTGACCGAGGCCTGGCAGGCAGTGATCACCGGCTGAGGCGACGAGGATGAGCCTGAGACAGCGCCTGGTCCCCTACTGGCTCCTGGGGCCGGGCCTGCTCTGGCTCATCCTCTTCTTCGTCGTGCCGATGTACTTCATGGGCGAACTGGCGCTGCGCTCGGGCTCGCTGAAAACCGGCTTCACCCTGACCTGGGCGTGGTCCAACTTCCCGGACTCGCTCTCCGGGCACACCGAGCAGATCCTGCGCTCGTTCTTCTACGCGGGGGCGGCGACGATCCTCTGCCTGCTGATCGCCTACCCGCTCGCCTACGCGATCGCCTTCCGCGCCAGCCGCTTCCGGCTGCTGCTGCTGTTCGCCGTGATCGCGCCCTTCTTCACCACCTACCTGATCCGGACGATCGCCTGGAAGACGATCCTCAGCGACTCCAGCCCGGTCGTCAGCGTCCTGCAGTCGCTCTCCCTCGTCCCCGCCGACGGCCGCGTCCTGGCGACCTCGGGCGCGGTCATCGCCGGGCTCACCTACAACTTCCTGCCGTTCATGATCCTGCCGCTGTACGCGAACCTGGAGCGGCTCGACATGCGACTGGTGGAGGCGGCGAAGGACCTCTACTCCTCCTCGCGGCAGGCGTTCCTGCGGGTCACCCTGCCGCTGACGATGCCCGGGATCGTCGCCGGCGTCCTGCTCACCTTCATCCCCGCCTTCGGCGACTACATCAACGCCGAGCTCCTGGGCGGCACCCAGCAGGCGATGGTAGGCAACGTGATCCAGTCGCTTTACCTGAACCAGCGCGACTACCCCGAGGCGGCCGCCCTCTCCTTCCTGATGATGGCGCTGATCCTCGCCGTCGTCACCATCTACATCCGCTTCGCCGGCACCGGCGCCTTCATGGGCGACGAGGACGAGGGGAAGGCCTGAGATGAGCGTCGTCTCGCGGGCGTGGGCCTGGCTGCGGCGCAACGCGCTGCTGATCTACGCCGGCCTGGCGATCGCCTACATGCTGATCCCGATCGTGGTGATCGCGGTCTTCTCGTTCGGCGAGACGCCGAAAGACAAACTCACCTACGGGCTCGGCGACGGCTTCACGTTCGAGTACTGGACCAGCATGTTCTCGCTGCCGGAACTGAACGAAGCCCTCTTCACCAGCCTGCGACTGGCGGCGTTCACGACCGCGATCGCGACCGCGATCGGGACCGCGATGGCGATCGCGCTGGTCCGTCACAGGTTCCGCGGCCGCCACGTCGCCAACCTGCTGATCGTGATCCCGATGGCGACGCCCGAGGTGGTGATCGGCGCCTCGCTGCTCTCGATGTTCATCTTCTACTCGTTCGCGCTCGGCTTCACGACGCTGCTGATCGCCCACGTGATGTTCTCGATCAGCTTCGTCGTCGTCGTCGTGCGCTCGCGCCTGATCGGCTTCGACCGCAACCTCGAGGAGGCGGCGGCGGACCTCGGCGCCGGCCCGATCACGACCTTCCGCACGGTGACGCTGCCGCTGCTGGCCCCCGGGATCGTCGCCGCCGGGTTGCTCGCCTTCGCGCTCTCGATCGACGACTTCGTGATCTCCAACTTCAACTCGGGCACGACGGTGACCTTCCCGCTCTACGTCTACGGGGTCAGCCTGCGCGGCATCCCGGTGCAGGTCAACGCCCTCGCCACCCTGCTCTTCGCGGTCGGCATCATCACCGCCGCCCTGGTCCTGGTCCAGCAGCGCCGGGCGGAGAGGATGGCGGCGGTCAGGCCCGACCAGGAGATGGCACCGCCGCTCCCCGTCGGCGGCACCGCGGCGACCTGACGCCTATCTACCGATGTGGAAGCCGATCAGCTCGGGAACCCTTGCGACGGCGGAGGCGATGCGGCCGGGGGCGCGGCCGGCCAGCTCGGCCTCCTCCTTGGCCATGATCCCGAGGCGGATCGCCTCGCCGCCGATCCAGTGGAACGGCTCCGGTGGGACCCGCGGCGGCGAGGGGTCGACGAAGGCGAGGCGGGAGGGCTCGTCGCGGCGGTCGAGGGCGAGCGAGGCGAGCGTGCGGCCGACCATGCTCGAGGGGCCGACGCCGTTGCCGGTATAGCCGGCGGCGGCGAAGGCGCTGCCGCCGGGCAGCGGCACGACCATCGGCAGGTGGGTCGGCGAGGCGTCGATCGGTCCGCCCCAGGCGTGGGTGATGCGACGCCCGGCCAGTCCCGGGAAGCAGGTGTGGAGGTGCTCGGCGGTGGCGGCGACGACGGCGGCGTCGATCTCGGAGCGCCCGCCCAGCCTCGCTCCCATCGCGATCCGCCCGCCGCCCCAGCCGAAGAGGATGCGGCCGTCGGGGGTGGTGCGGAAGTAGTCGATCAGGGCGCGGCTGTCGGTGATGCACTCGCCGCCGGTCCAGCCGACCTGCTCGAGCAGGTCCGGGACCGGCTCGGTGAGGACGATGTGGGAGGAGGCGATGGTCAGCCGGTGGCGCAGCGGGCTGCGCCAGGACTTGGCGGCGCCGCCGATCGCCAGCACCGCGGCCCGGGCCCGAACCGTGCCGCCGACCGTGCGCGCCTCGACCCCGTCGGGGGCGTCGCGCAGCGCCCGCACCGACGTCGACTCGAACAGCTCCACCCCGCGGGCCAGCAGCCGCTCGCGCAGGCCCAGCGCCAGCCGCGCCGGCTGTACGGTCGCCGAGGCTGGGTAGTAGGCGCCGGCGCGGAACGCCGGAGAGGAGCAGCGGGCGGCGACCTCCTCCGGTGAGAGCGGCTGCACCGCGTCGGCGACGCCGAGCTCCCGGCAGGCCGCCAGCGCCTCCGAGAAGACGTCGTCGTGGGCCGGCGCCGTCGAGACCTGGAGGTAGCCGCCCATCCGGAACCAGGCATCGACCCCCTCGCGTTCGCAGAACTCGCCGATCTCGTGCACGGCGCGGTCGGCCGCGCGGGCGACGTCGAGCGCGGCCCCGTCGCCCCAGCGCCGCCGCATGCTCGGCAGCGAGAACCACATCACGTTGCAGAAGCCGCCGTTGCGGCCGCTCGGCCCGTGGGCGCAGCTGTCGGCCTCGAGCAGGACGACGCGGGCGTCGGGCTCCAGCTCCTTGATGTGCCAGGCGGCCCAGAGGCCGGTGAAGCCGCCGCCGACGATGACGACGTCGGCGTCGCGATCTCCGGCCAGAGGCGCGGCCGGCGCCGGCGCGCCCGCCTCCTCCAGCCAGTAGCCGTGCCGGGTGTGCTTCATCTCGCCGGTAAGTCTCGCGGACCGGGCAGGCGGGCGGTGACAGACCCTTAGACTCGCGCGATGTCCGACCGCGGACAGGACTCGACCCCCTACGTCGACGCTCTGCTCGCCTATGCGGCGCTCGAACCCGGTCGCTTCCAGGTCCCCGGCCACAAGGGCGGCGCCGGCGCCGACCCGGCGATGCGCGAGCTGGTCGGCGACGTCGGCCTTCGCAACGACATCCCCTCGGTCACCGAAGGGGTCGACATCGGCCCCGAGCCGACGCCGTTCCAGCAGGCGCAGCTACTGGCGGCCGAGGCCTGGGGAGCGCGGCGGACCTGGTTCCTCGTCAACGGCGCCTCGCAGGGAAACCACAGCGCCTGCCTCGCTCTCGCCCACGGCGGCAACGGCGTCGTCGTCCAGCGCAACGTCCACTCCTCCGTCGTCGACGGGCTGATCCTGAGCGGGATGCGGCCGACCTTCGTCGCCCCGGAGCTGGACCCGGAGCTGGGGATCGCCCACTGCCTCACCCCCGACTCGCTGGCCGCCGGGCTGGAGGAGACGCCCGGCGCGGTCGCGGCGATGGTGGTCTCGCCGACCTACTTCGGCGCCTGCGCCGACATCGCCGGCCTCGCCGACGTGGCCCACGAGCGCGGCGTGCCGCTGGTCGTCGACGAGGCCTGGGGCGCCCACCTGCACTTCCATCCCTCGCTGCCGGCCGACGCGCTCGCCAGCGGCGCCGACCTGGTGATCTCCTCGACCCACAAGATCGTCGGCAGCCTCACCCAGGCGGCGATGCTCCACCTCGGCCATGGCGGCCGCATCGACGGAGCCGTGGTCGACCGCTGCGTCAGCCTGGTCGAAACGACCAGCCCCAGCGCCCTGCTCTCCGGCTCCCTCGACGCCGCCCGCCGCCAGGCCTCCGTCCACGGGGTCGAGCTGCTCGGCGAGACCCTGGCAGCGATCGCCGCCACCCGCGAGGAGATCGCCTCGATCCCCGGCCTGGCCGTGCTCGACGAGAGCATGGTCGGGCGCGCCGGCATCGTCGGCTGGGATCCGCTGCGACTCTCGATCGACGTCCGCGGCACCCGCTCCAGCGGGTACCGACTGGCCAGGACGGCCTTCGAGCGGACCAGGACCGACTTCGAGCTGCTCTCCGAGAACGTCGTCGTCGCGATCTTCGGCCTGGGAGAGCCGGCCGCAAAGGCCGGCGAGCGTCTGGTCGCAGCGATGCGCGACGCGGTCGGCCACCTCGAGGCCGAGCCCGGCCCGGCGGAGGCGACGCTGGCACCGCCGCCCCCCTGGGGCGAGCTGGTGATGACCCCACGCGAGGCCTTCCTCGGGCCGCAGGAGGTGATCCCCTTCGACGCCGCAGCCGGACGGATCGCCGCCGAGGGCCTGGCCGCCTACCCGCCGGGGATCCCCAACGTCCTCCCCGGCGAGCGCCTCACCGCCGAAACCCTCGACTACATCAGGGAGAGCGTCGCCCACGGCGGCTACGTCCGCGGCGGCAGCGACCGCCAGCTGAAGACGCTGCGAGTCGCTCGCTGAGGACCTATCCCGGTAGGGAGCGTGCCACTGGGACGGTTCAGGACCAAGCGAGGGCGGCGTGGCGTAGGGGACCCGGTCACCCTGCGGGCGAATTTGTCGCGCCGCGTTGCTCCCGACGAGCTCCCGCCAGCTTCAAGCACTCAAGACGTTCCGCTGTTAGTTATCCGCGCATAGCGCGGATAACTAACAGCGGAAGCAAGGGACGGGTGCCTCAGCGCTGCCGACCTTGACCCCACCAGAGGTGGGTGAAAGTCGGCAACGGTCATCCAGGCGCTGGTGTCTGGGCGTCTCTCGGTCGTGGCTTCGAGCGAGGGGAGCCGATGCCCCTCGCCTTGCATACGCTAGCCGGCGAAATCGATCATCTAGGGTGCCGCGATGGCCAGCTTCGACGCGATCGCCGACCTGCCGCTCGAGATCGAGTCCTGCGAGTTCGAGGGGCTGGAAATCGCTTTCGGCGCCTTCGAACGGCTGACCACCGTGGTCAGGCTGCGCGGCGGCGGCCACGAGGGGATCGGCGAAGACGTCACCTACGACGCCGTCGACCACATCGCCCAGCAGGACGCCGGCCCCCCCGAGGGCCTCGCCGGCAGCTACAGCTTCGCCGGCTTCTCCGCCCACCTCGACCCGATCGATCTCTTCCCGGCCGCGGCGCCCCAGCGCGACATCTCCCTCGACTACCGGCGCTGGGCCTTCGAGTCGGCGGCGCTCGACCTGGCGCTGCGCCAGGCCGGGACCAACCTCGCCGCCGTGCTCGGCCGCGAGCCGCGGCCGCTCAACTTCGTCAACTCGATGCGCCTGGCGGGCTCCGGCGAGGGTGAGCGCTCCTCGATCGAGCCCCTGCTCGCCCGCCTCGCCGTCTACCCCGGCCTGCGCTTCAAGCTCGACCCGACCAACGACTGGGACGACGAGCTGATCGCCGCCCTGGCCGCGACCGGCGCCGTCGACTCGCTCGACCTCAAGGGCTTCTACAAAGGCACCCCCGTCGACGTCGAGACCGACCCGGAGCTGTACGCGAAGCTGATCGCTGCCTTCCCCGACGCCTGGCTCGAGGACCCCGACGTCACCCCGGAGACGAAACCGCTGCTCGACCCCGTGTCCGAGCGGGTCACCTGGGACGCCCCGATCCATTCCATCGCCGATATCGAGGCGATGCCCTGGTCGCCGCCGAAGACGGTCAACGTCAAGCCCTCCCGCTTCGGCCCGGTCCGCAACCTCTTCGCCGCCTACGACTACTGCGAGGAGCGCGGGATCGGCGCCTACGGCGGCGGCCAGACCGAGCTCGGGCAGGGCCGCGGGCAGATCCAGTACCTGGCCTCGATCTTCCATCCCGACACTCCCAACGACGTCGCCCCCAGCGGCTACAACGACCCCGCGAAGGCGACCAGCCCCGGGCTGCCCTCCAGCCCGCTCGAGCCGGCGATCGACGAGCTCGGCTTCCGCTGGATCCTCTGAGCTATCCCTGCGTCAGGACCGGGCGCCGAGTTCGCGTTTTTCGTCGCCATACGAGACAAAACGCGAACTCGCGGTCTTCGGCCGGCCGAATCTCCGCTTCGGCCGGCCGAACTCGGCGTTTCGGCTACGTTGGGCGCACCCGACCCGTCCGCCCGCCGACAAGGAGCAACGAGATGCCTGACAAGACCTTCGCCGACGCGCTCAATGAGCAGATCTCCAACGAGTTCGCGGCCTCCCAGCAGTACGTAGGCGCCGCCGTCTACTACGACGTCGAAACCCTTCCCCGCCTCGCCGCCTTCTTCTACCGCCAGGCGCTGGAGGAGCGCGAGCACGCGATGATGATGATCCAGTACCTGCTCGACGTCGGCGAGGGGATCCACATCCCCGACATCAAGTCCCAGGAGACGACCTACTCGGACGGCAGCGCGCCCGTGCGGATGGCGCTGGAGCAGGAGAAGCGGGTCAGCGACGAGATCTTCGCCCTCTTCGAGCTGGCCCGGGAGGTCAAGGACTACCGCGCCGAGCAGTTCCTGCAGTGGTTCGTCAAGGAGCAGGTCGAGGAGGTGGCGCTGATGAGCGACCTGCTCAACGTGGTCGAGCGCTCGAAGGAGAACCTGCTGCTGGCCGAGGACTACATCGCGCGGGAGAAACTCGGCGAGGAGGGAAGCGACCCGACCGCGCCGCCTGTGGCGGGGGAGTAGGGGTCCGGCTACCCGAGCCAGCCGGCGCGCTTGCGCATCGTCTTGATGCGCCGGAACTCGGCGATGTCCTCCCTCAGCGCCGCCGGGGCGGGCGCCGGGAGGAAGCGGGCCGGAAGGGGGGACTCGGAGACGGTGTCGTCGCGGCTGCAGACCCGGTAGGCGCGGGCGCCGCGGCGGGCGGTGACGGCGGCGGGGGAGCCCTCGCCCTCCCAGAGCAGGCCGGCGTAGTCGTCGAGGCCGTAGCCGCCCGGCATCCCGTCGCCGACGGCGGCGAGGTAGGCGGCGCGGCGCTCGGGTTCGTTGTTGTAGTGGACGCAGAGGCTGCCGGAGAGCAGGCCCAGGCCCGCCGCGGCCAGCGGCTTCCCCGAGGACTTGGTGACGCCGGCCTCGAACCAGCACATCGCCCCGGCGCTCTGGCCGGCGAGGACGATCCCGCGGCGCCAGGCGAGGCTGAGGATCGAGGCGATGTCGTGCGCCTCCCAGACCGCGAGCAGGTTGACCAGGCTGCCGCCGCCGACGTAGATCAGGTCCTGGGAGAGCAGGTGGTCGCGCAGCGCCATCGGCCGCCGCCCGAGCCTGAACAGGGAGAGGTCGGAGGGCTCGCAGGAGCGCTCGCCGAAGGAGGCGTAGAAGCGCCCGATCTGCTCGGAGGTGTCGCCGCTCGCGGTCGGCAGGATGCAGATTCGCGGCCGTTCGCCGCCGCGCTCGCCGGCCAGCCGCAGCAGCAGCTCGCAGACCGCGCGGTCCGGGGGGCGCGAGGTGAAGTCATGACCGCCGAGGGCGAGGATGCGGCGGACCGGCGTCGCCGTCGCGGGCTGGGTCGAACCGCGCTCGCCGCTGGCTCCCGTCAACCCCATCAGGCCGCGACCGCGGTGGAGAGCGCCTCCGGTAGCGGCGCGGCGGGAACCGCGCCGCGATCTCCGAGGAAGGTGGTCGCGATCCGCATCTCCACCACCCGCTGCCCGGAGACGTCGAGGCGGTAGCCGCGCGCCTCGGGCCGCGAGGCCACCACCCGGCTCAGCTCCTGACCGGTGAAATGCAGCGCGGCGCCGTCCTCGGCCGCGTAGCCGGGGCGCATCCCCTTGCGCAGGAAGCGGTGGTAGGACTCGCGGCGCTTCGACCCGCGCTCGTAGTGGACGCAGTTGCTGAACGGCAGCAGCCCCAGCCCCTCGAGCCGCCGGGGCGCGCCGTGGAACCCGGTCACCGCCTCGGCGAACCAGCAGAGCGACCCGGCGGAGAGCCCGCAGAGGATCACCCCGGCCTCCCAGGCTTCCCTCAGGATCACGTCGATCCCGTGCGCGCGCCAGACGCCGAGCAGGCTGACGACACTGCCGCCGCCGACGTAGATCAGGTCCTGGGAGAGCAGGTGGCGGCGCAGGTCATCGGGCCCCTGCTCGCGGCGGAAGAGGGAGATGTGGCTCGCCTCGCAGCGGTGGGCAGAGAACGCCCGGTAGAAGCGAACGATGTAATGGTCGGCGTCGCCGCTCGCCGAGGGCAGGAAGCAGACCCGCGGCCGCTCCGCGCCGGTCAGCCCCAGCACGTAGTCGTCGAGCAGCGGGTTGCCCGACTCCATCGAGAAGCCGCCGCCGCCGAAGGCGACTATCTGCCGCGGTGCCATCTTCATTACCCAATAGTTGCCGCGGCAGCGCCCGGGGTCGTTGTACAGCGGTCTGAAGTTCGATCCCCCGCCCTCGCCCGCGTGTACAGCTACTGAAGCACGAAGGCCCGCCGCAGCTTGTCGCGCGCCCGGTGCAACCTGACCTTGACGGTGCCTTCGGGGATGCCGAGCTTGTGCGCGATCGCCGCCTGGGTCAGGTCCTCCTGGTAGCGCATCTCGAGCAGCCTGCGGTCGCGATCGCTGAGCCGTCTCAGCGCCGCGTGCAGGTCCGCCCGTTCGACCGTCGCCACCACCCGCTCGTCCTCGGCCCCCTCGATCAGCTCGATCATCGAGGTCGGGTCCGGGCGGACGCGAGCGTGCTGCCGGAAGGCCTCGTTGCGGACGATCGTGGCCAGCCACTGGTTGCGGCGGTCGGAGTCGCGCAGGGTCGAGCGCCGACGCCAGGCGCGGAGCAAGGCATCCTGGGCAATGTCTTCGGCTTCGCTCGGATTGCTCGCGTAGCGATACGCCAGACGAAGGCAAACCCTATGTGCCTCTCCCCACTCCCAGCCATCGTCGTTCCCGCGGCGATGCCCCGTTGGAGTGCTGATCAAACGAACTTACATAAGTGATGACCGAACGAGTGAACTTAAGCGATGAAACTGTTCTGATCGAAGGGCAGGTCAACACTTCGATGGAGGCCACGACTGCCGGGGAGCGGGGGCCGCGCTGGGCCGAGATCGCCTATGAGGCGATCGCGCCGGTCTACGACGACTTCACCGCCCACCACAACTACGAGCTATGGCTGGGCAACCTGCTGCCCAAGGTCGAAGCGCACGGACTCCGGGGCCGGCGGCTGCTCGACGTCGCCTGCGGCACCGGGAAGAGCTTCATCCCGATGCTCGACCGGGGCTGGGAGGTGACTGCCTGCGACATCTCAGCGTCGATGGTCGAGCTGGCCCGGGCCAAGGTGGGCGACGCGGCGAGGCTCTCGGTCGCCGACATGCGGGACCTGCCCAAACTGGGCGAGTTCGACCTCGTCTGGTGCCTGGACGACGCCGTCAACTACCTGCTCAGCACCGACGAGCTGGAGCAGGCGCTGAGCGGGATGCGGGCCAACCTGGGACCGGGCGGCCTGCTGATGTTCGACGTCAACACGCTCCAGTGCTACCGCACCTTCTTCGCCGAAGAAGTCGTGATCGAGAGGGACGGCCGGCGTCTGATCTGGCGCGGCCGGGCAAGCGCCGACACCCAGCCCGGCTCGATCAGCGAGGCGAGCTTCGAGGTGGAGCCGCTCGGCGAGGGCGCCGGGCCCCCGATCGCGCCGGAGCTGCACCGCCAGCGGCACTTCCCGGAAGCCGAGGTGCTTGCGGCGATGGAGCGGGCGGGCCTCGAGTGCCTGGACGTCTTCGGCCACCGCGACGACGCGATCCCCCAGCAGCCGCTGGACGAGAACGTGCACAGCAAGGCCGTGTACATCGCCCGCGCGGCGGCCGGCCGGGAATGACGGCCCCAGATCGTCGCCATACGGCGTCCTCGGTCAGTGCCGAGGCGTTGGAGACGCCGCTGTCGAGCAGGTCGCTGGTGCGGTTGGTCGACATCGTGGCGAGGACGGCGAGGCCGATCGCCCCGCCCACCTGGAGCGTGGTGTTGACCAGGCCCGAGGCGAGGCCCGCGTCCTCGGCAACCTCGGCGCCGGCGAGCGAGCTGAGCTGCGCCGGCTGCTGGTGAAGGCGTTCGGAACGTCTCTGGGCTCGTCAGCTAGCGCCAATACCGATAACTTGCGCCCATGACCTCTCCGATCTCCGTCACCGGCGTCGACTTCGTCACCGTGTTCGTCAAGGACTTCCCGGCGGCGGTGGAGTTCTACGGCTCGCTGCTGGGCCTGGAGCACTCGGTCGACTACGAGCGCATCCCGGGCGGCGAGTTCGAGACCGGCAGCCTCACCCTGCAGGTGATGGACGCGGCGGCAGTCGGCCAGCAGTTCAAGCCGAGCAGCCATCCGATCGCCCTCCACGTCGACGACGTCGAGGCGGCACGGGCCGAGCTGGAGTCCAAGGGGGTCTCCTTCCTCGGCGAGACGATCGACAGCGGCGTCTGCCACATGGCGATCTTCAGCGACCCGGACGGCAACGTCCTGATGTTCCACAACCGCTACGCCCCGCGCTCCCAGCCGCCCGAATGAGCTGGCGCCCGGGGTAGATGCCGGGCCTTCGGACCCGATGGCCGGCTAGGCCGACATGGGGACCAGCCGCGCGAAGTAACCGAACCAGTTGCCGGAGGTCTCATCGAGGCGGAGGCCGGCTTCGCCGCCCATCCGCTCGAGGCTGGCGCGGGTGGTGAAGTGGGGGTCGCCGAAGAGCTCGCCGACGACGAGGCGGCCTGCCGGCCGCAGGACGCGGCGGACCTCGCGCAGGGCGGCGGCGGAGTCGGGGATCTCGCCGAGGACGGCGGTGAGGACGACGGCGTCGACCGAGCCGTCCTCGAAGGGGAGGGCGGTGGCGTCCCCTTGGGTGGCGATGAGGTTCGCGAGCCCGCGCTCGGCAGCGGCGCGCGTCACGTGGTCGAGGAACTCCTGCTGCAGGTCGAACAGCTCCAGCCTGCCCTCGGGGCCGATCCACTCGGCGAGGTCGAGGCTGTAGTAGCCGGTGCCGACGCCGATCTCGAGGATCCGCTCACCGGCCGCCGGGCGCAGCACCTGGCGCAGGCGCTCCCGAGTGATGATCGGGTGCGGAGCTTCGACCCAGAAGCGCTGGCCGTAGGGGCAGGCCGAGGGGTTCTTGCGCCACCAGAGCGCCGCCCCGAGGGTCGCGGCGGCCGCTGCGCCCAGGAGCAGGCGCGGGCGCATCAGTCTCCGAGGCCGAAGCCGACGCGGTGGTCGCCGGACCCGATCCGCAGGAAGGAGACCTTGCCGAGGTAGAGCGCGATCACGCCGTCCTCCGTATGCAGGTCGTGCCAGCCGCCATTCTCGAGCTGCTTGCGAAGATCCTTGAGGTCGTCGTCGGCGAGTCGGGTGGAGATCACCTGGCCGCCCTCGAATCCGATCTCCACGCGCTGCGCTTCAGCCATCAGTGTCCTCTCGCTGGTTCGACGATCTCGGTCAGTACCCCGCCGGTCGAGCGGGGGTGAAGGAAGGCGACGCGGCTTTCGCGGATGCCGACCCGCGGCTCACGGTCGATCAGCTGGACGCCCGCGGCGGCGATGCGCTCGAGGGTCGCATCGATGTCGTCGACGGCGTAGGCGACGTGGTGCAGTCCCGCACCGTTCTTGGCGATGAACTTGCCGACCGGCGTGTCGGGGCCGAGCGGGCGCAGCAGCTCGACGTGGCCCTCGCCGACGTCGAGCAGAACCGCCTCGACGCCCTGCGACTCGACGGTCTCGCGGTGCGCGAGCGGCATCTCGAAGCTCCCCTCATAGAGGGCGATGGCGGCGTCGATGTCCTCGACGGCGACTCCGATGTGGTCGATCCTTCCGAACAAGGCGGCCAGTCTATGCGGCCGGGGGCAGGTCGTCCCCGCCGTTGCCCGGCTCGACCCGGAGGATCTCCGCCATCGCCGCCAGGCCGACCTCGAGCTGCTTGGGCGTCGGCTCCTTGGTGGCGATGTGGCGCTGGATCTCACGGCCCGGGGTGTGGAAGGCCTCGGCCAGGGGATCGCCGTGGTGGCGGTCGCTCCAGGCGAACATCTCTACCGCGATCGAGGCGCCGGCGAGGCCCGTCGCGGCGCGGGCCATGGGGCCGGGCTTCTCGACCAGCCGCTCCAGCAGCACGGTGCCGCCGGCCGAGAGCAGCATCATCGGGACGATCAGGTTGGAGCCGCAGCGGTCGTGCTCCTTCGGCACCGAAGCGACATCGTCAATTCCCTGCTCGTAGGCGGCGATCGCCTTGTGCTCGACCCCGTGGTAGGCGGCAAGGTCGCGATCCATCAGCGCCACCACCGCAGGCACCGCGCCGACCGCTTGAACCAGGCCCTCACGCAGGGCACCCGCTGGGGCGCGCCGGCGCAGCAGGCCGGTGACGGCGAGGGTGGCCGCGACGGCGCCGACCACGCGCCAGTCCTCGAACGGCAGCCGCGCCGCCGGCAGCCGTCGCCGGGCCAGCGGCAGCACCGCCATCGCCTCCGCCAATTTCAGCGGGCCACGCAGGCCCGGCACCTTTGCGACGAGGCCGGGTGCAAGCTCGGGCTTGCGCTCGGAGGCGACCTGGATTTCCCCGTCACCGTCGCGGACCGCCGCCGCCCAGTGGGTCGGGCCGTGGATCAGGAGCCCGTTGCGGAGCGCCATCCCCCCCAGTCGCAGCCGATCGGAGCGAGCCTTCGAAGCCATGCCGAAACGATAGGCGACCGGCAATAGACGACTGATTTCGTCAACATTATCCCCCGCCGTGGAGCTCCTCACCGTCGCCGGCCTCTCGCTCGCCGCGCAGGCGATCTTCGTCCGACCCCACGACGTAGAGGGCGCCGAGCCCAGTCCACTCGGCGCCCTCTCCCCCCTGTGTAAGTCCCGGCCGGAGGCCCCCAGTCCAGGCCTCCGGCCGGTGTGTCGGCTCTCCCTGGCTCTAGCTTGGAAAGCCGACTCTGAAACACCGCGTTTTCAGAGAAGTTGCGCCGGTCTCATGAGCCGCCGAATCGGCTCCGCAGAGCGGCTAGCCGGCGACCCAGCTCGGCCTCGAATCCGTACTCCGTCGGGGCGTAAAAGCGGCGGTCCCCTAGGCCCTCGGGGAGCAGTGGCTGGTCGCTGACCCCGCCCGGCTCGTCATGCGGGTAGCGGTAGCCGCTGCCGCGGCCGAGCTTCTCGGCGCCGGGGTAGTGGGCGTCGCGCAGGTAGTCGGGCGGGGTCCTGGCGCCGTTGGCGCGGACCTCTGCGCGGGCGGCGGCCAGCGCCTTGTAGGAGGCGTTGGACTTGGGAGCGAGGGCGAGGTAGACGGTGGCCTGGGCGAGGTTCAGCGCGCACTCCGGCAGCCCCACCCGGTCGACCGCGCGCGCCGCGGCGTCGGCGACGAGCAGCGCCTGCGGGTCGGCGTTGCCGACGTCCTCGGAGGCGAAAATGACCATCCGGCGGGCGATGAAGCGCGGGTCCTCCCCTCCCTCCAGCATCACCGCCAGGTAGTAGAGGGAGGCGTCGACGTCGGAGCCGCGGGTGGCCTTGATCCAGGCGGAGACGAAGTCGTAATGACGGTCCCCCTGGCGGTCGTAGTCGAGCGCCTTGCGCTGCAGCGCGTCCTCGATCGCGGCGACGTCGATCGCCTCCCCGCGCGCCCGCTCGACCGCCCGCTCCAGCGCGGAGAGCGCGACCCGCGCGTCGCCGCCGCTGCGCATGGCGAGCATCTCCAAAGCGTCGTCGGAGACCGGTGGCGGTTCGGCGAGTCCCCGCTCGGCGTCGGACAGCGCCCGCCGCAGCAGCTCCCCGACCTGGCCGGGGTCGAGCGGCCGCAGCTCGTAGACCTGGCAGCGGGAGAGCAGGGCCGAGTTGACCTCGAAGTAGGGGTTCTCCGTGGTCGCCCCGATCAGCGTCAGCAGCCCCTCCTCGACCGCCGGCAGCAGGGCGTCCTGCTGCGCCTTGTTGAAGCGATGGATCTCGTCGAGGAAGAGCACCGTCTGGCGCCCCGCTCCCTTGCGCCGCTCCCTCGCACGCTCGATCACCGCCCGGATCTCCGCCCGCCCCGCATTGACCGCCGACTCCTCCTCGAAGGCCCCCTCCGCGCCCGCCGCCGCGATTCGCGCCAGCGTCGTCTTCCCGGCCCCCGGCGGCCCGTACAGGATCGCGCTGTGCGGCTTCCCTTCTTCGATCGAAGTCCTGAGCGCCGACCCCGAGCCGAGGATGTGCTCCTGCCCGATCAGCTCCTCGAGCGAGCGCGGCCTCATCCTCACCGCCAGCGGCCCGTCAGCAGCCGGCTTGTGCGGTCCCGAAGAATCGGCTTCGCCCGTATCGAATAGTTGATCGTCCACTGCGGCTGAGTATGAGGGAGGCGGGGGAAGTCTCGACGGAGCCTGCCGCTGTTCGCGACGGCGAGACTTCCCCCGCCTCCAGCACACCCTGCGTGACGGCGAAACCTCCCCCGGCTCCCTCAAACCCCGCGTAGAATCGAGTAATGGAGAGCGCTATGGAGGTTCAGACGTCCGTGTCCACTTTGGAGTCGTTCAATCCAGCAACTGGGGAGCTGGTGGGGACGGTTCCCACGATCACGCCGGAGCAGGTGCAGGGGGTGGTGGACGACGTCGCCCGGATCCAGCCCGCCTGGGCGGAGCTGACGTCGAAGGACCGCGCCCGCTACATGAAGCGCGCTGCCGACGCCCTGCTCGACGACATCGACGAGATCGCCGAGCTGCTGGTGCGGGAGCAGGGCAAGCCGCGGGTCGAGGCCTACACGATGGAGCTGCTGCCGACGGTCGACGCCCTGCACTGGTGTGCCAAGGCCGGGCAGAAGATCCTCGCCGACGAGAAGGTGCGGATGACCCAGGCCTTCACCCTCTCCAAGAGCGCCCACTTCTCCTACGAGCCGATCGGGGTCGTCGGCGTCATCGCCCCCTGGAACTACCCCTGGTCGATCCCCTTCGGCGAGGTCGCGATCGCGCTGATGGCCGGCAACGGCGTGGTCCTCAAGCCGGCCAGCCTGACGCCGCTGCTGGGAGAGCGGATCCGCGACGTCTTCGAGAAGGGCGGCCTGCCCGAGGGTCTGGTCCGCGTCGTCCACGGCGGCGGCGCCGTCGGCGACGCGCTGGCGCGCTCGAGCGTCGGCAAGGTCTTCTTCACCGGCTCGGTCGAGGTCGGCCGCAAGGTCGGCGAGGTCTGCGCCGCGGCGCTCAAGGGCTCGGTGCTGGAGCTGGGCGGCAAGGACCCGATGATCGTCTGCGCCGACGCCGACCTCGACAACGCCGTCTCCGGGGCGATCTGGGGCGGCTTCGCCAACGCCGGCCAGACCTGCTCCGGGATCGAGCGCGTCTACGTCGTGCGCGAGGTCGCCGACCGGTTCGTCGAGGGCGTCGCCCGCGAGGCGGAGAAGATGCGGCTCGGGGACCCGCTCGAGTGGGAAACCGAAATCGGCCCGATGACCTCGGAGGGCCAGTACGGGATCGTCGTCGACCTGATCGAGGACGCGGTCGCCTCCGGCGCCACCAAGCTCTGCGGCGGCCCGACCGACGTCGCCGGCCTCCCCGGCAAGTTCGTCGCCCCGACCGTCCTCACCGGCGTCACCCACGAGATGCGGATCATGCGCGAGGAGATCTTCGGCCCGGTGCTGCCGATCGTCGTCGTCGAGAGCGAGCAGGAGGCGATCGACCTCGCCAACGACTCCGAGTTCGGCCTCGGCGCCTCGGTCTGGACCAAGGACCGCCAGCGCGGCGAACGGATCGCGCGGCGGATCGAGTCGGGGATGGTCTGGATCAACGACCACTCCTTCAGCCACGGCGCCTGCCAGTGCGCTTGGGGCGGGGTGAAGGACTCCGGCCTCGGCCGCTCGCACTCGAAATTCGGCTTCTACGAGTGCGTCAACATCAAGATGAACGCCTGGGAGCCGGGCCTCACCCGCGACTTCTGGTGGCACCCCTACGACCGCACCCTGGGCGAAGCGATCCGCGCCTCGGCGAAAGGGCTCTACGGCCAGGGCGCGGTCAGGACGAAGGCGCTGCGCGAGGGCGCCGGCCCCCTGTTGAAGGTGGGCCGGCGCACTCTGAAGAAGCGGCGCTGAGGCGCGGGGCGCCTCAGTTCGACGGTTTGATCGTCCTCGAGCGGGCCGCCTGGCAGACGTAGATCGTCCCCGCGGTGCCCTCGCTGAGCTTCCTCACCTTGGCGTAGAAGCGGGCCAGGGAGATCCCGGCCGAACCCTGCGGAGTGATCGTCCAGGCGCCTTTCAGGCTCGTGGTCGTCTCGCCCACGGCCTGGTCGGGCCCGCCGCTGACGGCTTTGTAGAGGATGACTTTGCGCTGCCCCGCGCACGGTTCGTAGGTTTTCGGGACCGTCACCCTGCCGCTGAACTTCAGGCTCTCGCTTCTGATCGAGATCTGCGAGGGGACTTTGATCGTGCGCGTCGCGGTGGCGGGAGAGGCGACCAGGGCCACCGCCGTAACCGCGACCGCGACCGCCGCCGCCAACGCACCGAGCTTCTTGCTGAGGTTCATCCACTCCTCCTGAAAGTTTGGAACGGAGGCGCGGCGCGCACTCCGGCTGTCAATCACCCTGCAAGTTCGGCCTGGGTGGCGCCGGACCTTCACAATCCCTTCAAATGGGCGTTTCCAAGCAAGTCGAGGAGCCTGATCCCGGCCAGCCGGTGCTGCGCCTGGCCGGGCTGAGGAAGGACTACGGCGAGCGGCCGGCGCTCGACGGGGTCGGCTTCGAGCTGGAGGCCGGCGCCTCGCTCGTCGTTCTCGGGCCCAACGGCGCCGGCAAGACGACGCTGCTGCGGATCCTCGCCACCCTGCTGCGACCCAGCGCCGGCGAGGTCCGGGTTCTCGGCTGCTCGCTCCCCCGCGAGGCCTGGAAGCTGCGGGGGCGGATCGGCTACCTCGGCCACGAACCGCTGCTCTACCGCGACCTCAGTGGCCGCGAGAACCTGCGCTTCCACGCCCGCCTGCACGGGATCGCGGGCGAGGCGGCCGAGGCGCGCATCGGCGAGCTGCTCGGGGCGACGGGGATGGAGCGCCGCGCCGACGAGCGAATCTTCGAGCTCTCCGCCGGGATGCGGCAACGGCTGGCGATCTGCCGCTGCGTCCTGCACGAGCCGGAGCTGCTGCTGCTCGACGAGCCCGACTCCAACCTCGACGCCGAGGGCCGCGAGCTGGCCCGCGGGCTGATCGGCCCCGGCCGCACCCGCGTCGTCGTCACCCACGATCCCGATCGCCTCCTCCCCGAGGCCGACCAGGTGCTGCGGCTGGGGATCCGGGAGACGGCGGCGATCTCGTGACCCCGTCCCGCGCCGCCTTCGCGGCGATCCTCGCCAAGGACCTGCGCTCGGAGCTGCGCACCCTGCAGTCGCTGCCGGCGATGGCGCTCTTCTCCGTCACCACCTTCGTCATCTTCCGCTTCGGGCTCGACCGCACCAGCCTCTCCGGCAGCCTCGCCGCCGGCGTCCTCTGGGCGACGCTGCTGTTCGCCGCGGTCCTCGGCATCAACCGCCTCTTCGTCGCCGAGCGCGAGGAGGGCGGCTTCGACGCGATCCGGCTGGCGCCGATCGACCGCAGCGTCCTCTTCGCCGCCAAGGCGACGGCGCTGCTGGTCTACCTGGTGGCGCTGGAGCTGGTCGCGGTGCCGATCTTCGCCCTTTTCTTCCTCGACTCCGCGGCCGCTCTGGCGCCACTGGCGGCGGTCCTGCTCCTCGCCGACCTCGGGCTCGCCGCCACCGGCACCCTGATCTCCTCGATGGCGGTCAACTCGCGCGCCCGCGACCTGCTGGTGCCGCTCGTCCTGCTGCCGTTGGTGGTGCCGCTGATGATCGCCGCGACGGGCGCCAGCGAGCCCCTGCTGGCCGCGGGCGGTCCCGGCTATCACCGCTTCAGCACCTGGCTGATGGTGCTCGGCCTATACGATCTGATCTTCTGCTTGGTCGGATACGCGGTGTTCGACTTCCTCCTGGAGGACTGACCCGCCCGGGCCGACCCCCCGCCCCCGCGAAGCATGTACGGCAAAGGACTGAGACCACTCTCGATCGCCACCGTGGCGACGATTGCCCTGTCGCTTTCCCTGGTCTTCTTCTACGCGCCGCTCGACGCCGACCAGGGATTCATCCAGAAGATCTTCTACCTGCATGTGCCGCTGGCGATCGTGGCGCTGGTCGGCTTCATCGCCGGCGGGGTCTTCGCGATCGCCCACCTGCGCAGCGGCAACCGCCGCTGGGACGCCTACTCCTACGTCTCGATCCACATGTCGGTGATCTTCGGCGTCGCGGTGCTGATCACCGGGGCGATCTGGGCCAAGGCCTCCTGGGGGCACTGGTGGGTCTGGGACGAGCCGACCCTGGTCAGCTTCCTGATCGTCTTCCTCATGTACGCGACCTACTACCCCTTCCGCTATGCGATCGAGGACCCCGAGCGCCAGGCGCGCTACGCCTCCGTCTTCGCGATCACCGCCGGCGCCTTCGTGCCGCTCAACTTCATGGCCGTGCGGATGGCCCAGAGCCTCGTCCACCCGCGGACCTTCGCCACCGCCAACGGCGGGCTGCCCGGCTCGATGATGCTGACCTTCCTCTGCAGCCTGGCGGCGATGGCGCTGCTCTGGGTGACCCTGGTCAAGCTCGAGCTTGCCGCCAAGAGCGCCTCCGGCCAGGTCAAGCGGCTGCGCCGCGCCCTCGACGCGCCCTCGACCCGCCCCCGGTCGCGCATCGCCCCGGAGGTCAGCTGATGCCCGCCCTGCCGCTCGACGAGGCCGGCAAGTACGTCGCCGGCGCCTACGTGGTCTTCGTCGTCCTGATCGTCATCTACGTCGCGATCATGGCGGCGAAACTGCAGCGGATCGAGCGCGAGCTGCGCGAGCTGGCCGGCTTTGCCGAGAGCCGGAACAACAGCGAGAAAGCCGCTCCCGGACGCGGGAGTGAGGAGCCATCCATCTCTGATTCCCTGGCTTCTCACGGGAGCAGAGGAGGCGGCGACTGATGTCTGAGCTCCTCGCCCTGGGCGTCTCCCACAAGACGGCGCCGCTCGACCTCCGCGAGCGCCTCTCGCTGACCGAGGGCCGCGCGGTCAGCGCCCTCAACGAGCTGACCACCGCGGCCGGGATCCACGAGGCGGCGGCGATCTCCACCTGCAACCGGACCGAGCTCTACCTGATCGTCTCCGACCCGGTCGAGGCCGAGTCGACGGCGCTCGGGGTCCTCACCCGCCAGGCCGACATCCGCCCGACCGAGCTGCTCGGCCACCTCTACTCGCTTCGCTCCAGCGAGGCCGCCCGGCACCTGCTGCGGGTGACCGCGGGCCTCGACTCGATGATCGTCGGCGAGGCCGAGATCCAGGGGCAGGTCAAACGCGCCTACGAGCTGGCCCTGGTCGAGGGCGGCACCGGCCCGATCCTCAACCGCCTCTTCCGCGGCGCCCTCACCGCCGGCGGCCGGGCCCGCGAGGAGACGGGGATCAGCGAGAAGGGCGTCTCGATCCCCTCGGTCGCGGTCGAGCTGGCGCGACGCTCTCTCGGCGACCTCTCCGAGCGCCGCGTGCTGATGGTCGGCGCCGGCGAGACCGCCGAGCTGGTCGCTCGCGCCCTGGTGGCCCGCGGCGTCCACACCGTCTTCATCGCCAACCGCCACTACGACCGCGCGATCGGCCTCGCCCAGCGCTTCGAGGGCAGCGCGGTCCGCTTCGAGGAGCTGCCCGAGCAGCTCGAGGCCGCCGACATCGTCGTCTCGGCGACCAACTCGCCGCACCACATCGTCGAGCGCGACGACCTCGCGCAGGTGATGGAGGGTCGCGAGGGGCGACCGCTGCTGGCGATCGACATCGCCGTCCCGCGCGACATCGAGGCCGACTGCCGCGACATCCCCGGGGTCAGCGTCTACGACATCGACGACGTGCAGCAGATCGTCGAACGCAACACCAGCGGCCGCGAGGCCGAGGCGAAGCGGGCGGAGCTGATCATCGAGGCCGAGCTCGACCGCTTCGAGCGCTGGCTCGCCGCGCTGGAGGTAGTGCCGACGATCACGGCGCTGCGCGAACGCGGCGACGAGGTTGTGCGCCGCGTGATGGCCGAGAACGAGAACCGCTGGGAGAGCCTCAGCGACGCCGACCGCGAGCGCATGCAGGCGATGGCGAAGGCGATCGCCTCGCGGCTCCTGCACGAGCCGACCCTGCGGATGCGCCGCTCCGCCGGCGAGGAGGACGCCTACAGCTATGTCAGCGCGCTGCGCGAGCTGTTCGGTCTCGACGTCGAGACCGAGCCCGAGAGCGAAGCGCCTGGCAAAGTGACCGAGCTGCGTCAGACCTATCCCGGTAGGGGTTCCACTTAACTTTTTCGAGCCGCGCTTTGTGGCTACCGACGATGGTCAGCGGCGAAAAAGTACAAGACGTTCCACCCCTACCGGGATAGGTCTGCATGATTCGAATTGCCACTCGCGGCAGCAAGCTTGCTCTGACCCAGGCGAGCCAGGTGGCCGAGCTGATTGGCGGGGCGGAGCTGGTCGAGGTGTCCTCCGACGGCGAGCCCGGGGACAAGTCGCGCTTCGTGCACGGGGTCGAGCGGGCGCTGCTGGCCGGTGAGGCCGACCTCGGCGTCCACTCCGCCAAGGACCTGCCGGGAGAGATGCCGGAGGGCCTGGAGATCGCCGCGGTGCCGACGCGCGAGGACCCGGCCGACGTCTGGATCGGGGCCGGCGGGTCGCTCGAGGACGTGCCCGAGGGGGCCCGGGTCGGCACCGCGAGCCTGCGCCGCCGCGCCCAGCTGCTGGCGGCGCGCCCGGACCTGCGGGTCGAGGAGCTGCACGGCAACGTCGACACCCGCCTGCGCAAGCTCGCCGAGGGAGACCTCGACGCGATCGTCCTCGCCGCCGCCGGCCTGCGGCGGCTCGGGCGCGAGGGGGAGATCGGGTTCGCGATCCCCGCCGAGCGGATGGTCCCCGCCGCCGGCCAGGGCGCGCTCGCGCTGCAGGTGCGAGCGGAGGACTCGGCGAGTGCTGCCGCGGTGGGGGCGATCGGCGACGGCGACGCCCTGCGTGAGCTGGCCGCCGAGCGCGCCGCGGTGGCGCTGCTCGAGGCCACCTGCGCGAGCCCGATCGGGGTCCACGCCCGCGTCGAAGGCGAGCGCCTCGGCATCGAGGCCTTCATCGGCCTCCCAGACGGAAGTGAGTGGCTGCGCGACCGCATCGAGGGCGACGCCGCCGACCCGGCAGCCGCCGGCGTCGAGCTCGCCGAGCGCCTGCTGAGCGCCGGCGCCCGCGAGATCCTCCAGCGCGCCGAGACCGAACTGCCCGCCGGCCCCCGGAGGCGATGTGAGCGCGCGGGCGGGGGTCGTGTATCTCGTCGGGGCGGGGCCGGGGGACCCGGGCCTGATGACCGTGCGCTCGTTGGAGCTGATCGCCGAGGCGGATTCGGTCTTCTACGACCGGCTGATCCCGCCGGGGGCGCTGGCCGACGCCCGGGCGGATGCCGAGCTGATCTACGTCGGCAAGCGACCGGGTATCCCCTCCGTCCCGCAGGAGGAGATCGGCGAGCGGCTGATCGAGGCCGCCCGGGCGGGGCGCAGCGTCGTCCGGCTGAAGGGCGGCGACCCGTTCGTGTTCGGCCGCGGCGGCGAGGAGGGGGAAGCGCTGCGCGAGGCAGGGGTCGAGTTCGAGGTCGTCCCCGGCGTCACCGCCGGGGTCGCCGCCACCGCCTACGCCGGGATCCCGGTCACCCACCGCGACGATGCCTCCGCGGTCGCCTTCGTCACCGGCCATGAGGACCCCGCCAAGACCGAGACCGCGCTCGACTGGGACGCCCTCGCCCGCTTTCCCGGCACCCTCATCTTCTACATGGGGGTCAAGCGGCTGGCCGAGAACGCCGCGGCGCTGATCGCCGCCGGCCGCGACCCCGAGCAGCCCGCAGCGGCGATCGAAAAGGGGACGATGGCGGGGCAGCGCACGGTCGTGGCGACGCTGGGGACGGTCTCCGAGGCGGTCGAGCGCGAGGGCGTGGGGGCGCCGGCGCTGATCGTCGTCGGGCCGGTCGCCGCCCGCCGCGATCAGCTCGCCTGGCTCGAGCGCCGCCCACTGCACGGCCGCCGCGTCGTCGTCACCCGCGCCCGCGCCCAGGCCAGCGGCCTCGCCGCCACGCTGCGGGGGCTTGGCGCCGAGGTGGTCGAGCTGCCGGCGATCCGGATCGAGCCGCTCCTCGACAGCGAGGAGGTCCATCGCGCGGTGGCGGCGATCCGCGAGTACTCGCTCGTCTGCGTCACCAGCCCCAACGGGGCAGACCTCCTGTTCGAGGCCCTGGCGGCGGGGGGTGGTGGCCATGCGGGGGGGGCGGTCGTCGGCGCGGCGGCGGGCGCCGGCGCCGGCGCCGGGGCCACCGGGGCGGGGGTAGGGGCCGGGGCCGCCCCCGCCCTGGCGCGCCACGGGATCGTCGCCGACGTGGTCCCGGAGCGCTTCGTCGCCGAGGCGTTGGTCGAGGCATTGGCCGCGGTCGAGGTCGAGGGCCGGCGCGTCCTCGTCGCCCGCGCCGCCGAGGCGCGCGACGTGCTCCCCGAGGCGCTGCGCGAGCGCGGCGCCAAGGTGGACGTCGTCGCCCTCTACGAGACGGTCCGCGAGGAGCCCGACGCGGAGGCCGTCGAAGCGGCCCAGGGCGCCGACTACGTCACCTTCACCTCCTCGTCCACGGTCACCAACCTGACCGAGGCGCTGGGGGACCGCTTCCCAGCCGGCGCCCGCGTGGTCTCGATCGGCCCCGTCACCAGCGAGGCCGCCCGCGCCGCCGGCCTCAAGGTCGACGTCGAGTCCGAGCGCCACGACGTCACCGGCCTCCTCGCCGCCCTCCTCGCCGACGCCGCCCAGTGAGGAACGCCGAGTTGCCGGTTTGTGACGCTATGCGAGACAAAGCGGCAACTCGGCAATGGAGAGTAGGCCCGCGATGAAGCGCTTTGGGATGCCGCACCGGCACTTCCGCCGCACCGATTCGACCAACACCCGCGCCCGCGAGCTGGCGGCGGCGGGCGCGCCGCACGGGACCGCCGTCACCGCCGGCGAGCAGACCGAGGGTCGGGGCCGCCAGGGCCGCGCCTGGTCCGCGCCCCC
The DNA here is from genome assembly GCA_040900615.1 of Solirubrobacterales bacterium. GTDB lineage: Bacteria > Actinomycetota > Thermoleophilia > Solirubrobacterales > 70-9 > VAYN01. Next base: position 20,086 of record JBBDYP010000103.1, on the reverse strand, counting down.
AGGCAAGGCGCTGCTCTACTCGGCCGTGGTCCGCCCGCTCGACGAGCGCCACATGACGCTGCCGCTGGCGGTCCCGCTCGCCGTCTGCGAGGTAGCCGAGGAGCTGGCGCCAGAGACCAAGTGCGGGGTGAAGTGGCCCAACGACGTCCAGGTCGGCGGGCGCAAGCTGGCCGGGGTGCTGATCGAAGCCCGGCCGCAGGACGGCTGGGCGGTCGTCGGCGTCGGGCTCAACCTCACGATCGAGCCGCATGAGTTCCCGCCGGAGCTGCGCGAGACCGCCGTCTCACTCTTCGACGGCCCGTCGCCCGGCGATTCCGCTGTTCCTCTTGGCCGCCATGCGGATATCAGGAACAGCGCGACGGAAGCGCTGAACGCCCGACTCACCCACTGGATCGCCGCCGACCCCGACGCGGTGCTGGCTGCCTGGCGCGAGCGCGACGCGCTGCGCGGGAAGCAGGTCGCCTGGGACGGCGGCTCAGGCGTCGCCGACGGAATCGACGATCGTGGCTACCTGCTCGTCGTCACCGCCGGCGGCGAGCGCGTCTCCGTCGGCGCCGGCGAGGTCCACCTCACCGTCTCCTGACCGGGCGCCGTCCGCCGGTGCCCCGTCACCTGACCGAGCTTTCGCCCGGGCGCCGGCTTTGCGCCGTTTCCTCGGTTTGCCCGATTTCTTCGCTCGCGGCTTCTCCTCGCCGCCCGTCCCCTGCTCGGCGCCGCCCTCCGGCGCCGCGTCGTTGTCGCCCTGCCCCACATTGCGCTTGCCGCGTTTGCGGCGGCGCTTGCCGCCTTTGGGGAAGTTCCGCAGCAGCTCGCGGGCGACGGCCGAGGGTTTCCGCGCCATCCGCATCCGGGCGCCGCGCAGAACCTCCTCGCCCTCGGGCGTGTGGGAGACCGCGGCGGCGAGCAGCGCCACCGCGAGGCGGCGGTCCTGTTTGCGGGAGGCGTGGACGAGCCGCCGGGCGTTGCGACCGTGGGCGCGGCCGGAGGAGTTGACCAGCAGCCCCAGCAGACGCTTCGTCTCCGGCCAGCGCTGCACCGCGTACTCCTCGTGCAGTTCGCGGGTGTAGGAGGCGAGGCGCCAGACCCAGGCCTGCGCTTGGTCGCGGCGGCCGATCCGCTTGTCGACCAAAGCCTGCAGCAGCGTCTTCGTCCCCGCTCGTTTGTCCTCGCGGCTCCAGGTGCCGACGATGTCGATCGCGTCGTCGAAGGCGTCGGGATCGCCGAGGTCGGCGATCTCGCCGAGCGCTTTCAGCCGCAGCTGCGAGTTGCGGTTGCGCTGCACGCAGGTCAGCAGGAAGCGCCGCCGCAGCTCCTTGGTGCTGTCGTTCTGGAGCATCGCCCGCGCCCGCCGCCAACCCTGCGTGTTGACCCGCGCCCCGGCCAGCGCCGCCCAGGCGTGCTGCTCGGGGTAGTCGAGGTTCTCGACCGCGATCCGCCAGATCTCCCGTTCCAGCACCTCCATCCGTTTCTCCTCGACGTCGGAGACGGGGACGATCCGGCGCTCGACCCGGACCTTGCGCCCGCGCCCGCGCCGCACCGGCCCGACGACGATCGCGCCGCCGCGGTAGACATCGCGGTCGAGCAGGCTGTGGAGGGTGACGATCGTCTCGTCGTGGGTGGTCGCCGGGTGGACGAAGTCGATCACCAGGCCCGCCTCCTTGCCCGGCGCCCGGCGCGTCACGCGGCCGACCCGCTGCTGATAGATCCGCCGCGAGGCGGTCGGCGCCAGGTGCATGCAGATCGTCGCTCGCGGCGAGTTCCAGCCCTCGGCCAGGAGCATCGCGTTGCAGAGGACGTCGACGTCGCCGCGCTCGAAGCCGGCGAGGATCTCGGCCAGCTCGCGCTTCGGCGTCTCACCGGACACAGCCTGGGCGTTGATCCCGGCGTTGCGGAAGGCTTTGGCGACGTTCTTGGCGTGCTGGACGCCGGCCGTGTAGAGGACGCCCGGGACCTTGCTGAAGCGCGATTGGTAGAGGTCGGCGATGGCGACGTTGAAGGGCTCCTGGTCGAGCAGCGCGGCCAGCTCCTCCTGGTCGAAGTCCTGATCGACCTCGCCCTTGCGCAGCGGCACCTTGGCGATCGTCCGCACCCCCGGCCCGGGCGGGATGCGCAGGCAGCGCAGCGGCGAGATGACGCCGCGCCTGGCCGCCTGGGCGAGGTCGAAGCGCGAGGTCTGGGTCGGGAAGAGGTCGGCGACGTGGCGGGCGATCAGCGCCCCGGTCGCGGTCATGCCGATGAAGACGGGACCGTCCCAGGCGCGGATGCAGGCGCTGGTTTTCTCCCCCAGCGCGGTGTGCGCCTCGTCGCAGATGACGATCGAGTAGGCGTCGGAGACGCGCTTGTGGTTGCGGACGAACCACTGGTAGGTCTCGACCGTGACGGGGCCGTCGGGATCGTCGCGGCCGTCGAGCAGCGGCGGGCGCAGCCGCTCCTTGTAGCCGCGGTCGGAGATCTCGCCGATGAACTGGTCGACCAGGTTGCGGCGGTGGGTGAGGATCAGCACGCCGCCGGTCTTGGTCGCCTCGATGAAGCCGACGGCGGCGACGGTCTTGCCGGCGCCGGTCGCGTGCTCGAACCAGAAGCGGCGGGCGGCGCCCGGGTCCTCCGGGGCCTCCTCGACCACCTCTTCCTCCTCGGCCGTCTCCTCCCAGTCGCGGGGCTCCTCGTCGGCGGCGAGCTCCTCGTCCTCCTCGAGATCCTCCTCGCCGTCGAGATCAGCGTCGGAGGCGGCGCTCGGCTCGGCCTCGCCGTCCAGGTCACCGTCCTCCTGCTCCTCTTCAGCCGCGGCCGCGGCGCCGTTGCGGCGCTCGTCGTCGGTGATCACCTGCTGCTGGGCCATCAGCTCGGCGAGGGTGCCCGAGAGGGCGTCCACCTGGTGGGGGGACAGTTCCGCGCCGTCGCGCAGCTTCGGCGGTTCGTCGGCGAGGAAGCGCTCCAGCCCCAGCAGCAGCGAGAAGTCGCGACGCCACTCGATCGACGGGTACTCGGCGCCGGCGTCGATCTCCTTCAGGGCGGCGTCGAGGGCGCGGCGGCGGGCGGTCCCGGGCGCGAGCGCCTCCGGCCCCTCGCCGTCGAGCAGGAACGGCTCGCGGGCGAACGCCGACGCACGCTCGATGTCGGCGCCTGAAGGAACTGCCGCTCTCGCGGCAACGTCGCTGGTCTTGGCCATAGAAGGCTTCTGGGTCAGCCCCCACCGAGAAAGAGAGATTCGGTTGGGGCAAGTGAACGAGGCTGCGGAGGTCCGACTTCCCGTCCCCCCGGAGATCTCAGCGGTCCGCGAACTCGCGAACCGAACATACGTATTGTAATCACGGACCGGATGACTAGGCGACTATTACTTTGCACGGCGCTTGCGGCGCTGGCCACGATTGCCCTGGTCTGGAGCGGGTGTGGCTCCTCCGGGGACGCCGATTTCGACGGCGGGCACCCCGATTACGCCCGCGCCCTGGCCGGCTCGCCGGCGCCGCTGGCGGCTCTCCACGCCCAGGCCGGGAAGCTCCTGCCGGGAGGCCGGGAGGCCTACGCGAAACGGATCGCCGCCCTCCAGGGCTACCCGATCGTGGCCAACGTCTGGGCCTCGTGGTGCGGGCCCTGCCGCTTCGAGTTCCCGGTCCTGCAGAAGCTCTCGGCGCGCTACGGCAAGCGGGTTGCCTTCATCGGGGTCGACTCCCAGGACTCCGACGACGCCGCCGCGACGTTCCTGAGGGAGGCGCCGGTGCCCTACCCCAGCTACACCGACCCCGACGAGGAGATCGCCGACTCCCTCGGCGCCTCGGTCGGGCTGCCCGACACCGCCTTCTACGATCGCACGGGCAAGCTCGTCTACCTGAAACAGGGCCCCTACGCGGACGATTCCGAACTCGAAGCCGACGTGCGGCGCTACGCGCTGGGGTCATGATGTAGCGATGACCGCGACGATCGTCCTCCTGCTCATCGCTGCGCTCGTCCTCTTCGTCGCCGAGGCGCACGTCCCGGCCGGAGTGCTCGGCGTCCTCGGCATCGCCGCCCTGGTCGGCGCCGGATTGATCTATCGCGACGAGGGGCACAGCGTCCCGGTTGTCGTGATCGTCGTCGTCGCCCTGCTGCTCGGGGCCCTGGTCGTCCTCGCCGGGCGCAAAGCGCTCGCCGCACAGCGCAACGAACCGGTCCGCACGGGCTACGAGGAGATGATCGGTGCGAGCGCCGAGGTCCGCAGCACTCTCGACCCCGAGGGCCAGGTGTTCGTCCAGGGAGCGATCTGGCACGCCCGCCTCCGCGATGGCGAGGGACGGGCCTCGCTTGGGGATAGAGTCAGGGTCGAGTCGGTCGACGGACTGACGCTGGTGGTGGAGCCGGTGACCGGAACCGAAGAAGGAGCGAACTAGGTGGCAGCGCTTATCGCATTGCTGGTGGTGCTCTCGATTCTCCTCGTCGTCCTGGCTTCCGCAGTGCGGATTCTGCGCGAGTACGAACGCGGGGTGATATTCCGCCTCGGACGTCTGATCGCCCAGAAGGGCCCGGGGCTGATCCTGCTGATTCCGTTCGTCGACCGGATGGTCAAGGTCGACCTGCGAACCGTCACGCTCAACATCCCGCCGCAGGAGGTGATCACTCGCGACAACGTCCCGGCCGGCGTCAACGCCGTCGCCTACTTCCGCGTGATCGACCCGCGCAAGGCGATCACGGAGGTCGAGAACTTCCTCCTCGCAACCTCGCAGATCTCACAGACGGCGCTGCGCTCGGTGCTGGGCAAGGCCGAGTTCGACCAGCTGCTCTCCGAGCGCGAGCGGCTCAACGAGGAGCTGCAGGCGATCATCGACGAGTCGACCGAGCCCTGGGGCGTGAAGGTCACCGCGGTCGAGATCAAGGACGTCGAGATCCCCGAACAGATGCAGCGGGCGATCGCCCGCCAGGCCGAGGCAGAGCGCGAGCGGCGAGCGAAGATCATCAACTCCGAGGGCGAGTTCCAGGCCGCGCAGAAGCTCACCGACGCCGCCGACATCATCAGCACCAACCCGGCCTCGCTGCAGCTCCGCTACCTGCAGACGCTGCTGGAAATCGGCAGCACCCAGAGCACGACCGTGGTCTTCCCGCTGCCGATGGACCTGCTCGAGGCGTTCATCGGTCGCAGCCAAGGCGGCGCCGCGCCGACGCCACCGGCGCGCCCTCAGGCTCCGCCCGAGCCGCCCCCGTTGCCCGACGACCTTCCCCCCTCCCGGTCCTGAGCGCACCCGAGATACGTATCGACCAGCTGAGCGGGCTGAGGACGATCCTGGCCCCTGGCCGGGCGGATCGTCCGGACAGCTTCTCGACGCGAGCGGTCGAGCCGAAGGGGCCCGAGAACTGCCCGTTCTGCGAGGGGCGCGAGGGGCGCACCCCACCGGAGGTCCATGCGCTTCGTCCCGGCGGCGGGCCGCCCGACAGCCCTGGCTGGACGACCCGCGTCGTGCCCAACCTCTATCCGGCGCTGAGCGATCCATCGCGCGGTTCCTCATCCACGAATGGCGTGCAAAAGGAACCGCAGGCTGCCGGAGAGGCCGAGGCCGGCGCCTTCGCCAGCAGCGGCGACCCGCTGCTGGCCTCACGCAAGGCCGGCGAACCGGATCTCTTCTCCTCGCGCCCGGCGACCGGGGCGCACGAGGTGATCGTCCACTGCCCCGAGCACGCCACCGCGATGGCCGAGCTGGGCGAGGAGCAGTTCGCCGCCGCGATCGCCACCTGGCGCGAGCGGATGCGGGCCCACTCCGACGCCTCCTATCTGCAGCTGATCGTCAACGAGGGCGGCGGCGCCGGCGCCTCGCTCGAGCACAGCCATGCCCAGCTCTACGCGCTGCCGTTCGTGCCGGCCGCGGTCGCGCGGGAGCGGGAGCGGGCCGGCGCCTACGGCGAACGCACCGCCGGCAGCGGGCTGCTCAGCGACATCCTGGTCGAGGAGGTGCGGCGCGGCGACCGCCTCGTCGCGATCGACGAGGAGGCGGCGCTGATCTGCCCCTGGGCATCGCGCTCCCCGTTCGAGCTGCGGGTCGTCCCCCGCCGCGAGGGAGCCCGCTTCGAGGAGGACGGGACCGGTGCGGCGATGATCCGCACCGCGATGCGCGTCCTCGCCGCCCGCTTCGACGGCCCACCGGAGCTGAACCTCTGGGTCCGCACCGCCCCCCGCGGCGCCGACCAGTTCCACTGGCACGTCGACGTCGCCCCGCGCCTGACGATCAAGGCCGGCTTCGAGCTGGGCACCGGGGTCGACATCAACGTCTACCCGCCCGAGCGCGCGGCCTCGGACCTGCGCGAGGTTCTGTGAGTCCCGTTAGGGTCTGCCGATGCCGCCGAACCCGCGTCCGATCCCGCGCTTCATCGCCGACACCACCCAGGAGGGGATACCCCACGGGCGGTTCGCCGAGCGGCTGCGGGAGAGCTTCGCCGCGGCCTGCGAGGCGATCGGGGACCTGCCGGTGGGAGCAGCGGTGCCGGCCGAGGTCGACTGGTTCCCGGAGCGCGCCTGGGGCGGGCGGGTCTGGGTGCCCTGCTCGGCCCTCACCGACAGCGACGAGGGCAAGCTGGAGCTGTTCGGCCACGTCTCCTATGTGCAGGCCCCCGGCGGCGAGCCGAGCGACTTCGAAGCCAAGGCCGACTTCACCGACGTCCTCGCCGCGGACAACCCGGAGTGGCGGATCGACCTCAACGACGACGTGATCGGGCGCTGGCGGGGGGAGAACGGGCGGGCCGGCGCCGTCACCCTGGTCTGGGGACGCCCCCTGGTCCGCGGCGCCGTCGCCGCCACCGCCGAGCTCGACGGCGAGACCGTCGACCAGGAGGAGATCTCCCAGGACCGCTTCACCCTGATCGCCCTCGACGCCCTCGAGGCCTACGGCGACGACGTCTTCATGGAAGTCAGGCTCTGGAGCCGGCGAGGGTTGGAGCTCGCCGCCGAGAGCCTCTACGCCGCCTGAGCCAGGACCTCGATCTCCGCGTGCACGCCCGCCCGCGCCAGACGCGCGTCGAAGGTGATCAGCGGTTCGCCGAGCATCTCGGCCAGTGCCACGTAGAGGGCGTCGTAGAAGCTGACGTTGTCGCGCAGCGCCCAGGCGTAACGGATCAGGAATTCGTGCGAGACCCGGCGCAGCGGCAGCTCGTCGAGCTGCCAGAGCGCTTCGCCCGCGACCTCGGCATCCAGCTCGCCGAGGCGAACCTCCCGGCGGAGGGCGTGGCCCACCTCGGCGTCCACGAGGTGGGGCGCCCAGAGCGCGTGGTCTTCGTCCAGGAGCCTTTCCCGCGCCTCCTCAGCGTGCTCGCCGAAGGTCAGGTACTCGACGACGACCGATGCGTCGACGACCGGCATCAGTCGCCGCGGCTTTCGCGGAGGATCCTGACCACGCTCTTCGTCCGCACCCCTGAGCGGCCGCGAGCCTGGATCCTCGCGTCGATCTCCTCGATGCTGGCCTTGCCGGTCAGGTAGCCGAGCTCACGCTTTATGTAGTCGGAAAGGGACATGCCCGCGGCTGCGGCTCGCATCTTCAGCGCCTGGTGCATCTCGTCGGGCACATTCCTGACCTGGATCATCTTGGACATGTGGGCCACATTAACCCGTGTGGCGGACATGTCGAGGACCTGGGCTGCACTCATGCAAGGAATCGTGCCAGTCCGAACGTGTCGCGTGGCTCGCACTGAGCGCCAACTTCGACACGGGATCGCCATCTGAGTGAAAATCCAGGGCAGGCCCCGATAGCTCAGCTGGATAGAGCGATCCCCTCCTAAGGGATAGGCCGCAGGTTCGAATCCTGCTCGGGGCATTCCTCAGGACTGCAGGGTTTCGCCCGCGGGATGCAACTTTCCCTCTCCCGGCCCTGTTGTATCGAGAGTGCAGCATGTGAAGCAACCGACCAGGAGACCGCGCCGGCCCCTGGCGACACTCGCCACAGGCGCCCTGGGCGCACTCGCCCTGTTGGCGCTCTGGCAGTGTGCGCTGGCGACCCCTGGGGCGTCGGCCGGCACCGTGCGCTTCGACGGGCAGCAGGTCCGGGTGCCGCCGTCCTGGCCGGTCTACCGGCTGGAGGAGCACCCCGGATTGTGCGTGCGGCTCGACCGCCGCGCCGTCTACCTCGGGACCCCGGCCTCCAGTCAGCGCTGCCCCGCCGAGGCCGCCGTCGGCCGGCGCCGCGCGATCCTGGTCGAACCGGGCTCCAGCCGCGCCGCGAAACGCTCCTCCCTCCCGACCGCGCCGCAGCGGATCGCCTCGGCCTCGGGCGGGGCCGTCTTCACCGGCCTCGGCTTCGACGCCTGCACCACCCCCTCGACGCGGACGATGGCCGCCTGGGCCTCCTCTCCCTACCGGGCGATCGGCGTCTACATCGGCGGCGCCAACCGCGCCTGCTCGCAGCCGAACCTGACCGCCAGCTGGGTCGGCGCCCAGACCGCCGCCGGCTGGCACCTGATCCCGACCTACGTCGGCCTGCAGGCGCCGACCAGCAGCTGCTCCAGCTGCGCCAAGCTCAGCGCCAGCCAGGCCACCGCTCAGGGCTCGGCCGCGGCGGTCGACGCGGTCGCCCAGGCGAGCGCCGTCGCGATGGGCCCCGGCAGCCCGATCTACTTCGACATGGAGTCCTACACGCAGACCTCCAGCGCAACCGCCGCCACCCTCGCCTTCCTCGAGGCCTGGACCAACGAGCTGCACTCGCTCGGCTACGTCTCCGGCGTCTACAGCAGCAGCGCCTCCGGCATCGAGGACCTCGCCAACGCGATCGGCAGCGGCTACGTCCTGCCGGACGACCTCTGGATCGCCAACTGGAACGGCCAGCAGAACGCCTCCGACCCCGCCGTCCCGGCGAGCGCCTGGACGCCGCACCGGCGGATCCACCAGTACCGGGGCGGCCACGACGAGACCTACGGCGGGGTGACGATCAACATCGACAACGACTACGTCGACGCGGCGACGGTCGGCTCGGCGACGCTGGCGGGAGAAGACGACCCGGTCGGGTACCTCGACCTCACCGGCGCCCCCGCGCCCGGGCATCTGCGGGTGAAGGGCTGGGCCTTCGACCCGAACGCGCCGACCCAGACCCTGGCGATCCGCGTCTACGCCGGGGGCAAGGTGGGGACCCCCGGTGCCGCCGAGTACGAACTCGGCGCCGTCGCCGGCAGGTCCCGGGCAGACGTCGCCGCCAGGTACCCGGAAGCCGGCAAGCAGCACGGCTTCGACGTCACCATCCCGACGGTGAAGTCGGGACCGCAGCCGGTCTGCGTCTACGCGGTCGGCATCGCCCCCGGGGCCGACAGCCTGCTCGGCTGCAAGGCGACCCGGATCCCGGTCGCGATCACCCTCTCCCACATCAGGGCGACGAAGCCCGGGGTCCGGGTCCGGATCGTCTGCGCCTGGCCGGCCGGCACCCCCTGCCCCGGTCAGCTGGCCCTTCGCACCCGCTTCAAGGTGGCGCAGCACCGCCGCGGCCGGCCGCCGCGGATCCGCGTCGTCACCCGTTCCCTCGGGCGCCGCACCTTCCAGCTCACGGGCAAGCGCTCCCACTCCTTCCTGATCCCCTTCAGCGCCGGCGGGCGCCTGCTGCTGACGCAGCACGGCAGTCTGAGAACGCAGCTGATCGCCGCGATCCCGGGCGGACGGCGGGTCCAGGTTCTCGGCGTCGACTCCTAGTGACCTGGGTCGTTGATCCGCTGCCATCCCGCCCGCCTGGCGCCTCGCTCTCCCATGTGGGCTCGGCGGCGCTTCCGACATTCACCACACTGGGGTGGGGTCAATGTCGGCTGCGTGTGCGCTCGGCCCGTCGACAAGCCCACCCCCCGGACTCGTCTATCGGGCGTCATGCCTGCGAACTGACGACTCGGGTCACTAGGAGTCTCCGAGCGCCTCGCGCAGGCTCCTGACCTCCGCGCGCAGGGACGCGAGCTCCCGCTCCAGTAGCGCCAGCCGGTCCTCGGCTGGGACGGCGCCGGACTCGGGAGCCGGCTCGAACGCCGCCGGCTCGGTCGCGCGCTCCACCGCGGCGTCGGCTCCGCCGGCCTCTGGGGCGGCACTCTCCCCGCCGCCGCCCAGCAGCTGCTCGTAGCGCTCCTCCTTCTGACCCGGACGGCGCTCGTGGCGGGCGACATGGCCGCGCTCGACCAGGCCGTCCAACGTCGCCTGGACGGCGGCGAGGTCCGCGAAGCCGTGCAGCCGCTCGCTGCGCTGCTTCAGCTCGCCCGGCGTCTGCGGGCCGCGCAGCATCAGCACCGCCAGCAGCGAGACCTCACCGGGGTCGAGGTCGAGCGCCTCGGGCAGCAGGTGACGGTACTTGCGGGCGCGACTGCCGGCGCCGCTGGCGAGCCGCGTCCAGCCGCGCAGGGCGAGGCGGCGCAGCGCCCCGGAGACGGCCGCCTCGTCGTAGTCGACGACGGGGTCGCGATTGGTCGACTGGTTGCAGGCCAGCCGCAGCGCGTTCAGCGAGAGCGGGTAGGCGTCCGGGGTCGTGCGCTGCTTCTCGACCAGGCAGCCGAGGACGCGGATCTCGACGGCGTCTGGCTCCATCGCCCGGGGCCTCAGCCGCGGTCCGGGCGGTCCGGGCGGTCCGGGTAGATCTCGTCGATCGTGACCAGGGCGCGGTAGGGGGCCGCGGCCGCCGCTTCGATCGCCTCGGCGCCGCCGGCGAGCCGGTCGACCACGGCGACCACTCCGGCCACCTCGAGCCCCTCCCCGCGGATCCGCCCGATCGCCGTCGCGGTCGAGCCGCCGGTGGTCACGGTGTCCTCGACGACGAGGCAGCGCAGCCCGGGCGCCACCGGCCCCTCGACCCAGCGCTGCAGTCCGTGCTCCTTGCGCTCGCCGCGCACGAAGAAGGCGACCAGCCCGGCGCCGGAGGGCACCGCGATCGCCGCGCAGGCAGGTGGGATGGCGGCGGTGGCCGGGCCGCCGACGGCCTCGGCCCCGAGCTCGGCCGCGACCGCGGCGATCAGCTCCCCGGCGGCGAGGAAGCCGGCCGGGCGCATCAGCGTTCGCCGCGCGTCGACGTAGTACTGGGCCTTGGCCCCGCTCGACAGCGTCACCTCACCCAGCACCAGCGAGTGCTCGCGCAGCTCGGCCAGCAGCGTCCGCTTGGCGGTGTCGAGGTCGGTCACCGCGGGCATCCTACGGCGAGGAGGCGTCCCTGAAGACTTGTGGTGCCGGTGGGCACCACAATCCTTCAGCGGCCGGAGCCCAGAGAGTCGCGGAAGCCCTGGCTCCAGCTCGGATGGGCGGGCTCCCAGCCCAGCTCGCGCCTGGCCTTGGCGTTGGAGGCGCCGCGCATCTCCACCGCCGCCTCGGCCATCGCGCGGCCCGCGACCAGGCGCGCCAGCCAGACCGGGACCCGCCGCGGCGGCTTGGCGCCGAGCGCCTCGGCGTAGACCGGCAACCACTCCCGCAGCGGCGCGGGCTCGTCGTCGACGACGTTGTAGGCGCCAGGGGCGCCGCCCCCGAGCGCCGCCACGATCGCCGCGGCGGCGTCGCCGACGTGGACGAAGGAGAAGGTCCCGGTGCCGGCGCCGACGATCGGGAAGCGGCGCTTCAGCGTGTCCTCGGCCTGAGTCCCGCCGGGGCCGTAGTAGGTCCCGGGGCCGTAGAGCCAGCCGAAGCGCAGGACGAGCCCCTCGATGTCCTCGGCGTTCAGAACCTGGCGCTCGAGGTCGACGAGCGCGGCGAGGGCGCCGGCGAAGTTCCCCGGAGCCCGATCGAACAGCGGCGCCTCCTCGTCCTTGACCCTGCTTCCCTCCGGCTCGTAGAAGAAGGCGACGCTCTCGGCGACGACGCGCCGGGCGCCGGCGGCTCGAGCCGCCGCGAGGAGGTTTCGCGTCCCCTCGATCCGGATCCGGTTGGTCGGTGCCAGGTAGTCGCTTCTCGGTTTGAACCTCGGCGGCAGCGCCGTCAGGGCGTGGACGACAGCCTCCGGAGCGGCCGCCGCGACCGCCTCGTTCAACGCCTCCGGGTCATACACATCGCAGACGACCGCGCCAGCACCGGCGGCACGGATCTCATCCGCCCGCTCCTCCCGCCGCGTCATCCCGATCACCTCGTGCCCGGCGGCGACCAGCTGCGGCACCAACGGCCGGCCGATCGCTCCCGTGGCGCCGGCAACGAAGACCCTCATCCCGTCCCCCTGCTCATCCCTCAAGCCTAACCCGGGGACCGCCGGGAGCTACCAGATGAAGATGTCCTCGCCGTAGTGGATGCGTTCGTAGATCTCGGGCTGATCGGCGATGAAGGTGCGGATGCAGCCGTGGCTGGCGGGGTAGTCCGGAACCGATTCGTAGCCGTGGACCGCGTAGCCGCCGTAGAAGTAGAACGAGTAGTACATCCCGTGCGAGTTGTAGCCGGGTTCGGTGCGGATGAAGGTGAAGTGGCCGGTCACGGTGGGCGTCGACGGCTTGCCGGAGGAAACCGGGTAGATCGCGAAGGGCCTGTCGCCCTTGGCGAAGACCAGCACCTGCTTGGAGAGCGGCGCCTCGACGTGTTCGCCGGCGCCCGGGTGGCGGACCTCGTAGCCGCCCTTGCCGGCGAAGATGCTCTTGACCAGCCCCGCGCCGGCCCGGGAGCTGCGGGTCATGTCGTTGACTTTGCGGTAGGCGAGCACGCCGCGGCCGGTCTTGCCACCGAAGCAGCGGCCGCTGTTGGTGATGTAGCCCATCTTCCGCATCGCCTTCTTGAAGCCGACGACGACGTCGCCGCACTGTCCCTGGTGCAGGGCCGGGAAGCTGACCTTCCAGCTCTTGCGGACGGTGCTGTCGGCCCCCAGCACCGGGGTCGCGACGTGCTTGGCGCTGACCGCGTACTTGCCGTCCTCGCGGAGGATGACGCTGGAGCGGAAGGTGCCGGTGTCGCCGCTGCCCTTGCCGACCGCCAGCCTGTGGCTGACCAGCTCGTGGCCGTTCAAGTAGAAGGTGACCTCGACCTTCTGGCCGGGCACGTGGGGGCTGATCGTGCCGAAGACCGGAACCTCCTCGTAGATCTCCGCCCGGCCGCCCTCCAGGTGGCCGACCTTGATCTTCACGGTGGCGCCGGGGACGGGCTTCGGCGCGGCGGCTCCCGTCCCGGCGGCAGCGGCGGCGGCGGGCAGCGCCAGCAGCGCGAACGCGACGAGGATCGGGGCGAAGCGGCGATTCACGGGGGCGGAATCCTACTGGCCGAGTAGGGCGACAGAGTTGTTCAGCATGTGCAGGAGGATCCCCGGCACGATCGAGCCGGTCTTCTCGTATAGGAGTGCGAGCACGAAGCCGAAGGCGATCAGCGGCGGCACCGCGCTCACCCCCGTCAGCGCGTGCAGGGCGCCGAAGATGACGCCGCTGAGCAGCGCCGCGCCGATCCGGGGCATCCTCTCGCGCAGGCCGCCGAACAGCATCCCCCGGAAGCAGACCTCCTCGCTGATCGGGGCCGCGAAGACGATCAGCAGGACCTGGATCGGGATCGCGCCGAACCCCTCGGCGATGTCCTCCTGTTCGGGCTGCAGGATCAGCAGCGAGTAGGCGAAGGCGAAGAGCAGGTAGGCGCCGACCGCCGCCGCCATCCATTTCAGCGCCGAGGGCTGGAACCGACGCACCCCGAGCCGGCGCACCACCTCCCCCATCGTCGCCGCCCCTCGCTGCGCGGCGATCGCCATCGGCACCATCAGGAAGCCCAGCGCCGCCGCCAGCTGCACCCCGACGTTGCCGAAGGTGGTCAGCTCTCCCTCCGCGTCCTGGCCGATCACAGCCGCGGGAATCCCCAAGACGACTCCCGTCCCCAAAGCTAAGAAGACTCCGAGAACTGCCGCCCAGGGACCCCAATTGGAATACGGAAAGGGAGTCGGGCACTGCTCCCCGCGGCTTGTGATTTTTCGGTGATCCATCCGCGCTAACCGCCTACGTCCCACCGAAAAAGTTGAGCGGGGAGCAGTGCCCGACTCCCCCTGCGGCTAAGTTGGCGGCCATGTCGCCGGCAGTTTCACAGGTCTCCCGCTCGACCAAGACCAGGCTGCGGATCCTCCGCCGCCTGCTCTTCCTGACGATCTTCCTCGTCCTCGCCGCGCTGGCGCTGAGCCAGTTCACGGATCTGAAGCGGCTGGCCACCGGGATCCTCGCCTCGACCGCGGTGATCGGCCTGATCATCGGCTTCGCCGCCCAGCACACGATCGCCAACATGGTCGCCGGGGTGCAGATCGCGGTCTCCCAGCCGATCCGGATCGGCGACAAGATCAGCTTCGAGGAATGGGAGGGCCGGGTCACCGACATCACCCTCTCCTACACCTACGTCGACCCCGGCGACGGCACCTCCGTGGTGATCCCAAACCAGCTCCTGGTCGAAGGGGTCGTCCACAACCACTCGACCGACGACACGCAGGCCTGAGCCCCGTCGTCACTGAGTACCCTCTGCCGGGATGACGCAGCGCACGCGTCGACGTCAGCGACGCCGGGGGGGAATCGGCAGCAAGCTGCTGCTGGTGCTCGGCGGCGTCTTCGCCCTGATCGGGATCGCCGTCATCGCCATCACCTCCTGGGTGCTCGACGTCGCCGCCGACGCTCCCTCTCTCTCCAGCTGCAAACCGATCGAGCGCGGCGGCAACTCGACCCTCTACGCGGCCGACGGCAGCAAGCTGGGGGCGATCGTCTCCAGCGAGGCCCGCGACCCGGTCTCGATCGAGCGGATCCCCAGGAGCGTCCAGCTGGCGACGGTGGCAATCGAGGACCAGCGCTTCTACGAGCACGGCGGGGTCGACGCCGAGGGAATCCTGCGGGCGGCGCTGAAGGACCTCGAAGCCGGCGAAGCCGTCGAGGGTGGCTCGACCATCACCCAGCAGCTGGTCCGCAACCTCTGCATCAGCAACCCGGAGCGAACCCTGGAGCGCAAGATCGTCGAGGCGCAGCTGGCAATCGAGTACTCCGAGCGCCACTCGCGCCGGGAGATCCTCGGCTCCTACCTCAACGTCGCCTCCTACGGGACGATCGAAGGCAGCACCGCGGTGGGAGTCGGGGCCGCCTCGCGGATCTACTTCTCGCGACCGGTCTGGGAGCTCGACCTGCCGCGCGCGGCGCTGCTGGCGGGGCTCCCCCAGGCCCCCTCCGAATACAACCCGATCCTCAACCCGCGACTGGCGCTCGCCCGGCGCAACGACGTTCTGCGGCAGATGGCCAAGCTCGGCTACGTCAGCCGCGAGCGGGCGGAGGCGGCCTCAGGGCGAGGGCTCGGCCTGCGCGTCACCGACAGCTACTTCAAGCACCGCCAGCCCTACTTCTTCGATTACGTGGAGAACCGGCTGATCGAGGAGTACGGCGTCAACACCGTGCGCCGCGGGGGGCTCGAGGTCCACACGACCATCGACCCCGACCTGCAGCGGGTCGGGCTCGAGGCGATGCGCGCGGCGCTGCCCTACTCGACCGACCCCTCCTCGGCGCTGGTCTCGATCGACCCGCGCAACGGCCAGATCCGGGCGATGGTCTCCAGCTCCCACTACGCCCGTAGCCAGTTCAACCTCGCCGCTCAGGGACACCGCCAGCCGGGCTCGACCTTCAAGGCCTTCGTCCTCACCACCGCGATCAAGCAGGGAATCGACCCCTACTCGACCTACTACACGTCGAAACCGCTCGACCTCGACCTGCCCTACTGGGGCCACTGGGAGGTCGCCACCGCAGACGAGGGCTACCAGGGGACGGTCAACCTCCAGCAGGCGACGGTGAGCTCCGACAACACCGTCTTCGCCCAGCTCGACCTCGACGTCGGGCCCAAGAGCGTCGCCCAGACGGCGAAATCGATGGGGATCACGACGAAGCTCGACGGGATCCCCGCGGAGGGGATCGGCGGCCTGCGGCTCGGCGTCTCCCCACTGGAGCTGACCGACGCCTACGCGACCCTCGCCTCCGGCGGCATCCACCGCAAACCGGTCGCCATCACCGGGGTGGTCTTCCCCGGCGGTCGCCTCGACAGCCCGGAACGGTCCCAACCGAAGCGGGTGCTGCCCGAGGCGGTCGCCTGGGAGGTGACGCGCCTGCTCCACGACAACATCACCGAAGGCACCGGCACCGCCGCCTACACCGGCTGCGGGGGGCAGGCCGGCAAGACCGGGACCACCGACGAATACACCGACGCCTGGTTCTCCGGGTACCAGCCGAACCTGGCGACCGCGGTCTGGGTCGGCTACCCGGAGTCCAACGACGTCTCGATGTACAGCGTCCACGGGCGCACCGTCTTCGGCGGCACCTTCCCGGCGGAGATCTGGCACTCGCTCTACTCCGAAGGCGGCGTTCCCTGCGAGGAGTTCAGCGAACCGGAGCGGGAGATCGTCTGGGCGCCCTATTACGGCCGCTTTGCCCAGGCGAGCCCGAGTGACGGCGCCGCGGGCGGAGGGGGTGGGGGCGGGGCACCGCCGCCCGGCAGCGACGCGGTCGGCGGCTATGACCCGGACGCCTACGCGCCCGGCGCCGGCCAGGAACCGGCCCCGCTGCCCCCGCCCACCGAAAGCGGCGTCGGTGGCGGCGAATCCGCCGGCACCAGCGGGTAGCCGAGCATCGACCCGGGTCTCGCCTATGGCCTGATGTGGGCCGGCTTCGCCGCTTACCTCGGTGTCCTCGTCGCGGCTCCGGCCCTCGGCGGCCGCGTCGTCTGGGTCGCGATCGTCCTCCTGGTGGGAGCTTTCGC
The DNA here is from genome assembly GCA_040900615.1 of Solirubrobacterales bacterium. Taxonomy (GTDB): domain Bacteria; phylum Actinomycetota; class Thermoleophilia; order Solirubrobacterales; family 70-9; genus VAYN01. The sequence continues at coordinate 3,483 of JBBDYP010000103.1, read as the reverse complement.
GCTGGCGCCGGTCCTGCTCTCCCACGATGTCTTCAGCTACGTCGACTACGCCCGGCTCGGCGTCGTCCACGGCCTCGACCCCTACGTCCATCCGCCCGGTGCGGCGCCGTCGGACCCCGCCTTCGCCGACGTCACCTGGACCGAATCGACCAGCGCCTACGGGCCGCTCTTCACGCTCGCGACCTACCCGCTCGCCTGGCTCGGGGTCGGCGCCGCCGTGGCCGTGCTGAAGGCCGTGGCGGCCCTCTCGGTGCTCGGCCTGGCGGCCCTCGTCGCCCGCCTCGGCGCCTGGCGCGGCGTCGACCCGACCCGCGCCGCCGCCTTCATCGCCCTCAACCCGCTCGTCCTCGTCCACGTCGTCGGCGGCGCCCACAACGACGGCCTGACGATGCTGCTGGCAATGCTCGCCGTCGCCGCCGTGCTCGCCGGCCGCGAGGCCTCCGGCGGCGCGGCGCTCGTGGCCGCCGTGGCCACCAAGGCCTCAGCGCTCTTCCTCGCCCCCTTCGCCCTCCTCGCCACCGCCCCCCGTGGGCCGACGGGCCGAAATGTCACCCATAGCGAGACATATCGGCCCATCGGCCGGCTGTTGGCGGGGGCGGCCGGGGCGGCGGCGCTCGTTTGCGGGGCGGCGTACGTCGCCTTCGGGTGGGACTGGGTCAGCGGCTTCGGGCTGGCGGGGGAGAACCAGAGCCGGACCAGCCACATGAGCCTGCCGATCACCTTCGCCCGCCTCGCCGGGCTCGATCCCGACCCGGTGCGCGCGGCCGCCGTCGCGCTCTTCGCCCTCCTCGTCATCTACCTGCTCGCCTGGACCTGGCGCGGCGGCGACTGGGTCCGCGCCGACGCCTGGGCCGCCCTCGGCCTGCTTCTCGCCACCTCCTGGCTCCTCCCCTGGTACCTGATCTGGCCCCTCCCCCTCGTCGCCATCTCGAGAGACCGCCCCCTCCAGCTCCTAACCCTCGCCCTAACCGCCTACCAACTGGGCGCCCGCATCCCGCTCTGACCCGGCCACAGCTCGAACTGCATCAACTTGTCCACCCGGTGGATAGAGAACTTGATGCAGTTCGATCCTCCCCAGCTCAAAGCCTCGCGCGGAGGCCGGCGGACACTCGCCCGACCCGCTGGAGCGTTGCCGAGGAGGGTCAGGTACCCCTCGAAACGTCTTGTACCTCTCGGTCGTCCGAATCTCGGACGGCGGGAGCGCGCCCCACCCGAGCAAGTTAAGTGAAGAGGGGTACCTGACCCTTCTCCTCCGCCTCAGAGAATCTCGGGCGAGTGCCCCCCGGCCTCCGGTCCGGCGGCCTGCTCCTCCGCCGACGGATGCAGGATCCCGGTCGCGATGCTCCACCCCTCGCGCCGCCCAAGCGCCGTCACCGCCCCCACGTAGATCAGTTCCCCGACCGTCATCACGCCGCGCACGGCGATCGCGATCAGCGAGCCGAGCGCGAAGCTCTTGCCCGGAACGGCGGCCTTCACCGCCCAGGCGAAGGCCGCGTCGCGGACGCCGAGCCCGGCCGGGGCGACGAGGGTGACCAGCGCCGCGAAATAGCCGATCGCCTGCGCCGAGCCGACCAGCAGGATGTCGTCGAACGGGATGTAGGTGACGGAGCGTGCGACGCAGTAGATGCCGACCGCGACCACCACCCAGTTCAACGAGTAGAAGACGAGGAGGGTCAGCACGCCGCGCAGCGGGATCACCGCCGGCAGCGGTTCGCGGCCGAAGGCCCGCAGCGCCCGGTTCGCCAGCGGCCCGAAGACCCGCGGCTGCAGCAGCACGATCGCGGCCGGGATCAGCAACAGCACCGCCCACCGGATCGGCTGGCCCTGGAGGTCGGGGTGGTTGATGATGAAGTAGGCGGCGACGACGACCGCGGAGGTCGCCGAGATCGCCTGTTCGTAGACGATGCTGGCGATCGTTATCCGCCGCGGCACCCCCGCCCGTTCGGCGAGGAGCACGCGGCCGAGCACGTAGAGGACGCTCCCCGGCACGTAGCGCGCCAGCAGCGGCTGGCCCCAGGCGACCTGGGCGCGGCCGAACCCGATGCCGTAGCCGAGGAAGCGCAGAGTCAGGTCCCAGCCGAGCGCGCCGAGCACGTAGAAGGTCGGCAGGATCACGATCGCCGGGATCAGCCAGCCGACGTGAAAGTGGACGCCCTCGCTCTTGATCTCCGACCACTGGTCGACGACCGTGAGGACCAGGAAGCCGAAGATGACCACGGCAAGGCCGATCTGGAGGGCGAGGCGAACTCTGCGGCTGCGCGGCGGTCTCGTTCCGAACCGCGCGCCTGCCTCACCTACCCGGTGCAGAAATGGTTGACGGCGCTCCACGTGTGTCGCACCTTAATGACACGGTCGGCATCCGCCCCTCGCCCCCGCCGCCGCTCCGGCGCAGCCCCGCAGGTTTGGGATAGTCAACCCATGGGCGAGTTCGAGCTGCTGGCAAAGGTGCGGGGGCGACTGCCGGCACCCGGCCCGAGGGTACGCATCGGAGTCGGCGACGACGCCGCCGTGACGGTGCCCGGCGGCGCCACCGCGACCTCGGTCGACGCCCTGGTCGAGGGCGTCCATTTCCGCCGCGGCCAGGCCGAGCTGGCACTTGTGGGACGCAGGGCGCTGGCGACCGCCCTGTCCGACCTGGCGGCGATGGGCGCCGAAGCCGGCGAGGCCTACGTCGTCCTCGGCGCCCCACCCGACCTCGGTGAGGACGAATGCCTGGAGCTGATCGACGGGATCGCCGCCCTGGCCGCGGAGACCGGGACGACGGTGGCGGGCGGCGACGTCACGCGGGCGCCGGCGCTGACCCTCACCGTCACCGTCGTCGGCCACGCCGCCACGCCGGAGCAGCTGGTCAGTCGCGGCGGGGCCCGGCCCGGGGACCTGCTGGTCCTGACCGGCGAGATCGGCGGCGCCGCGGCGGGCCTGCTGCTGCTGGAGAGCCCCGAGCTGGCCAAGGCGGTGCCGGAGCAGACGGCCGGGCGCCTGCGCCGCCGCCTGCTCGACCCGGTCCCCCGGCTGGGAGCGGGACGAGCGCTGGCCGCAGCGGGAGCGACCGCGATGATCGACCTCAGCGATGGTCTCGGCGGCGACGCCGTCCACCTCGCCGAGCGCAGCGGGGTCGCCATTCGCGTCGATGCCGGCGCCCTGCCTCTGGCGAAGGGCGTTGCCGAGGTCGCCGCCGCCGCCGGGCGGGACCCGCTCCAGCTCGCCACCTCCGGCGGCGAGGACTACGAGCTGCTGGCGACGCTCCCACCGGAGCGGCTCGGGGAAGCGTCGATCGCGATGGGGGAAGCCGCCGAAACGACGCTGACGCGGGTCGGCGAAGTGGCGGCCGGCGAGGGGGTCGAGATCAGGCTGCCTGGCGGGGGACTGCTGAAGGCGCTTGGATTCGACCAGTTCGGCCAGTAGTCGATTTACCGGCAGCGAGCAGCTCTCTGACCTAGATCGGTGAGTAGCGCCGAAAGCGCCGCTTGAAGCGGTTCAAAC
>JBBDYP010000102.1:0-10534 GCA_040900615.1 Solirubrobacterales bacterium | reverse complement strand
CGCCCGGAGGGCGCGCGACTGAATTCCCGCGGAGGGGCATCGGCTGCCCTGGCCCACGCCTCGAATCGAGCGGCATCGGCTCCCCCCACCCACGCCTCGCGACTGTGCGAGGATTCCGGCATGGATCGTGGTGCCGGCTCCGAACTGCTCTCGATGATGGGTCTGGTCGCCGCGGTCGTCGCGATCGTGATCCTGGTGTTCTTCGGGGTCGGTTACCTGTTCGGAAGGCTTTTCCTCTGACGAAATCCGCCGCCCGGCAGGCGCGAACAGGGTTCGCGAGCCTGGCGGAGAAGTAGACTGCCCGCTCCCTTTCTCGGCGGGCGCCTCCTATGTCACTAGCGATCTTCGGCATCACCAACGACGGCCTCAACCTGGGCGCGACCCTTTTTCTCCTGATGCTGGTCGTCCTCTGGCTGGCGCTGATCGTCTACACCTACCTCGACGCCCGCCGCCGCATCTCCGACCCGTTCCTGGTCGCCTGCGCGACCGTCGCCTCGTTCTTCCCGTTCATCGGCACCGCGGTCTACGCGATCGTGCGCCCGCCCGAGTTCCTCGAGGACGCCCACGAGCGGGAGCTGGAGATCAAAGCGGCGGAGCTGCGGGTGCGCCAGCTGCGGGAGATGACCTGCCCCAACTGCGAGTACCCGGTCGAGAAGAACTTCCTCCGCTGCCCGAACTGCCAGCGGCGGCTCAAGGACCCCTGCGCGAGCTGCGGCAAGCCGGTCGACCCGCGCTGGGGCCTCTGCCCCTACTGCGAGACCGCCCTCGGCGGCGAGAGAGGACGCCGGCCGCAGCAGCGGGAACGGCGCCCCGACGCCGAGCAGCGGCGCCCGGAAATCGAGCAGCGGCGTCTGGACAGCGAGAAACGGCGTCCGGAGCAGCCGCCGAAACGCCAGCCGCCCCGGCGCAAAAAAGCGCCGGCAGGCAGCAAGAAACCTTCCGCGAGCGCCGCCAGGGGAGAGCCGGCCCGCAGCGCCCCCGAGGAGGGGCAGAGTCCTAAACCAGAGCAAAGGAGCCCAAGCCGTGAGTCGGACCCTGATCCTCGTCAAGCCTGACGCGTTCGAGCGCGCCCTGACCGGCGAGGTGATCGCCCGCTTCGAGCGCAAGGGGCTGCGAATCGTCGCCCTGAAGACGTTGGTGGCGGACGAGTCGATCGCCAACCAGCACTACGCCGAGCACACCGAGAAGCCGTTCTTCGGTGAGCTGGTCTCCTTCATCACCGGCGGGCCGCTGGTCGCGATGGTGCTCGAGGGGACCGAAGCGGTGCCGGCCGCGCGTCAGCTGATCGGGGCGACCAACCCGGTCGAGGCGGCTCCGGGGTCGATCCGGGGGGACTTCGCGCTGGAGGTGACCTTCAACATGGTCCACGGGTCCGACTCGGATGAGTCTGCCGAGCGTGAGATCGGGATCTGGTTTCCGGAGTTGGCGTAGCGGCGACGGGGTGGGTAGGGGTTCCGCTTAACTTTTTCGTGGATCGTCTGCCGCCGTCCGAGCTTCGTAGCGCCGAAAAAGTACAAGACGCTCCACCCCTACCCACCCCGTCGCCATGAACGTAGCTCCGGGTTCCAGTTCGACTCGAGGGCCGCGGGTTGTCCTCGCGTCCGGGTCTCCCCAGAGGAGCGAGATTCTGCGGAAGCTGGGGGTGGAGTTCGAGGTCGTCGTGCCCGGTGTCGACGAGATGACCGGGGGGGACCCCGAGGTTGAGGTGCTTGAGAACGCCAGGCTCAAGGCTGCTGCGATCGACGCTGCCGAGGGCACGATGGTCATCGCCTGCGATACGGACGTGGTCCTGGATGGGAAGGCCCTCGGGAAGCCTGGGGACGAGGCCGAGGCTCGTGAATACCTGGACCGGATGTCGGGACGCGCGCACACGGTGCTCAGCGGGCTGGTGGTGCTGGAGGGCGGGGAGGAGCGGAGTGGGTTGGAGCGGACCTCGGTGGTCTTCAAGGAGCTCTCTGAGCACGAGAAGGAGCGGTACGTGAGGTTTGGAGAGTGGCGGGGGCGATCGGGGGGGTACGCGATCCAGACGTTGGGGTCGACCCTGGTCGAACTGGTCGAGGGGAGCGTCTCCAACGTGGTCGGGCTGCCGGTCGGGTTGCTGGTCGAGCTGGCGCCCGGGCTCTTCGAGCCCGCCTGATCAAGCGCGCAGGAAGGCCATTTCGTGCGTCTGGGATGATTTCCTCTCTGGAAATCGTGGAAATCGAGATATGGGCGTCCTCAGCTACCTGACCGGGCTCGGTGGCCGTGACATGGCCGTCGACCTCGGGACCGCGAACACCCTCGTCTACGTGCGCGGGCGGGGGATAGTCCTTTCCGAGCCCTCCGTCGTCGCGATCGACTCCCAGACCGGCCGCGTCCACGCCGTCGGGGTCGAAGCGAAGCGGATGCTGGGCCGGACCCCCGGCAGCATCACCGCGATCCGCCCCCTCAAGGACGGGGTGATCGCCGATTTCGACGTCACCGAGCAGATGCTGCGGCACTTCATCCTCTCGGTTCACTCCAACCGCTTCGCCCACCCACGGGTCGTCGTCTGCGTCCCCTCCGGCGTCACCGGAGTCGAGAAGCGGGCGGTCGAGGAGGCCTGCCTCTCGGCCGGCGCCCGCAAGGCGTACCTGATCGAGGAGCCGATGGCGGCGGCGATCGGCGCCGGGTTGCCGGTGGCCGAGCCGACCGGCTCGATGATCGTCGACATCGGCGGCGGCACCACCGAGGTGGCGGTGATCTCGCTCGGCGGGATCGTCGTCTCGCAGTCGATCCGGGTCGGCGGCGACGAGCTCGACGAGGCGATCGTCAGCCACTGCAAGCAGGTCTACAAGCTGGCGATCGGCACCCAGACGGCCGAGGAGGTGAAGCTGGAGGCGGGATCGGCGTCGAAGCTGTCGCAGGAGGTGCGGACCGAGATCCGCGGCCGCGACCTCGTCGCCGGCCTGCCGAAGACGATTACGCTCGGCTCCGAGGAGGTGCGCGAAGCGCTCGACGAACCGGTCGGCCACATCGTCGACGCGGTCAAGGAGACGCTCGACCGAACTCCTCCCGAGCTCGCGGGTGACATCATGGACCGTGGCATCACCCTCGCCGGGGGCGGCGCGCTCTTGCAAGGACTGGAGCAGCGCCTACGCGACGAGTGCCAGATGCCCTGTCAACTGGCAGAGTCGCCGTTGACGTGCGTAGCGGTCGGCTCGGGCATCTCGCTCGAGGAGTTCGAGGCGATCCACCGCGCCGAAAAGAAGCACTCGGGAGCACGGCAGCGTGTCTAGCCGGTGCTCATGCAATGCAAAGAACTTAGGCATCCCACGTGTATCGAAAGCAAGTACGCCGCCGTAGGGCGGTGCTCGCGCTGTTGATCGTCGGCTCCTTCGCGCTGCTGACGGTGACCTACGGGCGCGGCTCAAACGGCCTGCAGCGCGGGGTCAGCACCGTCTTCAGCCCGGTCCAGTCGGTCGCCGACCGGGCGCTCAAGCCCGCTCGCGACCTCGTCAACTGGTTCGACGAAACCTTCGACGCGCGCGGCCGCAACAGCCGCCTGCACGCCGAACTGGAAGAGGCCCGCAAGCAGGCGGTCGGGGCCGACGCGGCGCTGGCCGAAAACGCCCAGCTGCGCAAGCTGGTCGGGCTCGACCGCAGCGGTGCGATCCCTTCGGGCTACGAGGCGGTTACGGCAAGGGTGATCGCCCGCTCCCCGACCGTCTGGTTCTCCGACGTGATGATCGACGCCGGCAGCGGCGAGGGGATCGAGGTCGACGACCCCGTCGTCAACGGCGACGGCCTGGTCGGCACCGTCTCCGCGGTCACCGGCGACTCGGCCAAGGTGACGCTGATCGCCGACCATTCCAGCGCCGTCTCCGCCAAGGTCGTGCCCTCGGGCGCGCAGGGAATGATCAAGCCGATGGTCGGCGATCCCGGCGACCTGATCCTCGATTTCATCGACTCGACCAAGCGCGTCGGCCAGGGCCAGTCCGTGGTCACCGCCGGCTGGCGGGCCCAGGGACTGGAGTCCCGCTTCCCGCCCAACGTCCCGATCGGCGAGATCACCCGCGCCTCGGTCCTCGAGCAGGAGGCCCAGCAGCAGGTGCACGTGCGCCCCTACGCCGACCTGCGCGACCTCGACCTGGTCCAGGTCCTGACCGGGGGCTCGCGCGGGTGATCCTGACGCCGAACATCCTCGTCCGCCTGGTCGCGATCGTGGTCGTCGGCGTGCTGCTCCAGCTCTCCTTCTTCTCGCAGGTGGCCCTCTTCCACACCAGCCCCGACGTGCTGCCGGCGCTGGTCGTCTCGCTGGGACTGCTGGGAGGGTCGATGACCGGGGCGGTGGCCGGCTTCTCGGTCGGCATCCTGCTCGACTGCCTGCTGATCGTGCCGCTGGGGGGCGGCTCGCTGGTGCTGCTGTCGACCGGCTACCTCGCCGGCCTCTTCCGCGAGCGCTTCGTGATCCAGAGCCCGCTGGTGGCGCCGCTGCTCTGCATGATCCTCACCCTCTTCGCCGAGCTCGGCTTCGGCGCGGTCGAGCTGATGCTGGGGCTGGACACGACGGTGAGCGCGCTGGTGATCCGCGACGTGCTGATCAAGAGCGTCTTCGCGTTCTTCCTCGGCTGGCCGATCTACCTCGGCCTGCGGCGGGCGCTGCGTCCGGCCCTGGTCGAGGACCCGGCGGCGCAGCACCGCAGGCGGCCGACGGTGCTGGGAGCCTAGGGGCATGTACCTGCGCTCCGACGATCGTCCCCGCGGCAGCAGGCTCTCGCTGCGGATCGCCGTCCTCGGCGGCATTGCCGTCGCCCTCTTCGCGGTCCTCTTCTTCCGTCTCTGGAACCTGCAGGTGCTCGACGGCGAGAAGTACCTGGCCGAGGCGAAGAACAACCGCACCCGCGAGTACAAGGTGATCGCCCCGCGCGGCGACATCCTCGACCGCGACGGCAACGTCCTGGTCGACAACCGCACCAGCCTGGCGCTGCAGCTGAACACCCAGAAGCTGCCCGACGACCCCGCCGAAGAACGGGCCGAGCTGTCCCAGATCGGCGAGCTCGCCCAGATGTCGCTGAAAAAGGTGAGGCGGACGATTCGCGAAGGGGAAGAAGTCGCGGCCGGGGCGCCGGTGACCCTGCGGCGGGACGTCGGCTATGACCTCGTCTACTACCTGGAAGAGAACCAGCGCCGCTTCCCCGGCGTCGCGGTCCAGCGCGTCTTCGTCCGCGCCTACCCGGACGAAAGCCGCGCCGCCCACGTCCTCGGCAGCGTCGGCGAGGTCTCCGGAGAAGAGCTGAAGGAAGCGCCGTACAAGAGCCTGGAACCGGGCGACGAGGTCGGCAAGGGCGGGGTCGAGTACAGCTACGACCGTTTCCTGCGCGGCCAGCCGGGGCTGACCAAGGTCCAGGTCAACGCGCTGGGGCAGCCGACCCCGGGCGGGCAGCTGGTCTCACAGTCACCGACCCCCGGCAGCAACCTCAAGCTTTCGCTCGACCCCGACGTCCAGGCCGCCGGCGAAGCCTCGCTCGCCTCCTACGGGCTGCCGGGGGCCTTCGTGACGATGGACGTCCACAACGGCGAAGTCCTCGGCCTCGGCTCCTTCCCGACCTACGATCCCTCCGACCTAGCGCGGCCGATAACCCAGGCCGAATACGACTCCTATTACGGCGACGAAGAACTCGCGCCGCTGACCGACCGCGCGACCGAAAGCTATTACCCGACGGGATCGACCTTCAAGATGATCACGGCGCTGGCGGCGCTGGAAGGGGGCGTGATCACGCCGGGGACGACGATCAACGACGCCGGCTCGATCGAAATCGCCGGCCAGCGCTTCCAGAACGCCGGCGGCGTCTCCTACGGGCCGCTGACCCTGGTCCCGGCCCTGCAGGTCTCCTCCGACGTCTTCTTCTACGAACTCGGCCGCGAGATGAACCAGACCGATCAGCTGCAGGAATGGGCAAGCCGGCTGGGGATCGCGCGCTCGACCGGGATCGACCTGCCGGGCGAGTCCGAAGGCCTGGTGCCGAGCGAGGAATGGCGCGACGACCTCTTCGAGGCAGGGGAAACCGAACGGCCCTGGGCCGTCGGCGACAACATCCAGCTGGCGACCGGGCAGGGCGACCTGCAGACCAACCCGCTGCAGATGGCGATCGCCTACGCGGCGCTCGGCAACGGCGGCAAGATCGTCACCCCGCACCTCGGCAAGGAACTCGAGGACGCCGCCGGCCGGGTGCTGAAGGAATTCGACCCGCCGATCAAGCGCAAAGTGAAGATCGACCCCGCCTCCCGCAGCGCGATCCTCGAAGGCCTGCACGACTCCGCGCAGATGCCAACCGGCACCTCCTACCCGGTCTTCGGCGGCTTCCCGGTCCCCGTCGCCGGCAAGACCGGGACCGCACAGCGGCTGCCGCATCCCGACCAGGCCTGGTACATCGTCCTCGCTCCGTACCCGAACCCGCGTATCGTCACTGCGGTGACTATCGAGGGCGGCGGCTTCGGAGCCGAAACCGCGGCGCCGGCGGCGCTGCGGATCCTGGAAGCGTATTTCGAAAAGCAGGCGTCCTCCGTGGGCGGCAGCGAAGGCATCGTCGAATAGATGTACGCGACCAGGACCAGAACCAGCCGACCCGAGCCATTCGCCGTCCGCATCGGCATCGCCGAGAGGCTCGGGCTCGCTCACATGGACTGGCCGCTGACGATCGCCGCCGTGGGGCTGGTCGCCTTCAGCATCTTCACCCTCGGAGAGGCGACCCTGCACGACGTTCCGGGCAGCCCCCGCTACTTCGTCGACCGGCAGGCGATCTACGGGGTGCTCGGCCTGATCGGGATGCTGCTTCTGACCCGCATCGACTACTCCCGCTTTCGCGAGCTTCGGGTTGGCATCTACACCTTCCTCTGCGCCGGCGTCGCCCTCGTCTTCGTCTTCGGCTTCGCCGCCCGCGGCTCGCGGCGTGCTTTCGAATTTCCCTTCTTCAGCTTTCAGCCATCTGAGCTCGGCAAGCTCCTGCTCGTGCTTGCGCTCGCCGGGTTCGTGATCGATGGCGCCAGGCGGGGCTCTGCGAGGCAGCGCACGGTGCGCTACCTCTGCCTCGGCCTGGCACCGGCTGCGCTCGTCTTCTTGCAGCCCGACCTCGGCACCTCCATGGTGTTCGTGGTCGCCACCCTCGCCGTGATGTACTTCGGAGGTGTCCCCTGGACGCACTTCGCAGTCATCGGCGCGGCGCTCGTCGCGTTGATTGCGCTCGTCCTCGTCGTGGCCCCCACCGTGGGGACCCCGATCCTGAAGGGCTACCAGGAGCAGAGGCTGACCTCTTTCCTGCACCCGGACGAGCACGCCAGCGGTGCGGGCTACCAGCAGAACCAATCAGTGGTCGCCATCGGGTCCGGTCAGACGACCGGCCGCGGCGACCGAGCCACCCAAACGCGGCTCGACTTCGTTCCCGAGCGGCACACCGACTTCATCTTCGCGGTGATCGGTGAGCGCTACGGGTTCATGGGCGCCGCGTTCGTCCTATCCCTTTACGCCCTGCTCTTCTGGCGGGCGCTGCGGATCGTGACGCTCTCGAAGAACTCGTACGGGACCCTGGTCGCGGGCGGCATCGCCGTCTCGCTGCTGTTCCAGGTCTCCGTCAACGTCGGGATGAACCTCGGCATCATGCCGATCACGGGCATCCCCTTACCGCTGATGAGCTACGGGGGGTCCTCCGTGCTCGCTACCTTCCTGGCGGTCGGAGTTCTTCAGAGCATCAACGTCCAAGCGCATCTCAGCCAGAAGGGAAGGTTCGCCTGGTGATGCCTCGAGAGAGGGATCCGGCGGTGCGTACCTAACCGAAACTGAGCTGAATCAATGAAAAAAACGATTTTGGTGTCCGCCGAGCGTGGCGAGACCCGCGTGGCCGTCCTCGAGTCGAAGCAGAAAGGCGGCAAGGCCGACGTGGCCGAGCTGTACATAGAGCGCCGCGGGCGCCGCTCGATCGTCGGCAACATCTACAAGGGGAAGGTCGACAACGTCCTTCCCGGAATGGAGGCCGCATTCGTCGACATCGGCCTCGAGCGCAACGGCTTCCTCCACGTCGACGAGATCGTGCTGCCTGGCGGCGAGCAGGCGCCCAAGCGCGGTCGCGGCAGCGGCCGCCGCATCAACGAGCTGATCAAACCGGGGCAGGAGATCCTCGTCCAGGTGGTCAAGGACCCGCTGAAGACGAAGGGCGCCCGGCTCTCGATGAACGTCTCGATCGCCGGCCGCTACCTCGTCTTCGCCCCCACCGGCAGCGGCGTCGGCGTCAGCCGGCGCCTCTCGGACTCCGAGCGCGACCGCCTGCGCAAGATGGTCGATCGCACCTACAAGGGACCCGGCGGCCTGATCGTCCGCACCGCCGCCCACGGGGCGAAAAAATCGGACTTCGTGCGGGAGATCAGCTACCTCCAGCGCCTCAACGAAGTGCTGGAGCGGCGCGCCGAGACGACCAAGGCGCCGGCGCTCGCCTTCCAGGAGGCGGACCTGCCGGTGCGGGTTCTGCGCGACGTCTTCCTCAGCGAGTTCGAGAAGGCGATCATCGACTCCGAGAAGCAGTTCGAGCGGGTCACCGGCTTCTTCCAGCGCACCGCGCCGGAGCTGGTCGACGGGGTCGAGCTCTACAAAGACTCCAAGCCGCTGTTCGAAAAGTGGAAGATCGACGAGGAGATCGAGTCGACGCTGAGCCGGCGGGTCGACCTGCCCTCCGGCGGCTACCTGGTGATCGACTACGCCGAGGCCCTGACCGTGATCGACGTCAACAGCGGCAGCTTCACCGGCCGCGGCAAAGGCGGCCTCGAGGAGACGATCACCAAGGTCAACACCGAGGCGGCCGAGGAGGCCGTGCGGCAGCTGCGGCTGCGCGACATCGGCGGCATCATCGTCATCGACTTCATCGACATGGCCCGCGCCAGCAACCGCGACAAGGTGCTGAAGACGATGCGCAAAGCGCTCGACGCCGACAAGTCGAAGAGCTATGTGGTGGAGGTCTCGCCACTGGGCCTGGTCGAGATGACGCGCCAGAACGTCACCGACGGAGTGCGGGAGATCCTCACCGCGCCGTGTCCCACCTGTGACGGCGAGGGCGTCGTGCTCTCGGCCGAGACCGTGGCCCTCGAGGGTCTGCGCAAGATGCGCGACATCGCCGCCGAGCATCCCGACAACGACGCCTTCCTGGTCCGCGTCAACCCCAAGGTGGCGGCCGAGCTGACCGATTCCGACAGCGGCCTGATCGAGCTGGAGGAGGAGACCGGCAAGCAGTTCCACTTCGAGGGCGGGGACGCGCTGGCGATCGACACCTTCGAGCTGATCGAGTCCGGCAGCCGCGAGGAGATCGAGGAGCGGGCGCTGCCGTTCAAGGTCGGCGAGGAGGTCCTGGTCAAGATCGACGAGCCGCACATGTACAACGCCGACGACGCGGTCGCCCGGATCGACTCCTACATCGTCAGCGTCACCGGCGGCGGTCGCTACGTCGGCGAGCGCAAGCTGGTGCGGATCGACGAGGTCGAGCGCTCGGCCGCGATCGCCTCCCTGCTGGGCACCGACTCCCCGAACGGCGCCGGGGGCGGCGAGGAAAACGGCTCCGAGCTAGAATCCGGCGCTCCTTCGCGTAAACGCAGTCGCGGCCGCAGGGGCGGTCGGGGGCGTTCGCGCGCCAAACAAGGCAGCGAGGACGAGTGAGCTGAGCATGTACGCAGTAGTCGAAACCGGTGGTAAGCAGTACAAGGTCGAGCAGGGCACGTCCCTGCTCGTCGATCGCCTCGATGCCAAGGAGGGCGACAAGGTCGCCCTGCGCGCGGTGATGTTCCGCGACACGGACGTCCTCGCGGCGCCGAAGGAGCTGGAGAAGGTCAAAGTCGAGGCGACCGTGGCCGAGCACCTGCGCGGGCCGAAGATCAAAGTCTTCAAATACAAGGCCAAGAAGGGCTACCGCCGCCGCGCCGGCCACCGCTCCGAGCTGACCAAGCTCGAGGTGACCAGCATCAAAGCGGGCAAAGCGGCGCCGAAAAAACCGGCGGCGGAGAAAAAAGCCGCGGTGAAAAAAGCGCCCGCGAAAAAAGCCGCTGAGAAAGAGGAGGCCTAGCGATGGCTCACAAGAAGGGTGGCGGCTCCACCAGCAACGGGCGCGAATCCAACCCGAACATGCTCGGGGTCAAGGTCTTCGCCGGCCAGCAGGTCAGCGGCGGCGAGATCATCGTGCGGCAGCGGGGCACCAAGTTCTGGCCCGGTGACGGCACCGGGATCGGGCGCGATCACACGATCTTCGCGACGCGGGCTGGGAAGGTCGACTTCAAGCCGGCGCGCAAGGGCCGGACGATTCGCGTTCTGGCCGAGGACTGAGCGGCTCTCGCTGGGAACTGGGCGGTTCGGAGGGGTCGGGTGCCCCTCTCCCTCGCTGGGATTTTCGCCGCTGACGCCGCGTCTCTCGCCGAGTGGGCACCGCGAAAATCAGGGAGGCCGCTCGTCCGAGGGGCACCCGACCCCTCCGAACGAGCTCAGGCCGCAAGCTGCGACTGAGCTGGTCCCGGCACGCCGCCGAGTTGCCGTTTTGTCTCGCAT
>JBBDYP010000101.1:0-10907 GCA_040900615.1 Solirubrobacterales bacterium | reverse complement strand
CCTTCGTGATGGCGCGCCAGGAGAACCTGGAGACGATCCACCGCCACAACGTCGTCGCAGAGCGCTACGGGACCCTGGGCGAGCTGCGGGCCGAGCTGGCCAGCGGCGAGCACCAGGCACGTCACCTGACGATGCGGGAGTGGCTGGAGGCCCCGGCCTGCTAGCCGACGGGCCGGGTCTTCGCGCCGGCCCGCTCTTTCTGCTCCTCTTCGATGCGCCGGCGCAGGCCGAAGAAATAATCGGCGCCGCTGAGCACGGTCGCCGCCAGCGCCACGTAGACGAGCACGTCGACCCAGGCCGGCGCCGGGTTGGTGGCGATCAGGGCGATCACGGCGGCGATCTGAAGCACGGTCTTCACCTTGCCGAGCCAGCTGGCGGCGATCACGATGCCGCGCTCGGCGGCGATGGTGCGCAGCCCGGTGACGGCGATCTCGCGGGCGATGATCACCATCGCCACCCAGGCTTCGAGCCGGTTGAGCGAGACCAGCGAGACCAGCGCCGCCGTGACCAGCAGCTTGTCGGCGAGCGGGTCCATCAGCTTGCCGAAGGTGGTGACCGCGCCGCGGGAGCGGGCGAAGTAGCCGTCGAGCCCGTCGGTCAGCGCCGCCAGGGCAAACACTGCGGCGGCGAGAGCGTCGCCGTTGGAGCTCTCCCCCAGCAGCGCGACGACGACCACGGGCACCGCCAGGATGCGCAGCAGGGTGAGGGCGTTGGGCAGGTTGAGCGGGAACATCCCCGCTCACTCTCCTCCATCGAGGGGTCCCGTCATCGGGCAATCATCGCTTACGGAGCGGGCACAGTCCCGTTCTCGAACGGGACTGGCACGGTCTCCAGCGGCTTGGCGCCGAGGGCGCGGCGCAGGAGGACCAGGTGCTGGGCCTGGTTGGCGACGATCGTGGCGAGCAGGGACCGGGGCCAAGAGCCGGTGAGCTTGGAGATGGCACTGAGCTCGGCGTCGATCGTGGCGCTTTCGACTTCGTAGAGGAAGGCGAGGTGGTCGGCCTCGGTCTTCAGCCCCTCCGCCTCGATCTCTTCGGGCGCGGGTTCCGCCTCGGCGCCGAGGCCGCGAAGGGCCTTGACGATCGCGTCGATGTGTTCCTGTTCCTGGGCGCGGAACTCGCGGGCGACGGCGAGGTCCGGGCCGCCCAGTGCCCGCAGGCTCCGATCGTAGGCGCCGACCGCCGCGACCTGGCCGGCGAGGATCCCGTTGAGGATCTCGGCGTCGGCCTCCTTGTCGGGTACGGCGGTGGTCGTCTTACCGCCGCCGCTGCCGCAGGCGCCGAGGGCGGCCAGCGCCAAGCCAGCGACGGCGACGAGCAGACCGCGGCGCACGGCGCCGCCTCGCATGATTCGGTTCGGTGCCATGGAGAAGACGCCGAAGCCTATGAGCTCTGGGGGCGGCGACGCGCTTGCGGAGCTGGCCGCCACCGTGCACGCCTGCCGGCGCTGCCCGCGGCTGGTCCAGTGGCGCGAGGCCAGCGCCGCCGACCCGCCGCGCCGTTACCGCGGCGAGGACTACTGGGCCCGGCCGCTCGACGGGTTCGGCGACCCGGCGGCGCGAGTAGCGGTCGTCGGCCTGGCGCCTGCCGCCCACGGCGGCAACCGGACCGGGCGGATGTTCACCGGCGACCGCTCCGGCGAATGGCTCTACGCGGCCCTGCACCGGGCCGGGTACGCCAACCGGGCCGAGTCGGAGCGGCGCGGAGACGCGCTGCGGCTGCGCGACGCCTACGTCACCGCCGTGGTGCGCTGCCCGCCGCCGGCCAACCGGCCGACGACGCAGGAGCGGGACAACTGCCTCCCCTATCTCGAGCGCGAGCTGGAGCTGCTCGATCGCTGCCACGTCATCGTCGCTCTCGGCTCCTTCGCCTGGGACGGCGTGCTGCGCGCCGCCCGCGCCCTCGGGACCGAGGTTCCCCGGCCAAAGCCCCGCTTCGGCCACGGCGCCGAGGCGGACCTGGGGCGCTGGAAGCTGGTCGGGTGCTACCACCCGAGCCAGCAGAACACCTTCACCGGCAGGCTGACCGTGCCGATGATCGACGCCGCGTTCGCGCGAGCGCGGGAGCTGGCTGGCTAACCGGGCACGGGGTGCAGGGTGCCGCGCGCTCCGGAACTTGCGGCAGGACTTTCGATCATCGGAACTATCTCTACCACTTTGCTGGTCTCCAGCAAACAGCGCGGGCCTTCTCGAGAGCGGGCCCGCGGCCATCTCATATGGGGGGTCAGGACTGGTGATTCGTCCACGTATCAAGCGCACCACGGAGCCGATCGGGTCGCCGGACGGCGACGTCTACCTGCTCCGCCCGAGTGCCGAAAACGACATCCGGATCGAGAAGCCGGACGAGGAGGACAGGCGGTTGCTGGCGGCGCTCGACGGGGAGCACACACTCGAGCAGCTGCACGAGGAGTTCGGCGAGAAGGCGGTTGGCGATCTGATCTCCAAGCTGCAGGAGCTGGAAGTCGTCGAGGACGCGGCCGACGACGATCTGCTCGCCGCCGGCGAGCTGGCGCGCTTCGATCGCCAGCTGCGCTACTTCAGCGACGTCGGGACCGGCGGCCTCACCCCGTCGGAGTGCCAGCGGCGGCTGCGCGAGGCGAAGATCGCGGTGCTGGGCGTCGGCGGCCTCGGGGGCTGGGCGGCGTGGGCGCTCGCCTGCTGCGGGGTCGGCGAGATGTGGCTGATCGACGGCGATCGGGTCGAGGCCAGCAACCTCAACCGCCAGATCCTCTACACCGAGGCCGACATCGGCCTGCTCAAGGTGGAGGCGGCGACGGCGCGACTGCGGGCGTTCAACTCGGCTATGCGGGTCACCTCCACCGCGCGGCGACTGGAGAGCCAGGTCGAGATCGCCGACTTCATCGCCGGCGCCGACGTCGTCGTCGATGCCGCCGACTGGCCCGCCCACGACATCGAGCGCTGGTGCAACTCCGCCTGCTTCGAGGCCGGCATCCCCTACATCACGATGAGCCACTTCCCGCCGATCGCCAGGGTCGGGCCGCTCTACGTGCCGGGCCAGACCGGCTGCTTCGCCTGCCAGGAGACCGCCTACCGGCGCGAATACCCGCTCTTCGACGTGGCCGTCGAGCAGCGGCGGGCGCAGCCGACGCCGGCGGCGACGCTGGGCCCGGCCTGCGGGTTGATCGGCGGTCAGGTGGGGATGGAGGTGATGCACCTGCTGACGGGCCTGAGCGAGCCCTCGACGCTGGGGGTCGCCCACATCTACGACCTGCGGACGATGGAGCTGAAACGCGAGGACGTCGTGCCCGAGCCCGACTGCCCCGTCTGCGGCCACCTGCAGCCGGCCCGGCCGATGAAGGAGACAGCCGGCGGGTAGGTTTGGTGGCGAACCGATGCGGCTCGCCACCCCGATTGCAATCGCACTCATCGCCGCCGCGCCGCTGGCCGGGTGCGGCGGCTCGTCCGAGGACGGCTCGAGCTCGACCGATTCGACGGCGGCGCCGAAGGCGAACGGGTCGGCGGCCCCTGTCGGCGCCTCGGCCCACAGCTGCGACGCCCACGCGGTAGACGTCAGGGCGCTGCGCGTCACCGGCATCTCCTGCGAGCTGGGACGGCGGGTGATGTTCAGCTGGCAGCGCAGCCGCTCCTGCGCCCCGCCGAAGGGCGCGTCGAGGTCGAGCTGCGCCGCTGGGCCGTACCGCTGCCTCAGCGTCAGGACGGACCGGGGCCTGGTCGTCAGCTGCGCCCGGCCGAGCGAGTCCGTCGCCTTCACCGTCAGGCGCTAGCGCTCCTTGCGGGCGGCGAGGCGGCCGGCGGGATCGAAGAAGAGGGCCAGCCACATGTACGGGGCGATGCCGGGGGCCACGAAGGCGACCGGGATGGAGAGCAGGAAGACGGAGCCGATGTAGATGGAGCGGATGCGCGATTCCCGGTGAGCGGCGTTGTCGATCGAGGTGAGCCCGGCGCGGTGGGCATCGGCCGCCATCAGCATCCCGATCAGCACCACCCCGAGGAGATTGGCCGAGTAGAGCACCACCGCCGCCGACTCCCCGCCGTACTCGCCCAGCACCTCGCTGCTGAAGGGGATCAGGACAATCCAGCCGAGGTAGAGGAGGTTGAGGGCGATCAGCCTGGCGTCGAAGGCGGTCACTTCGCCGAAGAACCGATGATGGACGAGCCAGAAGCGCCCGATCACGGCGAAGCTGATCGCGTAGGCGAGGAGGTGTTCGCGCTGATCCCAGATCGCGCCCGCAACTTCGCCGCCGGCCAACCCCTTGGCGATCCCGAGGTTCAGCACCAGCAGGGTGATCGCGATCGCGAAGACCCCGTCGCTGAAGGCGACGATCCGCGAGAACTCGATCTCGTTCCCCTCCCGCCGCTTCGCCACCCTCTCTCTGGCCATCCGCAGATCATCGAGCCCAGGCGCGACGGAACCGCGGCGCGATCCCTCCTAGAATGACCTCCACGCCGGCGTAGCTCAGTTGGTAGAGCACTTCATTCGTAATGAAGGGGTCCCCGGTTCAAGTCCGGGCGTCGGCTTCGATAGGCGCTGTACCCGCCCGCGACTAGTGACCTGAGTCGTTGATCCGCTGCCATCCCGGCCCGCCTGGCGCCTCGCTCTCCCATGTGGGCTCGGCGGCGCTTCCGACATTCACCACACTGGGGTGGGGTCAATGTCGGCTGCGTGTGCCCTCCGCCCGTCGACCGAAAAGCCCACCCCCCCCCGGACTCGTCTATCGGGCGTTATGCCTGCGAACTGACGACTCGGGTCACTAGGATCACGGCGCCAGGGAACACTCGGCGAAATACGTCGGGCGGCGTCGTCAACTCGACGGTCCCGTCGGGTCCGTCGCCCCAGCCCAGGTCGTCCAAGACCAAGCGCAGCTCATCGGAGTATTCGCGACCCAGGCGGTCAGCCGTCTCGTAGTTCTCGGCGCAGACCGCCAGCCACACGTCGCCGATCCCGCTGAGGTGGATCAGAATTGGTCATACAGCGCGTCGCGCTGCTCGGGCGTGATGGCGATGGTCATGCGGAGAAGCGGAGAGCGCGGCTCGCCCATTCCTGGCCGGGAAAGAAGTAGAACGTCTGCAACGCGCCGCGCACCGGCCGCTCCCCGACCTTCGTGATCGCTTCGGCCTCTGCCAGTTTCGTGACGTGGTAAGAGACCAGCGAAATGCCGAACCTGCCGCCCAAGACCTTGTCCAGTTCCGACGCCGACAGGGGAGTGTCGATCCAAAGCAGCGCTTCGATGATCGCCACCTTCAGCGGGTGAACGATGCGGGGGACGAGCTCGTCCCAGTCAAATGACGGCTCGTCCCCCTCCATCGTCATGCCTCCCGCTCGGCCAGGGACGGGCGGCAACTCGGTGGGGTGGCGTGTGAGGAAATCGGGTTCATCTTCGCTACCGACCCCGGCAGTCCCCAGAGCGCCGGAGGTTTGGGAGTACGCCCATCGCCCTGGGGCGCTGGGCGGGTGACCGTCCCCCCTGCGTCGCGCAAGACGGTCGGCGTCGGCTGACTACTCCACCGTTCCAAATCGAAACGAGACCGTCAATCGCACGATGAACGTCGGTCACCGTTTCATGAGGGAGGAAACTTGTGTGCCTTCCGAGCGCGCTCGTACCCGAACAGGGTGACGAGCATCGACTGGGCCTCCTCGCCCGACTCGGCGCGGCGGTTGGTGGCTTCGGCCTCGATCTCCTGGATTCGTTCCCACGACCGTTTCTGCTCGGCCTCTATGTCTTCGCGGCCCTGCTCGTCCACGTTGAACCAGTCCCAGGCGAGACAGGTGCGCGGGTCGGCCAGCTTCCCGGCCCAGAGTGCAGCCATGACCTCCGCGGAAGCCGACTGGACGACTAGCCCCGCGGTTACCTGGCGCTGCTCGGGGGTCATCGCTTCAGCTTCCTCCTGCGAGTAGAACGGCATTTCGACCGCCCGGTAGAAGTGCTGGAGGACGTTGCCTTTCGGCTCGGTTTTGGCGAGTTCAATGGAACCTGCGTCGACCAGTTCCCGGATGTGGTTGGACACATTGTTCAGCGGCTCGCCGATGATCTGCGCGATCTGCGCCGCCGTGTACGTGCCTTCGTTGAGAACGATGAGGATGTGGACGCGGATGCGGTGGCTCACGGCGTAGCCGACCACTTCCTCGATGCTCTTTTTACGTTGACCGGGCCGGCCCGTCTTTGCCTCCACCTACGGCCTCCTCTCCGCTCGAAGACTCTGGTTACTCAGTAGTCGCCGAGCATAAGGATTCTCCCAACACACGGAATCCACGTCGCTCACGAAATGAACGATGCTCGGATTTTCCTTAGCATCGGCCTTCCTCCTGGCGGCTCCCGCCGGGCTGATTCATGGAGGGGGGTGAGAGCCGATGAAGGTCAAGAAAACGCCGCCTGTTCAGGTGATGCACATGATCTACAAGGCTGCCTAGCGCAGCCGAGCGGGGCCGGTCTCGGCCGCCAGTGTGAGAGATCGAGATCGGCCCCGTCTCGCCGAGCGCAGCGGCGTCCACGCAACTGAGGTCAGCCGGATCGAGGCTGGCAAACGCGATCCGAAAGTCTCTACGCTGCTGCGGCTTGCAGCGGCCGTCGAGGTGCCGCCGGGGCGGCTGTTGGAGTAGCCCTGCCCGAGCGGTCAGCTTCTCGTCGCAGGCGCGAAGGGCTCACGCAGGGGCGGCCTTATTCTCGCTCCCTGCTTGATCGGGCAGGGACCTTTCCCCCAGGGGTTGCGCGGGCGACGGTGAGGGCAGGGCTGCTCGCCTGTGGCGTGCTCTGGGTCCTGGCGCTTCCCGCCCACCTATTTGCCGCGGTCCGGCAGGCTCCCGTGAGCGGCTTCCAGGTCGGCCAGGTCGACGAGATCTCTCTCACGGCCGACCGCTCGCTTCATCGCCACCAGGTCCGGCAGCGAGCAGATAGGTGCCTCGACGCCGTCGACGCGCCGGGTTTCGGCCCGCGCCAACAGATCCTGAAACGGGACGGCTGCGATCTTCTCCGAGACGAGATCGAGTTCGCCATGCGCCGTCCTCAGATCGATGCTGCGATCCGCTGAGATCCCCCCCTCTGGAATTGGAGAGCCGTCGGGGAGAGTCGCGTCCCATTTCGCCGCCAGCGAGCGGATGCGGTCGAGGTTCGCGGGATCCGGATCGAAGACGGCGTCGACGTCGCGGGTCGCACGCACGACTCCGTGACGGATCAGGGCTATGCCGCCGATCAAGACATAGCGCACTCCGGCGCCGTTCAGGTCTTCGAGGATCTGGCCGAAGCCGGTCACCGAGCTTCGGCCGCAAGCTCGATGGCCTGCTCGGAGAGGGCGATCCCTTCCGCCAGCAACTCGTCGGGATCGCGGTTGGCGTCCTCGATCAGGCGGTAGCGGCGCCATTCCTCGCCCGCCTTCGGGTCGTCGCCACGGGCTTCGGCGGCCTTGGCGCGGGTGGCAGCCTCGAACAGCCTCTCTCGCGCATCCGCGTTCGGCATCCGGCCAGGATAGCCGGGGAATCGCCCGCTCCCGCTATGCCGCCAACGCGGCCAGCGTGCGCTCGATCGCCTCGGCGTATGGGCCGTGCAGGGTCGCGCGGGGGATCGCAATCGTGACGCCGTAGGCCTCGCGCATCGCCTGGGCGAGGGTCAGCTTGAAAGTCGGGCCGTGCCAGGCGTGGGCTTCGGCGGCGCGACCGACGTGGAGGTGGACCAGCTCGTGGAGGAGGGTCTCGAGGACGTCGCCCGGGCGGATTCCGGGGTAAGCGGTAGCGGAGAGGCGAAACTGGCTCGGCACGGCGAAGCCGAGGCGGTTCGGGCGGCTGCGGGCCCGGCGCACCTTGAGCTGCGGCTCTTTCGCTGCGAGCGGGCCGTCCGCGAATACCGCCATCGCTCGCAGCCTCTCCATCTCCTCGTCCAGGGCGACCCCGGCCACCACGTAGTAGGACCGCGGGCGGACAGGCGGGGCCGCGGCTCGGCGGCGCGCGCGCCTTCTCACCGCTGGCAGTCTGGGCACCAGTAGGTGGTGCGGTTGGCGTCGCCCTGGCCGCGCGAGGCGACCCGGCCCCCGCAGCACCGACAGGGACCGTGGCGGCGGTAGACGGCGGGGTTGTGGCGGCCGCTGGCCGCGGCCTCCTGCATCTCCTTGCGGGTGGCCTCGAGGACGGCGCGGAGCTCCTCGTCGCCGAGGTCGCCGATCGCTCGCCAGGGATCCACCCGCGCAGCGAAGCAGCCCTCGCTCTTGAAGATGTTGCCGATCCCGGCCACGAGGCTCTGGTCGAGAAGCGCATCGCCGACGCCGCGGGTCGGCTCGGCACGCAGCGACGCCACCACCGGTGCCGGGTCGAAGTCCGGGGCGAGGATGTCGGGACCGAGGCGCGCCAGCTGGGGGTCGCGGCGCAGCCGCTCCGCGGACAGGAGCCGCAGGGCGGGACCGCCGAACTGGACCGCCTCCTGCTGCTCGCCCGCCAGCACCGCCCAGGCCGAGGATCGTGGCCTCCGCCAGGCCGCCGCGCGCCGGTAGACGTGCCAGCTGCCGCTCATCCCAAGATGGCTGTGCAGGACGAGGTCGCCGAAATGCAGCAGCAGGTGCTTGCCGCGAGCCTCGGCGCCGTCGAGCCGCCTGCCGTCGAGCCGCTCGACGCCGGCGGCGCGCCCGCGCGGGTTGGGGGCGGAAGTCGCGATCGCCTGGCCCGCGAGCGCGGCGTCGATGCGCCGCGAGAGGCGCAGGATGGTGTCGCCCTCTGCCATGGGCCGATGATGACTCCTCACCGAAGGTTTGGTGTGCCTATAGGCACCAAAATCCTTCGGCCGATCGATGCGGGAGGGGTAGATTGGGACCGATGGTCCGACGAAGGCGACGGATCGACCCCCTTGCCCGCCGAGCGACGCTCGCGATCGCCGGCCTCTGGACCTGGCACCGGCTCGGCGATTCCTAGCTCTGGGAGCGCTTCCGACTTTCGCCCCACCCCGGTGGGGTCAAAGTCCGAAGCGCTCGCGACTAGGGCTCAGCCCTGGCCGTTCTCGCGGAAGCCGACCGGGGTCTGTTTGAACTCGTGCGACTCGATCACGCGATCGATCAGCCCGTACTCGACTGCCGCGTCGGGGGTGAAGAACTTGTCGCGTTCCATGTCCTCGTGGATCTGCTCCTTCGACTGGCCCGTGTGGGTCACGTAGATCGCGTCGAGGCGCTCGCGCAGCTTGAGGATCTCCTTGGCGTGGATCTCGATGTCGGTCGACTGGCCTTCGAAGCCGCCACTCGGCTGGTGGATGAGGATGCGGCTGTTGGGCAGCGCCATCCGTTTGCCTTTGGCGCCGCCGGTGAGGATCAGCGAACCCGCCGACATCGCGATCCCGTAACAGATGGTCTGCACGTCGGGCTTGATGAACTGCATCGTGTCGTAGATCGCCAGACCGGCGTAGGCGGACCCGCCGGGAGAGTTGATGTAGAGGCTGACGTCCTTCTCGGGATCGTCGGACTCGAGGTGCAGCAGCTGGGCGATGACCAGGTTGGCGAGATCCTCCGTCACCGGTTCCCCGAGGAAGACGATGCGCTGCGCCAGCAGGCGGCTGTAGATGTCGAAGGAGCGCTCGCCGCGAGCGGTCTGCTCTACGACCATCGGTACCAGTGGCAATTGGGCCTCCATTCCGGGGATTGATCTGCAACCATAGGGTTGCGTGTTCAAACTACCACACACGGTAAAGCGATCGATCGTCCTCGACGCGCCTCCCCACGAGGTCTGGGAGGCGGTGACCGACGAGGTGGATCTGGTCGAGGAGGCGGAACGACTGGCCTTCGAGTCGCAGCGCGAGGGATCGGAGCCGAGCCGGGTCGAGCTCATCGTCGACGCCGTCGCCGGCGGCACCCGCCTGACCGTGATCGAGACCGGCCGGGGCTTCACCGCCTCGCCGCTGCTCGCGGCCGGCTGGACGCCGCGCCTCGCCTCGCTGCGGTTGGCGCTCGGCCGCCTCGTGCTTGCCTGATCGAGATGGCCGACCTGAGCGCGAGCGCGGGAGCGGCCGGGGGGGCATCGCGCGACGCCGCGGTCGGCGCCGTCTTCGCCGCCCTGGCCGACCCGACCCGGCGCCACCTGATCGAGGCCCTGGCCGCCGGCCCGGGCGCCACGGCCACCGGTCTCGCCTCGGCGCTGCCGATCAGCCGCCAGGCGGTCGCCAAGCACCTGGCGACTCTGGACGAGGCGGGCCTTGTGAGCCGGCGCCGGCACGGCCGCGAGACGCAGTTCGAGTTGGAGGCGCGGCCCCTGGCCGAGGCGGCGGCCTGGATCGCCGCGGTGGGGGCCGACTGGGACAACCGCCTCGGCAGGCTGCGGCGGACGCTCGAGCGCTGAGCTAAGTGACTATCCGAAAAC
The DNA here is from genome assembly GCA_040900615.1 of Solirubrobacterales bacterium. Lineage (GTDB taxonomy): Bacteria > Actinomycetota > Thermoleophilia > Solirubrobacterales > 70-9 > VAYN01. The sequence goes on along the minus strand of JBBDYP010000101.1, from coordinate 606 downwards.
TCGCGTGTGCGCCTGGCGAGCGCCGGACCGAGCGGGGCCAGGACGCAGGGAGGCCGAATGGCAGCGCCATTTGGCCGACCGAGGACGCCGCCCCGCGAAGTGTGTCCGCCGCCGCCAGGCGTGCGTGGGGTTTTCGGATGGTCACTAAGCGCTTTCGGCGTTGAACTTGTAGCCGACGCCGCGCACCGTCAGCACCAGCTCCGGGCGCTGGGGGTCGCGCTCGACCTTCTGGCGCAGGTTGGAGATGTGGACGTCACAGGCGCGCTCGTCGCCGTCGAACTCGGTCTGCCACAGCTCCTCCATGATCTGGGCGCGGCCGAAGACCTCACCCGGACGCCCGACCAGCAGCCGCAGCAGCTGGAACTCCGATCGGGTCAGGTTGACCGGCAGGCCGCGAACGGTGGCGACGTGGCGGACGAGGTCGATCGAGACCGGACCGGCCTCGATCTTCACCGCCTGGGCGAGCGGCGAGCGGTCGAGTTCGCGACGGCGGAGCTGGGCACGAACGCGGCCGAGCAGCTCGCGGACGGAGAAGGGCTTGGTGACGTAGTCGTCGGCGCCGACCTCGAGCCCGACCACCTTGTCGACCTCGGCGTCCTTGGCGGT
>JBBDYP010000100.1:0-1638 GCA_040900615.1 Solirubrobacterales bacterium | reverse complement strand
GCCCGCCGCCGTCAGGCCGTGCGACCCTCGATTCCCGCGGAGGGGCATCGGCTCCCCTGGCCCGGCGCTCCGCACCCGTCGGCAGTCAGTCGAGGTCCACGTCACGGTGCTTGACGCGGATGATCACGTCCTCGCGCGCGGCCAGGTCGCGGCGGATGCGGTCGGCGACGGTGACGGAGCGGTGGCGGCCGCCGGTGCAGCCGATCGCGATCGTCAGGTGGCTCTTGCCCTCGGTGACGTAGGCGGGGACGAGGAACTCGAGCAGCGGCAGCAGCCGCCCGTAGAACTCCCCCGCCTGGGTCCCCGACTCGACGTAGGCGCGCACCTGCTCGTCGTGCCCGGTCAGCGGCCGCAGCTCGTCGACGTAGTGGGGGTTGGGCAGGAAGCGGACGTCGAGGGTGAGGTCGGCGTCGCGCGGCGGCCCGTTCTTGAAGCCGAAGGTGAGCAGGGTGAGCGCGAGCTTGCCGCCCTCCTCGCGACCCAGCATCTCCTCGGTAATTCGCCGTCGCAGCTCGGCCCCGGTCAGGTCGCTGGTGTCCATCACCACGTCGGCACGCTCGCGCAGCGGCGCCAGCATGGCGCGCTCGGCCCGGATCCCGTCGACTATCCGCCCTTCCGGGGCCAGCGGGTGGCGGCGGCGGGTCTCCTTGTAACGATCGAGCAGCGTCTCCTCGTCGGCCTCGAGGAAGAGGACCATCGGCTTCAGGCCGCCGGCCTCGAGGTCGTCGAGCACCGCCAGCAGGTCGTCGAAATACTCGCCGCCGCGCACGTCGGAAACGACGGCGGCGCGCTCCACCCCGCTGCCCTCGTGGCGGAACAGCTCGCCGAGGCTGTCGATCATCCGCGGCGGCAGGTTGTCGACGCAGAAGTAGCCGCCGTCCTCGAAGGCGGCGATCGCCTCCGACTTCCCGGCCCCGGAGTGGCCGGTGATGACGACCAGGGTCACCCTGCCGTTCGCCATCGCCTCTCAGCCAGTTCTGTTCAGCTGCTCGTGGATCTCGCGGCCTACTTTGCCAGGCAGGCCGGGCACCGCCTCGAGCTCCTCGCGAGTGGCGGCGAGGAACCGCTCTGGAGAGCCGAAATACTGGAGCAGCGCCCGCTTGCGGGCGGGCCCGATCCCCCTCAGCTCGTCCAGCACCGAGCCGGTCATCGCCCGGTCGCGGCGGCCGCGGTGGTGCTCGATCGCGAAGCGGTGCGCCTCGTCGCGGACCCGCTGCAGCAGCTTCGAGGCTTCGGAGTCGGAGGGGAGGTCCAGCGGCGCGGCGCGGCCGGGGACGTAGACCTCCTCCAGCCGCTTGGCGAGGCTGACGACGGTGACGCCGCGCTCGGCGAAGGGCCGCAGCGCCCGCATCCCGGCCGCGAGCTGGCCCTTGCCGCCGTCGATCAGGATCAGCGACGGCAGCGAGGCGAAGCTGTCGTCGCGCTTGCCGTCGTGGGGCGAGAGGTCGGCCTGCTCGAGGTGGCGGTTGAGGCGCCTGGAGAGCACCTCCTCCATCGAGGCGAAGTCGTCGGGGCCGCCGTTGCCGTCGGCCCTGGTCTCGCCGCGCACCTTGAAGCGCCTGTAGTCGGACTTCTTCGGAGCGCCGCCCTCGAAGACGACCATCGAGGCGACGGTGTGCTCGCCGCCGAGGTTGGAGA
>JBBDYP010000099.1:0-1651 GCA_040900615.1 Solirubrobacterales bacterium | reverse complement strand
GCCGAGTTCGACTACTCCGGCGTGCAGGCCTGCAAGGTGCTGCTCGAGGAGGGCTTCGAGGTGGTGCTCGTCAACTCCAACCCGGCGACGATCATGACCGACCCCGAGTTCGCCACCGCCACCTACATCGAGCCGCTCCTGCCCGGCCCGGTGACCAAGATCATCGAGAAGGAGCGCCCCGACGCGCTGCTGCCGACCCTCGGTGGTCAGACCGCGCTGAACCTGGCGATGGCGCTGCACGAGGACGGCACGCTGGAGCGCTTCGGGGTCGAGCTGATCGGCGCCGACGCCGCGGCGATCCGCCGCGCCGAGGACCGCGAGGAGTTCCGCACGACGATGACCGAGGCCGGCCTGCGGATCCCCTGGTCGATCACCGTCGAGAGCCTTGGCGAGGCCGAGGAGGCGCTCTCGGAGGGACGCATCTCGCTGCCGGCGATCGTCCGGCCCGCCTTCACCATGGGTGGCCAGGGCGGCGGCATCGGCCGCACCGAGACCGAGCTGCGCCAGGTCGTCTCCGAGGGCCTGGCGGCGAGCCCGATCAACCAGGTGCTGGTCGAGGAGTCGGTGATCGGCTGGGGCGAGTTCGAGCTCGAGGTGATGCGGGACCGCAACGACAACGTCGTGATCATCTGCTCGATCGAGAACGTCGACCCGATGGGCGTCCACACCGGCGACTCGGTCACGGTGGCGCCGGCGCAGACGCTGACCGACCCGCTCTACCAGGACCTGCGCGACCAGGCGATCAAGGTGATCCGGGCGATCGGGGTGGAAACCGGGGGCTCCAACGTCCAGTTCGCGGTCAATCCGGACAGCGGCGAGATCGTCGTGATCGAGATGAACCCCAGGGTCTCGCGCTCCTCCGCCCTCGCCTCCAAGGCAACCGGCTTCCCGATCGCGAAGATGGCGGCGAAGCTGGCGGTCGGCTACGCCCTGGAGGAGATCCCCAACGACATCACCCAAAAGACGATGGCCTGCTTCGAGCCGACGATCGACTACGTCGTCACCAAGGTCCCGCGCTTCGCCTTCGAGAAGTTCCCCGGCTCCGAGGGCCGCCTCTCGACGTACATGCAGAGCGTCGGCGAGGCGATGGCGATCGGCCGCACCTTCCGCGAGTCCTTCGCCAAGGCGATGCGCTCGCGCGAGCTCGACTCGACCCCGGAGGCGCCGGCTTCTGACGAGGAGCTGCTGGCGGCGATCGCGGTGCCCTGCGCCGAGCGCTTCGACCTGGTGCTGGAGGCCTTCCGCCGCGGCATCGACGTCGATGCCGTGCACGAGAGCTGCCTGGTCGACCGCTGGTTCCTGCGCGAGCTGGAGGCCCTCGCCCGCGAGGGCGACGGGACCGAGGGGCTGACCCGCACCTACAAGGCGGTCGACACCTGCGCGGCGGAGTTCGAGGCTGCCACGCCCTACTACTACTCGGGACACGAGCGCGACCGTGCCGACGGCACGCCGCCGGCCTCGGAGGTGCGCCGCGGAGAGCGCGACTCGGTCGTCATCCTCGGCGCCGGCCCGAACCGGATCGGCCAGGGGATCGAGTTCGACTACTGCTGCGTCCACGCGGCGATGACCGCCCGCGAGCTGGGCCGCGACGCGGTGATGGTCAACTGCAACCCGGAGACCGTCTCCACCGACTACGACACCTCCGACCGCC
>JBBDYP010000098.1:0-62328 GCA_040900615.1 Solirubrobacterales bacterium | reverse complement strand
CCGCCCTCGAAGACGACCATCGAGGCGACGGTGTGCTCGCCGCCGAGGTTGGAGATGTCGAAGCCCTCGATCCGCACCGGCAGCTCCTCCATCCCCAGCACCTCGCGCAGCGAGGCCAGCGACTCGACCCGGCGCGCCCGCCGGTGCTCGCGGCGCAGCCGGTCCTGGTCGAGGGCGAGGCGGGCGTTGCGCTCGGCCAGCTCGCGCAGCCGCCGCTTGTCGCCGCGCTCGGCCGCCCGCACCTCGACCGGGGAGCCGCGGCGCTCGCTCAGCGCCTCCGCCAGCACCCCCGCCCGCTCGCGCAGGTAGGGGCCGACGACGATCATCGGCGGCATCGCCGGCGAGGCCGAGTAGTACTGGCCGATGAACTCCTCGGCGACCTCCGCCGGCTCGCGCTCGGCCTGGTTGTCGAGGTAGAAGCTCTGGCGCTCGGCGAGGATGCCGTCGCGGACCTGGAAGACCTGGGCGTTGGCGTCGGTCCCCTCCACCGCCACCCCGATCAGGTCGGCGGTCCCGACCGAGCCGCCGGCCACCCGCTGGCGCTCGAACAGCGAGCGGATCGCCTTGAGGCGGTCGCGGTGCAGCGCCGCCCGCTCGAATTCCTGGGCGCCGGCGGCGCCCTCCATCTTCGCCTGCTCCTCCCCCTCGACCTGGCGGTAGCGGCCGGAGAGGAAGTCGACGATGGCGTCGATGTTGAGCCGGTAATCCTCGCGGCTGACGTGGCCGACGCATGGCGCCCCGCAGCGCTTGATGTAGTAGTCGAGGCAGGGGCTGCCGGAGCGGCGGCCGGGCTCGGTCCCCTCGCAGGTGCGGAACTGGAACAGCTTGCCGAGCAGGTCGAGGGTCTCGCGAACCCGCTTGGCGCTGGAGAAAGGGCCGAAGTAGGCGCGCCCGGAGCGGTGCTTCTCGCGGGTGAAGTAGACGCGCGGGTAGTCCTCGTCGAGGCTGACGGAGACGTAGGGGTAGGACTTGTCGTCGCGCAGGCGGATGTTGAAGCGCGGCCGGTGGCGCTTGATGAAGCTCTGCTCGGCGAGCAGGGCCTCGGCCTCGGTGGCGGTGACGAGCGTGTCGATGCGGTCGACGCGCGAGGTGAGCCGGGTCTCCCCCCCGGAGAAGTGGGAGGCGACGCGCTTGCGGATCGAGCGGGCCTTGCCGACGTAGAGCAGCTCGCCGTCGGTGCCGTGGAAGAGGTAGACGCCGGGAGAATCGGGCAGCCCGCGCCGCTGCTCGGCGATCCTTTCGGCCCGCGAGATGTCGGTGTTTTCGTCGGCTTGCGCCATCTGTCAAAGGGTAGGCTGCTGGCCACTCGGCCAACGGACGCCTACACGGAGAGCGAGATGACCAGTCAAACCCAGAGCCCGCCGGACCTGAACACGATGCAGATCGAGATCGACGGGGAGATCGGCACCCTCACCCTGAACCGGCCCGACGCCTTCAACGCGATGAGCCCGGAGATGATCGGCGAGATGACCGTGGCCTTCGCCTGGCTGGCCGACCGCGCCCCGCTGCGGGCCCTGATCGTGACCGGCTCCGGCAAGGCGTTCTGCGCCGGAGGCGACGTCAACTGGTTCCGGAAAGGCGTCGAATCCGACGCGTTCGACCTGCCCTCCGACGTGCGCCGCGGCGCCGAGGCCCTGCACCAGGGGATCGTCGACCTGCAGCGCATCCCCTACCCCGTGATCGCGGCCGTCAACGGGCCGGCGGCCGGGGCCGGGTTCTCGCTGGCGCTCGCCTGCGATACCCGGATCGCCTCCGAGTCCGCCTTCTTCGCCTGCGCCTACGGACGCATCGGCGCCTCGCCGGACGGCGGCATGACCTACTTCCTGCCGCGGGTGGTCGGGCCAAGCCGGGCGCTGGAGCTGCTGCTCGAAGATCCCAACATGAGCGCCGAGGACGCCCTCGCCGAGGGTCTGGTCAGAGAGGTCGTGGCGCCGGACGAGCTGATGGACCGGGCGCGTGCGAAGGCGGAGAAGCTCGCGGCGAAGGCCCCCCACTACGTGCGGATGTCGAAGCTGCTCTGCCACCAGAGCATCGAGAACAGCCTCACCGACCACCTCCAACTCGAGCGCCACGGGATCGCCGACAGCATGGCGACGGAGGACCTCCGCAAGGGCGTGACGGCGTTCTTCGCCGGCGACAAGCCGGTGTTCAGCGGGCGCTGAACCCGGTCCACGGCGGCGCCGTATGAGGGGTACATTCAGGCACAGTCGATAAGTCCTCAGCAGGAAAGGACCCCATGAAGAAAGTCGCATTCGCATTCGCTCTGATCCTCGCGTCGTTCGCGCTCGTCGCCTGCGGCGGCGGCGACGACGACGAGACGACGAACGAAGCGACGACCAACGGCGGGGCAGCCGCCGAAGGCGGCAAACCGGGCGGCGAAGGCAAGCCGTCGGGCGCCGCCACCGTCGACTTCGAAGCCGACCCGGACGGCGCCCTCGCCTACACCTCCGATACGGCCACCGCGGAAGCGGGCAAGGTGACCGTCAACTTCACCAACGAATCGCCGGTCGGCCATGACGTCGCGATCGAAGACTCCGGCGGCGAAACGATCGGCAAGACCGACGTGACCACCGAAGGCTCCGACTCGACCACGGTCGAACTGAAAGCCGGCGAATACAAGTTCTACTGCTCGGTCCCCGGCCACCGGGAAGCCGGCATGGAAGGGACGCTCACCGTCAAATAGCGCTCCCCGCCATCCCGTGGTTCCTTTTGCACGCATCCCGTGCGAAAGGAACCACGCGGCGGGGGCTACGTTGTAGGGATGTCGGCCACCGGCATCGTCCTTGCGTCTCTCGGAGCGCTGCTCGCCCTTTACGCGGCGATCGTCCTCGCCCTCGTCGTCGCCGGCCGTCATAGCGAGGCGCGATCGCTGGCCGGATTCATCCCCGATTGCCTCGTCCTCTTGCGACGGCTGCTCGGCGACGACCGCGTGCCGCGCTCCCGCAAGCTCAGCCTCGTTCTCCTGCTCGGGTACCTGGCGCTGCCCATCGACCTGATTCCCGACTTCATCCCTGTCGCGGGCCAGCTCGACGACGCGATCGTCGTCGCCCTGGTCCTCCGCTTCGTCCTGCGCGGCGGTGGTCCGGCACTGGTCGACGAGCACTGGCCCGGGCCGCCGGAGGGCGCGAGGCTGATCAACAAGCTCGCCTCTCAGTCGACCCGATGACCGACCGCAGCGCCGCGCACCGGCAAGGGCCGACGTTCCCTCCCACGACTTCGGCCGGCGCTTCGACCTCTGGCACGACCGCGCCCTGCGGTACCTGCCCGATCGGCCGGACTAGCTCTCGCCGAGCTTCCAGGGTGAGCGGCTTCCGCGAAAGGGGATAGCTCCCGAGGGACGGGAGCTATCAGTCCCTCGCCACCTTGTCAGCGCGGAATCAGGCCACGGGGGAAGGCCGGGTGCCCCTCCCCCGGAGGCCGTCGCGCAGCTGGTCGCTTGCCAGGGTTCGGGTTGTTGGTCCGGGAGCCTCCGGGGGAGGGGCACCCGGCCTTCCCGCCGGAGCCTGATTCCAGCTCGAATCACCGAGGCCGGAGCTGGCGCGGGGAATCGATCGTCTAGTCGAGTTCGATCGCGCGCATCGTGTGCTCGTCCGGGAGCTTGTCCAGGATGCGCCTCAGGATGTCGCGCTCGTCGGCTTGGCCGCGCTGGAGGTCGTCGAAGAGCAGCTTGACCGCCGTGTGGGTGATCTTCATCTGCCGAGGCGTGAGCGGCACCGACACGATTCCGTGCTCGTCGGGTGACCCTTCCATGCCTGAGAGCACTTCGCGTGCCAGCGGCCGGACCGGAACGTCGCGGGTCTCGCTGGAGATGAGCAGGTTCAGCGCGGTCGTGGCGACGCCAACCTCGTCCTCCTCGAGGAGGAGGTGAAACGGCGGTTCGTGGGCGTTCCCTCCGCCGACCATTTGCTCAGCCCGCGGGCGCCATCACGCGGGTCACGCTGTCGCCCACGAAGCACGGCTTCTCGCCGCCCTCGACCTCGAGGGTGAAGCGGGTGACGACCTGCCACCAGCCGCCGCCGACCTCGTCGACCGAGACGACCTCGGCGCGGGCGCGGATGCGCGAGTCGACCGGGACGGGCGCCGGGAAGCGGATCTTGTTCCAGCCATAGTTGACGCCGAGGGCGAAGCCGCTGGAGGAGATCAGCTCGCCGCGGAAGCCGTCGACGAGGGAGAGCGTCAGGTTGCCGTGGGCGATCGTCGTGCCGAAGGGACTCTCGGCCCTGGCCCGCTCGGCGTCGACGTGGATCCACTGATGGTCCCCGGAGAGCTCGGCGAAGGTGTCGATGTCCGCCTGGGTGACCGTGCGCCACTCGCTCGGGCCGATCTCCTGACCGACCAGCGCCTGCATTCCCTCCACCCCTTGAACCTCGACCGAAGCCATCGGCCGGCAGTCTACCCTGGGCATATGGGAGTCGAACCCGAGGCCCCCGCTCGCGGCCCGTCGCGGTCGATCCGCCTGCGGGATGACGAGGGAGTGGCAGACGGCATCCGCCGCATCGCCTCGGGCCGCGCCGAGCGGGCGCTGGCGCAGCTCGCCGAGGCGAACGGCGACGGCCTCGCCGAGGCGATCCACGGCGCCCGCAAAGAACTGAAGAAGATGCGGGCGATCCTGCGGCTCTCCCGCGACGGGCTCGGGGGCAAGCTCTTCCGCGCCGAGAATCGCCGCTACAGGGACTCCGGCCAGCTGCTCTCCGTGAGCCGCGACGCGGAGGCGAAGCTGGAGGCGCTGGCGGCGCTCGGGCAGCGCTTCGGCGGCGAGTTCCCGGGCGACGCCCGGCGCGCCTGGGCACAGACGCTCGCGGACGAGCGCGACGGGCTGGCCGCCGTGGCGCCGGACCGCCGGGCGCCGGAAATCGAGCGGGCCATGGCGATGATCGAAGCCGGGCGCGACAGCATCCCGTCGTGGCCGCTGGAGGGTGACTACTGGGACCTGATCGGCAGCGGCCTCGCGCGAAGCTACCGGCAGGGGCGCTCCGCGCTGAAGCGCGCGACCGCCGACCCCAACGTCGAGAGCATCCACGAGTGGCGCAAGCGGACGAAGGACCTCACCTACCAGCTGCGCATCCTCGTCGGCGCCTGGCCGCCGCTGCTCGGCGAGACCGCCGACCAAGCCCACGAGCTGTCCGACCTGCTCGGCGACCACCACGATCTCGCGGTCCTGGCGAACGACCTCTCCGGGCGCGACCAGCTCGACGGAGGCCGCAAGGCACTCCAGGCGCTGATCGAGAAGCGTCAGGTAGAGCTGCTGGCCGAGTCGCTGGAGATCGGCGCCCGCCTCTACGCCGAGAAGCCGATCGCGTTCAACCGGCGTATGGAGGCCTACTGGTCGGCCTGGCGCGCGCCCTGATCGCCGCGCCCGCTAGTCGCTCCACCAGCCCGGGATCACCTCGCCGTCGCTGTCGTGCCGGGGGCCGACGGCGAGCACTTCGATGCCGCCCGGGCCCGCCTCGAAGGCGCGGGTGACTTCGGGGGCGACCCGAATCGCGTCGAGCCGCTGGACATCGATGATCTCGTCGTCCAGCTTCAACCGCCCCGAGCCGTTGAGCACGATGTAGACCTCCTCGGCCTCCTCGTGCCGGTGACCGAACGGCTGCCGCTTGCCGGGCTTGAGACGATGGTGGCTGACGCCGGTCCTCTCGGCGTCGAGGCCGTACTTGGCGAACCGGGCTTCCTGGTCGTCGCCCAGGCCGAACTCGGGCGCGGAGTCCTTGACGTCGGTGAGCTTCAGGTGGGTATAGGGACGAGACGGCGTCATCTTTCCTCACATCGGGGAAACACTCCCCGTACAGCTCATTACCCGTACCGAAGTCTCGCCAACCACGACCGACCCGCTCAGATCTCCTCCGGCACCATCTCGATCGCCCCGCAGGGACACTCGGCGACGCAGAGCCCGCAGCCCTTGCAGTAGTCGAGGTCGATCTCGTAGCGCTCACCGGGGGCGCCGAGCTTGATCACGGCGTTGTCCGGGCAGACGCCGTAGCAGTTGTCGCAGGAGAAGCAGTTGCCGCAGGAGAGGCAGCGCCGCGCCTCGAACAGCGCGTTGGACTCGTCGAGCCCGCCCACCACCTCCTCGAAGGCGGAAGCCCTCCGCGCCGCCTCCAACCGCGGCTGCTCGGCTCGCGGCGCGTCCGAGTAGTACCAGGTGTTGAGGGTGTCGAAGCCGGCCAGCTCGTGCCGCGGCGGCGGCGCGTGCTCGCCGCCACGCAGCCAGGCGTCGATGTGGCGGGCCGCCCGCTTGCCGTGCCCGACGCCGACCGTGACGCTGCGCTCGGCCGGCACCATGTCGCCGCCGGCGAAGATCCCGGCGTGGCCGGTCATCATGTTCGGCCCGACCTGGACCACCCCGTCGGTCACCTCGATCCCCGGCACGCCCTCGAGCAGCCTCAGGTCCGCCTCCTGGCCGAGCGCGAGGACGAGCGCGTCGGCCTCCAGCTCCTCGGTCTCGCCGGTCGGCTGGGGAAAGCCGTCCTCGTCCAGCTCCATCCGCTCCAGCAGCAGCTTTCCGCCCTCGAAGTGCTTGACCGTCGAGAGCCAGCGCATCATCACCCCCTCCTCCTCGGCTTCGGCGACCTCGAAGTCGTGCGCGGGCATCCGCTCCCGGGTGCGCCGGTAGACGACGACGGCGTCGGTGGCGCCGAGCCGCCGCGCCGTCCGCGCCGCGTCCATCGCCGTGTCGCCGCCGCCGTAGACGGCGACGCGGCGGCCGAGCTGGGGCTTCTCGCCCTCCTCCAGGCCCTCCAGCAGCGAGACGGCGTCGACGATCCGCTCGGCCTCGCCGGCCGGCACGTAGGCCCGGTGGCCGATGTGGGCGCCGACCGCGAGGAAGGCGGCGTCGAAGCCGCCCTCGCGCATCGAGTCCAGCACGTTCTCGACCGTGCGGTTCAGCTCCAGCTCGACGCCGACCCCGAGGATCCGCTGTACCTCGGCATCGAGGACGTCGCGGGGCAGGCGGTAGCGGGGGATGCCGAAGCGCATCATGCCACCGGGCATCGAGCCGGCCTCGTAGATGGTCACCGCGTGGCCGAGCCGGGTCAGGTGGTAGGCGGCCGAGAGCCCGGAGGGGCCCGACCCGACCACGAGCACGCGCTTGCCACTCGGCTCGGCGCCCCCGTCCAGCCGCCATCCCTGCCTGATCGCCTCGTCGCCGATGAACCGCTCCACCGCGTGGATGCCGACCGCCTCGTCGAGCTGTCCGCGGTTGCAGGCGGTCTCGCAGGGGTGGTAGCAGACGCGCCCCATCACGGCCGGGAACGGGTTGTCCTCGACCAGCTTGCGCCAGGCCCGCTCGTAGCCCCCCTCCCCCTCCTCCGCCTCGTACAGCCAGGCCTGAACGTCCTCGCCGGCCGGGCAGGCGTCGTTGCAGGGGGGCATCCGGTCGACGTAGACGGCGCGCTCGTCGCGCCAGTTGCCGGTCTTGTTGGCCAGGCTCGAGCCGACGTCGAGCGTGATCGCGTAGGGCTTCTCGCTCACCAGGCCTCCTCCTCCGGTCCGTCGCCCAGCAGCCCGTACTCGCGGATGTTGCGGTCGGCGATCGCCTGGATCCGCTCGACGACGTCGGGGCGCCCGTCCTCGCCGAAGAGGTGGGCGAAGCGGCGCTGCAGGCGCAGGTAGTCCTCGACCGGGGCTCGACGCCGGATCCGGGAGACGTCGACGACCTCGCCGTCCCTCGCCTCGAAGACCGGGAAAAGGCCGGTCTCCTTGACCAGCCGCGCGACCTTGATCGTGTCGTGGGGCTCCGATCCCCAGCCCAGGGGACAGGGGACGAACACGTGCAGGTAGCGGGCGCCCCGCAGGCCCATCGCGGTCTCCACCTTGCGCTCGAGGTCGTGCTGCTCGGCGACCGTCGCCGTCGCCACGTAGGGGATGCCGTGCGCCATCGCGATCCGCGGCGCATCCTTGCCCTGGCCGAAGGCGTTGCCGGGGTGCTCGCCGATCGGCTTCGTGTTGGCGGTGCGAGCGCCCGGGGGCGTCGCGCCGGAGCGCTGCACGCCGGTGTTCATGTAGGCCTCGTTGTCGTAGCAGACGAAGAGCACGTCGTCGCCCCGCTCGAACATCCCGGAGAGGCAGCCGAAGCCGATGTCCACGGTGCCGCCGTCACCTGCCTGGCCGACCACCCGGATGTCGTCGCGGCCCTTCGCGCGCAGCGCCGCGGCGACGCCGCTGGCGACGGCCGGCGCGTTGGCGAACAGCGAGTGGATCCAGGGCAGCTGCCAGGAGGACTCCGGGAACGGGGTCGAGAAGACCTCGAGGCAGCCGGTCGCGTTGGCGGCGATCAGCTTCCCCTCGGCGGCGCTCATCGCGGCGTCCAGCACGTAGCGGGCGCCCAGCGCCTCGCCGCAGCCGCGGCAGGCCCGGTGCCCGCAGGTGAGCGTGTTGGAGCGGTCCATCCGCGCCTGCACCGTCCGCTGCCGGGGATCGAGCAGGCGGTTCCCGACCACGTTGCTGCCGACCTGGTAGAAGCGCACCCGCTGGTGGCGCTGCCCGGATCTGGTGTCGGCGCCGTCCGCCATCTCGCTCAGTGGGATCCCCCGGCGACGATGCCGACTTCCCGCAGGATGTTCTCGGCATGAGGACCGCTGCGACCGCCGTCCGCCATCCTCTTCAGCTCCGCCTCGACCCGGTCCCAGTCCATGTCGAGGAAGCTCAGCGGCTGCAGCCGGTCGGCGACCGCGTCGGCGAACAGCTGCCGCAGCGAGGCGCCGGTTATCGCCCGGCCGCCGAGGCCGGCGACGACCGTGTAGCCGTGCAGCTGCAGGCCGGAGAGCGCCATCCGCACGTCCGCCGAGACGATTCCTCCGATGCCGACGGCGAGCGCCTTCTCGAGCACGACGACGCGCTTGGCCCCAGCCAGCGCGGCGCGGACCTCCTCGAGCGGGAACGGCCGGAACGACTTGATCGCGAGCGCGCCGATGCCGACCCCCTCCTCCCGCATCGCGTCGATGGCGTCCTCGATCGTCCCCAGCACCGAGCCGAGGGCGACGACCACGGTCTCGGCGTCCTCGATCCGGTAGCCGCGGACGAGCCCGCCGGAGGGGCGGCCGAACGCCGACTCGAACTCCCCGGCGACCGCCGGGATCACGTCCAGCGCCTGCATCTGCTTCGCGTGGGCCAGGTACTTGACCTCGGAGAATGCCTCCGGCCCGACCAGAGCGCCGATCGTCATCGGATCGGCCGGGTCGAGCACCTGGCGGGGCTCGAAAGGCGGCAGGAAGGAGTCGACCTGGGCCTGCGTGGGCAGGTCGATCCGCTCGTAGGCGTGGGTGAGGATGAACCCGTCCATGCAGACCATCACCGGGAGCGAGAGCCGCTCGGCGATCCGGAAGGCCTGCGCGTGCAGGTCGACCGCCTCCTGGTTCGTCTCCGCGTAGAGCTGGATCCAGCCCGAGTCGCGCTGGGACATCGTGTCGCTGTGGTCGTTCCAGATGTTGATCGGGGCGCCGATCGAGCGGTTCGCGACCGTCATCACGATCGGCAGCCCCAGCCCCGAGGCGTTGTAGAGGGCCTCGGCCATGTAGAGGAGGCCCTGGCTCGCGGTCGCCGTGTAGGCGCGGGCGCCGGTGGCCGAGGCCCCGATGCAGACCGACATCGCCGCGAACTCCGACTCGACCATCATGTACTCGCAGGGCTCCAGGGTGCCGGCACGGACCAGGTCGGAGAGGCCCTCGACGATGTGGGTCTGGGGGGAGATCGGGTACGCGCAGACGACCTCGGGACGGCAGAGCGCGACGGTCTCGGCGACGGCGGCGGATCCCTCGGTCTGCCTAAGCACGCGACATCCCTCCCACGGCCTCCGCGACCTGGTCGAAGCAGTCCTCGGCGGCGGCGGCGTTGCCCTCGCCGGCGCGGCCCGGAAAGCGCTCGCGGATCGCGGCCAGGACCGAGTCGAGCTTCAGCGCGCCCGTCAGCGCCGCGAACCCGCCCAGCAGGGCCGCGTTGGGCATCGCCCGCCCGAGCTGCCGGCGGGCGATCTCGCCGGCGGGCACGGTGAGAAACCGCTCGGGCCGGAAGCGCGCGACGAACTCCCCCAGCCCCAGCTCCTCGAAGGGACGGCTGCTGTTGAGCAGCAGGTAGCCATCCGGCCCGAGGCCGTTGAAGAGGTCGACCTGGTGCAGCAGGGTCGGGTCCTGCACGATCAGCGCGTCCGGCTCGGCCACGGGTTCGCGGGTCCTGATCGGGGCTTCGGAGATGCGGCAAAAGGCGAGCACCGGCGCGCCCATGCGCTCCGCTCCGAAGCTGGGAAAGGCCTGCGCATGACGGTCCTCGTCGAAGGCCGCGATCGACAGCAGCTCGGCCGCGGTCACCACGCCCTGACCGCCGCGACCGTGGATGCGGACCTCGAACATCGGCCTTGAACCCTCCATCCAAGTCAAGCTAGGCGGCGGCGTGCCGCCGGTCATCGGGGTATCCGGCACTCCGATGACGGGGGACTACTGAGCTCGGCGGTACGTCAACCCGTGGGCCACTGCTCGAGGTGTAGCTCCGGCATCGGGAAGTCCCTGACGTTGCCGGTGACGAGCGGCACGCCTCGGATCGCGGCGGTTGCCGCGATCAGGGTGTCCGCCAGTGGCAGAGTGACGCCTCGAGCTCGGTACTCGCGCCACCAACGGCCGCTCAGTCCCGCCTCCGCACTGCCGAGGGGAACCGCGACGAAGCTCTCGAGGATGGCATCGGTCAGGTCGGCCTCACCGTCGCGGAGACCAGCGAGAACCTCATGAATCGTGACGGTGGAGACCATGACCGGCTCACGCTCGAGGGCGAGGACCGACTCGTCTGCGACCCGCCCGCGCAGAAGATCGATCACCACCGAGCTATCGAGGACGATGCCCACGAGGCTCAGTCGTCCCGGCGCCAGTGCTCGGCCAGCTCTTCTTCGCGTTGCCTGGCGTCGCGTTTCCGGTTCTCCGAGATCCACTCCGGCGTCATCCACGGCGCGAAGTCCGGCATCGAGCCGACGAGGCGCCGCCGGGCCGCAACCCTGCGATCGGTCTCGACCCGCGACGCGATCGCGTCGCGGATGTAGCGGCTGCGACCGCGAGGCCCGGCCAGATCATCGATCTCGCGAGCGAGCTCGTCATCGAGGTTTATGTGTAAACGCATGTGCATAAAATAACCCATTAAGCCACCAGCCTCACCTCGAAGCTCGGCACCGCCAGCGCGCCGGCGCCGCCGAGCAGGGCGAGGATGCGGCTGACGTAGGCCTGGGTCTCCGGGTAGGGCGGAATGCAGTTGCAGGGTTCGACCGCCCCCGGGCCGGCGTTGTAGGCGGCGAGGGCGAGTTCGGGGGAGCCGAACTGGCGCAGCAGGTCCGACATCAGGTGGGCCTGGGCGTCGATCGCGGCGACGGGGTCGAAGGGGTTGGTGAGGCCGTAGGCGGCGGCCGTGCCCGGCATGAACTGGGCGATGCCCTGGGCGCCGGCCGGCGAGCCGGCGTTGGGGTCGAAGCCCGACTCGGCCATCAGCTGGCCGGCGAGAAGGGCCGCGGAGACGTTCCAGCGGGCGGCGGCGCGCAGGATCGGGTCGCGAAACTCGCTCGGCACGAAGGACGGCAGCGAGCCGCCCGCGGCGAGCGCGCCGTCGCCACCGGGGCCGACGGCGTTGCCGGCCTGCGAGCACGGCGCCGGGCCCGCTTCGAAGCCGTAATGCCAGGCCTCCCAGCTGTAGCGCTGGAGGAAGCCGAACCTCCCGGCGTTCGCGGCGAGCCAGCCGTATGCGGTTTCGGGGCCGAGGTCGAGCTCGGTCGCGCAGCGGTGCAGCGAGTGCCCGGGTGGCGCAACCCAGGTGGGATCCGGGTGGGCGGCGAAGAGCTCGGCCTGTTCGGCGTCGGAGCGGAAGCCGGAGACCACCAGGAGTGCGACTCCATCCGCCCCCGCGGCCGCGGCCATGCGGTCGTAGGCGGCGGCGACGTCGGGCCTCATCCCCTCGCCGGTGCGGTAGACGAGCGGACCGCTGTAGCCGCCACCGCTGGCCATCGAGGGCATCCCGCCGCTGGCACCCGCCGGGGCCGCCGCTTCGGCGACCGCCGAAGCCTCGACCTCACGCTGCCCTGCGCCGACCTCCAGCCGGGCGACCACCACGGCCTTCGCCCGCACCGGAGCGAAGGAGGCCTCATCGGGGAACGAGATGCGGAGCCGCGCCGGATCGACGCCGTTGGCCCTGCCCGCGTCGAGTGCGGCGGCCCGGGCGCGCGCGAGGTAGGCGAGCTTGTCGAGGTGAGCTGGGTTCGGCAGCCCGTTCGGCAGGGTCGGCGGGGCCAGCAGCTTGGACAGGTCGTCGCGCATGGAGCGCGCCGCCGAGATCGCCGCCAGGTCGGCCGCCCGCTGCACCCGCCCCTTGCCCGTGATCGCGCCGGCGATCGCCACCAGGACCACAGCCCCGGCGAGCAGGACGAACACCCCGCCGATCGCCAGGATCAGCGCCTGGCCCGATTCCTCGCCGATACCCCTCCCGGCCTGCCTTCCGCTCGCCCGCTGTCCATGCATACCCATGGCCTGACCCTGGCGGGCCAAGACGCACACGTGGCGCGCTCATTTGAACTATTGACGCGCCGCGGGCAAACGGGACTGAAACCACGCCCGAGGCCGGTCTGCAAGATCGTCGCCCCTCAACCGCCTCCCGAGCCGCAGCCCCAGCCCGAACCGCAGCCGCCGTATCCCTACTGGCCGAGCTCGAATCCGCGCTCAGGAGTCTCGCCGGAACCGAGCCGTAGGTCGACCAGCCTCCGAAGAAGGGACGCCGGCAATCCGCCCGGCTGTTCGGGCGGCAGGGCGCCGAAAAGCGCGCGCCGCTCCGCGACCCAGCTCAGCCGCCGCTTGAGTACGCCGACACCCAGGCCCCGGTTGAGGAGATCGCGGACCACGAGGGCGAGAAGGGGGCGGTCGGCGACGATGTCCGCCCGTAGCAGGACTCCGGTAGGACGTGGGCCCACGCCGTCCTCGAGCAGCGAGCGGAACGGTGCCGGCGCCAGGTGCACCACGGCAAGTGCCCCGCGGGCAACCGTCACGGCGGCCGACGCCGCCTCGAACCCCTCGGGCCCGGGCGGCACCGCGACGTGGCAGACCTGCCCCCGCGCCGCGACCCGCGCCAGCGGCAGGTGAGCGACCAGGCGCTCCTCCAGCCCGTGCGCCGAGGCAGATGCCAGCAGGGTCGGACGCGGCGGCTTGCCACCGATGTCAACGAGCAGCGTCGCCAGGCCCGCGTCGGCTCCGGCGCAGGCGAGCGCCGCCGCCGCGCTGCGAGCGCCCTCGGCCTCCCCCACCGTCGTGACGAAGACCGTCGGCGCGTCAGCCTTCGCCTCCGCGATCACCGCGCGCCCCTGGCGCTGGCGGTGCTGGTCACCTCGAGCCGGTCGGCGAGGGCGGACATCGGCGACGGCGGGCGCAGGCGGACCGAGACGGTCCCGCCCTGGACCGAGACCGAGATGTCGTCCTCCGCCCATCCCGGCAGCGCCGCTCGCGCCGCCTCCGCCGCCGAGCCTCCCGAGGCGAGCGCCAGGGCGCCGGCCTCGGCGGCGCCGTCGGCCAGGGTCAGCGCGTAGCCGGCGGCGAGCAGCTGCAGCGCCACCAGCGCGGCCAGGAGCAGAGCCGGAAGCGCGGCGACCAACTCGACCGAAGCCTGTCCTGACGCGCCTGGCCTGCGCATATCGGCGTCCTCGGTCGCTCGCGTGCAGAGCACGCCACGCTCCCTGCGTCCTTGATCTACTTGACCAGTCACGTCAGTCACCGCCCAGGTCCGCCCTCGCCCCAACCATCACCCGCGGCAGCTGGGGCAGCAGCCTCGGCACCGGAACCCGCACCGAGACCTCGTCGCCGTCCTCGACCGTCGACCCCGCCCGCATCGATGACGGCAGCGCTCGCCGCGCCGTGGCCGCGGCGTCGCCCCCAACCAGCGCCGCCCGCGCTCCCGCCCGAGCCGCCACGCTCGCCGACCACAGCGCCTGGCCGGCGAGCGCGATCTGGGCCGCCGCCAGGACCGCCAGCAGCAGGAACGGGACCACCGCGATCAACTCGACCGAGGCGGTCCCCCCCTCCCCGTGCTCTGCGCTGCTGACGGCCCGTGGCGACATACGACCACCGTGCCAGCGGGCGATCTACGCGTTGCGCGCCATTCGGCTCAACTCGGTGAAATCTCGCGCGCGAAAAACGCGCCGCCGGTCCCTCAGTACGTGTTCGCCTCGACCCACACCCGCCAGATCGCGGCGATCGAGGCGCCGAGCAGGACGATCCAGAGAAGGGTTCCGCCGCCGCTCGAGAACAGCTTGTCGGTGCCGGCGATCAGCAGGGCGATGACGCCGAAGGCGCCGTAGAGGATCGCCCGGCGGCTGTCGCTGAGCGTCGCCAGCGTCAGCTGGTTCTGGCGGCTGAGCGTGTAGAGCATCCAGGCGATGCCGGCGAGGAACCCCATCAGCAGCGCGGTGAAGATCGCGTCGACCGCGTTTCCGCCGCCGGGGACGAAGGCGACGCCGAGCGCCAGGACGAGGATGATGGCGACGTTGCGAGCGGTACGCACGAACCCAGTGTACGACGACTACTTGCTGGTCATGACGATTATTCCGGCGACCAGAGCGGCCGCCACGCAGGCCAGCGCGACGCTCGCGACGGCCGCGGCAGCAGCCGCGGCGAGCGGCTTGTCGTTGCGGCTGAGGTCGGCGAACCGGCCCACCCCCCAGATCGCGACCGAGAAGGCGAAGGTGACGCCGACGCTCGCCACCACCGAGGCCACCACGGTCTCCAGCAGCGCCCTGCTTTCTACGAGGGTCGCGATCATCCGCTGGAGGCCGGGACCGGAGCGCCGCGCTGAGCCCGGCGGGCGAAGACCGCGACGATCAGGGAGACGGACATCAGGGAGACGAGCACCGGCCCGAGGGCTCCGGTACCGAAGATCCTGGTCAGGCCATAGGCGAGCGCCCCGATCGCTGCCGCGGCGGGCAGCGTCAGCAGCCAGGCCGTGACGATGTTGCCCGCCACCCCCCAGCGCACGGCGGAAAGCCGTTTGCCGGCACCGGCGCCCATCACGCCGCCGTTGATCACGTGCGTGGTCGAGAGCGGGAAGCCGAAGTGGGTCGAGGCGAGGATCACCGCTGCCCCCGCGCCCTGCGAGGAGAAGCCCTGGGCGGCGTCCATCTTGATGATCCGGGTGCCGGTGGTACGGATGATCCGCCAGCCCCCGCTATAGGTGCCGAGGGCGATCGCCGCCGCGGCGGAGACGATTACCCACAGCGGCGGATCGGCGTTGGCGCCCAGGCTGCCGTTGGCGATCAGGGCCAGGGTGATCACCCCCATCGTCTTCTGCGCGTCGTTGGTCCCGTGCGCGAGCGCCAGCAGACCCCCGGAGATGATCTGCCCGAACTTGAAGCCGCGGCTGACGATTCCCGGTCGCTGGCGTCCGACGACCCGGTACACGATCCCGATCCCCATCCCCGCCGCGAGGAAGGCGAGAACAGGGGCGATCACCGCCGGGATCAGGACCTTGCCAACCAGGCCGTCGGCGAGCACCGCGTCGAAGCCAGCGGCTGCCACCGCCGAGCCGACCACGCCCCCGATCAGCGCGTGGGAGGAGCTGGACGGCAGCCCGAACGACCAGGTGATCAGGTTCCAGGCGATCGCCCCGATCAGGCCGGCGAAGACGATCGTCGGGGTGATCACGTCGGCGTTGACGACGTCGTTGGCGACGGTGGCGGCAACGGAGATCGAGATGAAGGCGCCGACGAAGTTGAGCAGCGAGGCCATCCCGATCGCCACCTGCGGGCGCGCTGCGCCGGTCGAGATCGAGGTGGCGACGACGTTGGCCGTGTCGTGGAAGCCGTTGGTGAAGTCGAAGGCGAGCGCCGTGACGACGACGATGACGAGGATGACGTCGGCGCTCACAAAGCACCCCCCCGAGCGGTGACGAGGCCCAGACGTTGCCAGGCAAGGAACTCGCGCTGGCGCGCTCGCACCCCGCCTTCGGCGGGGGTCGCGAAGCGTGCTCCGCACGTGAGCGACCGAGGACGCAGCATGGCGACGTCTGGACCCGTCACGAGTTCTTGATGACTATGCCCTCGAGAATCTGAGCCGCGGTCTCGGTCGCGTCGATCGCGTTCTCCAGCACCGCGAACATGTCCTTCCAGCGGATCACCACCATCGGGTCGATGCCGTTGGAGAACAGCGAGGCGACCGCGTCACGGGAGATCCGGTCGCCCTCGTTCTCGAGCCGGTGGATCTCGATCCAGTACTTGTCCAGGTCCTTGAACTCGCGCAGGTGCTCGAGCCCGGAGGCGAGCTGCTCGCAGGAGGCGACCAGGACCTTGGTCAGCGCCTGCGCCTGCTCCATCGGCGCCTCGATCTTGTAGAGGCCGAGGAAGTCGGCGGCCTCCTCGGTGAAGTCGACGATGTCGTCCATCTGCGTCGCCAGGCCGTAGATGTCCTCGCGATCGATCGGCGTGACGAAGGTCGAGTTGAGCCGCTGAATGATGTCGTGGGTGATCCGGTCGCCCTCCTGCTCGGCCTTGAGGATCTCCCGCGAGAGGCCCCCCTCCTCGGGCCACCGGTTCATCATCTGGTCGAGCAGCCGCGACGCGTGCAGCGTGTTCTGACCGGCCTCGATGAAGAGGTCGAAGAAGGTGCGATCGCGAGGGAGGAGCGAGAAGCGCGCCAAGGGAGCCAATCCTAGTGGCGAGGGGGGCGGCTCCGGCGTCAGCCCGCCGCCGCCGCCAGCTGCTCGGCCGCGCGCGCCGCGTGGCGCTCGCGCAGCTCCTCCTGCACGCTGCGCCTGGCCCCCTCGGGGGCAACGGTGCGAGTCCAGCGCCCGTCGGAGTCGAGCTCCCAGGAGTTGGCGTTGTCGGCGAAGCAGCGCTCCAGAACGTCGAGCATCTCCGCCCGCAGCTCCGGGTCCTCGACCGGTGCCACCAGCTCGACCCTGCTGTCGAGGTTGCGCGGCATCAGGTCGGCCGACCCCATCAGCACCCGGGTCTCGGCCCCGCGCTGGAAGGCGTAGACGCGGGAGTGCTCGAGGAAGCGCCCGACGATCGAGACGACGCGGATGTTGTCGGAGACGCCGGGGACGCCGGGCCGCAGGCAGCAGATCCCCCTGACGTTGAGGTCGACCCGCACTCCCGCCTGCGACGCCTCGTACAGCGCCTTGATGCAGCCGGCGTCGACCAGGGAGTTCATCTTCAGCGCAATCCGCGCGTCCTCGCCCGCTTCGTGGGCGGCCACGGTGCGCTCGATCTCCTCGACGATCCGGCCCCGCATCGTCGTCGGCGAGACCAGGACCTTGCGGTAGACGGCCGGGCGGCCGTAGCCGGTGAGGAAGTTGAACATCTCGGCGACGTCGGCGCCGATGTCGGGGTCGGCGGTGAAGAGGCCGAAGTCGGTGTAGAGGCGGGCGGTCTTCGGGTGGTAGTTGCCGGTGCCGATGTGGACGTACTCGCGCACCCGCTGGCCCTCGCGACGGGCGACCAGGATCGCCTTGACGTGCGTCTTCAGGCCGGGGATCCCGTAGACGACGTGGACGCCGGCCTCCTCCAGGGACTTCGCCCAGTGGATGTTGGCCTCCTCGTCGAAGCGAGCTTTCAGCTCGACCATGCAGACCGCCTGCTTGCCGCGTTCGGAGGCGCGGATCAGCGACGGGACCAGCGGCGAGTCGTCGCTGGTGCGGTAGACGGTGTGCTTGATCGCCAGCACGTCGGGGTCGGCGACCGCCTGCTCGACGAAGCGCTCGACCGAGGTGGCGAAGGAGTCGTAGGGATGGTGGACGAGCAGGTCGCCCTGGCGGATCGCGGCGAACATGTCGACCGGCTCGTCGTCCTCCCCCTGCAGGCGCGGCTGGGTGACCGGCGACCAGGGCGGGTAGCGCAGCTCGGCGTGGCCGGGGACGTCGGCGATGTCGCCCAGGTCGCCGAGGTCGATCAGGCCGTCGACGTCGTAGACCTCGCGGTCTTCGAGCCGCAGGGCGCCGATCAGCTGCTCGCGCAGCTTCGGGTTCATCCCGGCGGCGACCTCGAGCCGGACGACCTCGCCGAAGCGGCGGCGGCGCAGCTCGTCCTGGACCGCCTGCAGGAGGTCGTCGGCCTCGTCGGAGACGGTGAAGTCGGCGTCGCGGGTGACCCTGAAATAGCCGTGGTCGATGACGTCGGTACCGGGGAAGAGGGCGTCCAGGTTGACCGCGATCGCCTCCTCCAGCGGGACGAACGCCTTGCCGCCCTCGCCGACCGGCAGAAAGCGGCCGAGCAGCTCCTTCGGGACCTTGACCCGGGCGATGATCTCGACCCCGCTCTCGGGGTCCCGCAGCAGGACGCCGAGGCTGAGCGAGAGGTTGGAGATGTAGGGGAAGGGCCGGCCGAGCCCGATCACCAGCGGCGTCAGCGCCGGGAAGACCTGCTCGTGGAAGCGGGCGTCGATCTCGCGCCGCTCCGCCTCGCTGGCCGTGTCCAGGGAGACGACGCGGATTCCCCTCTCCTCGAGGGCCGGCCGCAACACGCCGCCGAAGCAGGCGTGGAGGCGGCGGTCGAGCTCCAGCACCCGCGCCTGGATCGTGTCGATCTGCTCGCTGGGGGCGAGGCCGTCGGGCCCGCGGGCGTCGATGCCGGCGTCGAGCTGGTCGAAGAGGCCGGCGACCCGGACCATGAAGAACTCGTCGAGGTTGGAGGCGTAGATCCCGCAGAAGCGCATCCGCTCCAGCAGCGGCACCTCAGGGTCCTCGGCGAGCTCGAGAACCCGCTGGTTGAAGTCGAGCCAGGAGAGCTCGCGGTTGAAATAGAGCGCGGGATCGTCGATCGAGCCATCGTACTGCGAGGCCACCGCCGACCCCCGCGGCTTCAGGCGACCCGGGCGACCGGATGCCGCGAGGCCGACGGCGCGGTATCGAGAGCGTTGCGATAGCCCGCCGCGAGCTGCCCCATCGCCCGCTCCCAGGAGCGCTCGCGGGCGGCGCGGGCACCGGCGGCGCCGAGCTGGGCGCGCAGCAGCGGCGAGGAGGCGAGCTGGAGCAGCGCCCCCGCCAGGTGGTCGGGGTCGGGACGGCAGAGCAGGCCGGTGTGGCGGTTCTCGACCAGCGCCGCCGGGCCGCCCTCGGCGACGGCGACGACCGGCAGCCCGCTCGCCCCCGCCTCGAGGATCACCTGGCCGTAGGTGTCGGTGCTGCTGCAGAAGAGGAAGACGTCGGCGCTGGCGTAGGCGCGCGCCAGGTCCTCGCCCCCGAGCCAGCCGAGGAAGGTGGCGTGCTCGCCGAGCCGGGCCCGCAGCTCCCCCTCCTCCGGGCCACCGCCGGCCAGCAGCAGGTGCAGGCGGGGATCGGCGCGGTGGGCGCGCAGGAAGCTCTCGGCCAGCAGGTCGACGCCCTTCTCGCGGGTCAGTCGCCCCGCGTAGAGCACCTTCAGCTCGCCGGGGTAGGCGTCGCGGTCGGCCTTGGCCGGGTCGAAGCGCTCGAGGTCGACGCCCCGCTCCCAGCGCCCGAGCCGGGCCGGGTCGGTGCCGAGGGAGATCAGGGAGGCGTCGGCGGACGGGCTCGGGGAGAGGACCAGGCGGGAGGCGCCGTAGAAGGCCCCGAGGGCCGCCCGGGCGCCCGCCTCGAGGCCGCTGTCGCCGCTGCGCAGGCCGGCGTAGTCGGCCAGCTCGGTGTGGTAGCTGGCCAGCAGCGGCGCGCCGGTGACCCGGCTGAGCAGGGTGGCGGCGACCCCGGCCGGGCCGGGCGCGGTGACGTGGACGAGGTCATAGGCGCCCTCGGCCAGCGTCTCGACCAGGTCGGGAAGTCCGGGAACGCCGAGCCTCATCCCCTCGTAGAACGGCATGTCCAGCTCGGCCGCCGCCGGAAGCCGGCGATCGACGCCGGCGTCGGTGCCGATCACGTCGATGTCGAAGCCGGGCACGCCGCGCTCGCGGATCTGCTCGATCGTGTGGGTGACGCCGTGCATCGAGCCGATCCCGTCGGCGATCAGGGCGATCCTGCCCCGCTCCCCGTCGCGGGAGCGCAGCTTCGCCTTCTCGGCGCCGAGGAAGGCGGTCGAAGGCGCGTAGGGGACGGCCGGCACCAGCGCCTCGAAGAGCCCGCCGAGGGCGCTCGGCAGGTCGCCGCGGGAGACCGCCTCGGTCCCATCCTCGACAGCGCGGCGGAGGCGGCGGTCGTGGATGCGGCGGGCGCGGCGGTAGAGGTCGGCATGGGAGAAGCCGTCGGCCTGCAGGTGGGCGATCAGCTCCCCTCCCCTGAGGTCGAGGCCCATCCCGTCGAGCCAGGACTCGAGCAGGCAGCGGGCGTCGTCGGGGCCGATGTCGGCGGCGACCTTGCCCTCGCGCGCGGCCCCCTCGCCGATCACCCGTTCGGCCATCTTCAGGACCGCCGTCGGGTTCGGCCCGGGCCCCTCCCCCGCCTCGTCACCGAGGACGCGGGCCGCCAGGGCCATCGCCGCGTGCGTCCACTTGGCGGCGCTGCCCTGCTCGCCGCGGGCTTCGGCATCGCCCTGAAGCAGGTGGCGCAGAAACTCTTCCGGCGTGGCAGCGGCCGGCGCCTCCGTGAAGGTGCGGCCGATGTCGACGCCGGCATGGTCGTCGGAACCGCCGATGCCGGTGCCGCCGTGCGTCTCGATGTAGACGACGGCGGGCATGTTCAGCTCGGCGGCCCGGGACCCGTTGCGGACCTCCCAGATCGGGAACAGCTCCGCGAGACGACGCCGGTGGCGCCGTGTCAACGGCGCCGCGACGTTGAAGAAGGGGTGCGCGAGAGCGCAGGCGATCCCGTTCTCGTGCAGATATGCGGCGCAGGCCTCGACGTCGCCGGAATGTGCCTGCAGCCACTCGTGGTCTCCGGAAGTGATCCCGTAACAGAGGACGTGAACCGCCTGGGGCTCGCCGGCGAAGCGGGCGGTCAGCTCCTCGGAGATGAAGCAATCGTGACGGTCCGCCAGCTCCAGGCAACCGTCGATCGTGTCGTGGTCGGTGATCGTCACGAAGTCCATCCCGCGCCGCCTGGCCAGCTCGTAGACCTCCGGCGGCGGCGTCGCGCACTCGGGCAGCCCGAGTGATCGCTGAACCCCGAGCCGCGAGAGCTGCGAGGCGGTGGAATGGCAGTGCATGTCAACACGGGAAGTCATCGGTGTCTCCCTGTCCGTATTCGTTCTGTCTCCACAAGAATTCGCTACGAGCAGGGAAAACTTGTGAACACGCCGATAACCACACGTGAACTTCCGGTGACCGGCAGCGGCGCTCGCGGAGATTCCGGGCAGGGGTGGAGCGTCTTGTACTTTTTCGGCGCCTCCGAACTCGGACGGCCGCGTCCGATCAGCGAAAAAGTTAAGCGGAACCCCTGCCCGGGATCTCCGTCAGCTACGCGGCGAGGCGAGCGGGTGAAGATCCGTTCGCATTGCCGTTGAGGAGGTCGAGGATGACTCCCTCTCGGAGGCCCCCCTTGCCGATCTGCAGCGGCTGGCCGAGCAGCTCGGAGACCTTCTCCAGCAGGAGGACGCCGGTGGTGAGGATGCGGACCCGCTGCGGGTCGAGCTCGAAGCGGCGGGCGACCTCGCTCGCCGGGTCACCGCAGAGCACCCGTATCCCCCGCTCCAGCGTCTCGTACTCGAGCACGGCGCCGACCAGGCGCCGCAGCGACGTGGCGCTGCCGCCGACCGCCACCGCCTGGGCGGGATGCTCGATCTCCACCCCCTCGAAGATGTCCTCGATGCGATCGCGAACCCGGCGGATCTCCGCCGCCGAGGGCGGGTCGGAGGCGACCAGCTCATCGGCCAGCACGCCCGAGCCGACGCGCCAGGAACGCACCTTCTCGACCCCGCCGGGGACGGTGCCGAGGATCACCTCGGTCGAGCCGCCGCCGACGTCGACGACGCCGATCGTGCCCTGGACCGGGTGGCCGAGGGTCTTGGTCGCGCCGATGAAGGAGAGTCTGCCCTCCTCTTCGTCGCTGAGGATGTCGACCTGGACGCCGGAGGCCGCGGCGATCGCCCCCGCCGCCTCCTCGCCGTTGGTCGCGTCGCGCACGGCCGCCGTGGCGACAGATCGAATCGTCTCCGCGCCCAGCTCGCGCGCCAACCGCACCTGCGTCGCGACGACCTCGCAAACCTCGTCGATCTTCTCGCCGCGGATCGCCCCATCGGCGTCGAGTGCCTTGTTGATCCGCGTGTAGGCCCGCTGTTCCATCACCTTCTTCAACTGTCCTTCGACCGGCTCGGCGACGAGCACGCGAGTCGTGTTGGAGCCGATATCTATGGCAGCGCAGAGCATTGGCGGGGCCTCGCCCATCTTGGCAAACGAGCCGGACCCGCACCCCAGACCGTCGGCGATAGAGGAGGGTGGATACCCCCTCCTCTCTCAACTTGCTCGGGTGGATCGTGCCCACCCGTCCGAGGTTCGGACAACCGAGAAGTACAAGCCGTTCGGAGGGGGTATCCACCCTCCCGATCAGCCGCAGCTCCGGTGCTCGAAGCTCGAGCGGGCGGGGCGGCCGACCGAAAAAGTTGAGCGAGGACCCCTGCCCGACCCCGTCTACTACGCCGGGTGCGACGCGTCCTCGAACTCGCGAAAGAGCCCGGTGACGACGAAGGCGACCTGCTCGCCGATGTCGACGGCGTTGTCGCCGATCCGCTCGATCGCCCGCGCCGCCAGCAGCATCGTCATCGCCCACTCGCGCTTGTCGGCGTCGTCGCCGAGCTCCAGCGCCAGGTGGAAGCATTCGCGGTTGAGGTTGTCGACGACGTCGTCCTGGCGCACCAGGTCGCGGGCCAGCTCGACGTCGCGTTCGACGAAGGAGCGCTTCGCCTGGCCGATCAGCGTCCGGGCCTGCTTGCCCATCGTCAGGATCCGCTTCACCATCTCCTCGTCGGCCGGGGGCTGGTTGCCGGAGAGCGGAATCAGCTTGCAGACGTTCACGCACTGGTCACCCATCCGCTCGATGTTCTTGAGCACGTGCAGGAGGGCGGAGATCAGCCGCAGATCGGTCGCCACCGGCGACTGGGTCGCCAGCAGCGTGATCAGGCTCTGGTGCACCTCCAGGTAGCGCCCGTCGATGCGGTCGTCGTCGGCGACGACTATCTGCGCCAGCTCGACGTCCTGGTGCTCGATCGCCTCCAGGGTCCGGGAGAGCGCGGAGCTGACCATGTCGAGGCCCTCGAGGGCGCTGGCCTCCAGGCGCTCGAGTTCCTCCTGGTACTGGACGCGGACGCCTTCGGTCATCAGCCGACCTTCCCGGACACGTAGTCCTCGGTGCGCTTGTCGGCCGGGTTGGTGAAGATCTTCTCGGTCTCGTCGTACTCGACCAGGCGGCCCCAGCGGTTCTGCTCGGTCGCGTCCAGCTCGACCATCAGGAACGCGGTGCGGTCGGAGACCCGGGCCGCCTGCTGCATGTTGTGGGTGACGATGACGATCGAGAACTCGTCCTTGAGCTGGACCATCAGGTCCTCGATCTTCCCGGTCGAGATCGGGTCCAGCGCCGAGCAGGGCTCGTCCATCAGGATCACATCGGGCTCGACGGCGATGCAGCGGGCGATGCAGAGCCGCTGCTGCTGTCCACCGGAGAGGCCGAAGGCGTTGTCGCCGAGCCGGTCCTTCACCTCCTCCCACAGCGCCGCGCTGCGCAGCGCCTTCTCGACCGTCGCGTCGAGGTCGTCCTTGCGACCGAGGATGCGCGGCCCGAAGGCGACGTTGTCGTAGATCGACTTCGGGAACGGGTTCGGTTTCTGGAAGACCATCCCGATCAGCTTGCGGACCTGCACCGGGTCGACGGTCGGCCCGTAGAGGTCCTCGCCGTGGTAGAGGATCTCCCCCTGCACTTCGGCCGTGGGAATCAGGTCGTTCATCCGGTTGAAGCAGCGCAGCAGGGTGCTCTTCCCGCAGCCGGAGGGGCCGATCAGGGCCGTCACGTCGTTGCGGTGGATGTCCATCGTGATCCCCTTGACGGCCATCACCCCGTCGTAGAGGACGTCGACACCCTTCAGCTCGAAGACCTTTTCCCGCTTGCCGGCATAGCCGCGCTGCTGGAACTCCTCCGGGCGCACGGCGATGCCCGCCCGCCCCGCGGCGGCCTCGCGCGCGTCCCTCGCCGCGTCGGCTCTATCGTCCCGCGCCATTCTCTCGCTCAAAGTAGATCACCTACCACCTTTGCTCGTAACGATTTCGTAGCCAGATCGCAAACGAGTTCATTGCGAGCAGGACGACCAGCATCACGATGATTCCCGCGGCGGCCAGCGCCTGGAACTCCTCCTGCGGCCGCAGCGCGTAGTTGAAGATCTGCACCGGCATCGCCGAGTAGCCGTCGGCGCCGAACGGGGTCGGGTCGAAGGTGATGAAGACCGTCGCGCCTACGAGCAGCAGCGGCGCCGTCTCCCCGAGCGCACGGGAGACGGCGAGGATCACACCGGTCGCGATCCCCGGGATCGAGGCGGGGAGCACCTGCGTGCGGATCGTCTGCCACTTGGTCGCCCCGAGCGCCAGCGAGCCCTGGCGGATCGAGTCCGGAACGGCCCGGATCGCCTCCCGGGAGGCGATGATCACCATCGGCAGCACCAGCAGCGCCAGGGTCAGAGAGCCGGCGGCGAGGATGAAGCCGAGGTCGAGCGGACCGCGGACGATGAAGGCCAGCCCGAGGATGCCGTAGATGATCGACGGCACCGCGGCGAGGTTCTGGATGTTGACCTCGATCAGGGTGTTCCACCAGCGCGACTTGTCCGCGTACTCCTCGAGGTACAGCGCGGCGCCGATGCCGACCGGGACGACGAAGAGCATCACGCCGGCGATCAGCTCCAGCGAGCCGATGATCGCCGGGCGAAAGCCGGCTTTCTCGGGAAAGGCCGTCGAGGGCGGGTTGGTGAAGAGGTCGGGGCTCAGCGCCGAGGATCCTTTTGCGAACGCCTGGATCAGCAGGGCGAGGAGCCCCGCCAGCGCAATCAGGACCGCGAGCAGCAGCAGCCCGGCGAAGACGGCATTGCGGATCACGTCGCCGCGCGGCTGATTGCGCAGCATCGCCAGCGTCGTCGCGCGCGCGCCGGCGACGGCGAGGCGGTTGCGGGGGGCGCCGGCCTCAGCCCCCGCCATCAGTCGTAGACCTCCCGGTACTTTCGCACCAGCCTGATGCTGATCACGTTCATGATCAGGGTCATCACGAAGAGCACCGCGCCGACCGCGAAGACCGATTTGTAGTCGACCGAGCCGGTCGAGATGTCACCGGTGGCGGTCGTCGCGATGTAGGAGGTCATCGCCTGAATCGATTCGACCGGGTTGAAGGTGAACTTCGGGGTCGAGCCGGCGGCGAGGACGACGATCATCGTCTCCCCCACCGCGCGCGAGATCGCGAGGACGATCGAGGCGACGATCCCCGAGAGGGCCGCCGGGAAGACGACCCGGACGGCGACCTTGGCCTTGGTCGCGCCGAGCGCGTAGGCGCCTTCGCGCAGGCCGCGGGGGACAGCCGACATCGCGTCCTCGGAGATCGAGGCGATGATCGGCACGACCATCAGGCCGATGCCGAGGCCGGCCGCGAGCGCCATGAAGGGCTTGCCGGTGGCGCCGCCCAGGAGCTCCCCGGGCCAGAGCGGAACGATGATCTCCGGCAGGATGAAGCTGACCGCGAAGAAGCCGATCGCCACGGTGGGGATGCCGGCGAGCACCTCCAGCGCCGGCTTCAGCGTCTTGCGCACCCGCGGCGACGCGTACTCGCTGAGGTAGATCGCCGCTCCGAGCCCGACTGGGATCGCGAACAGCATCCCCCAGAGGGTGACGTTGAGCGTGCCGGCGACGACCGCCAGCACGCCGAAGCTGGGCGGCTCGAACTGCGGCGTCCAGTCGATTCCGAAGAAGAACTCGCCGGCCGGGACGATTTCGAAGAAGCCGATCGTCGGGCCGATCAGCGAGAACACGATCGCGGTGGTGGTGACGACAGAGAGGATCGCGCAGAACGCGAGCAGCCACTGGATCGCCTTCTCGCCGTAGCGCTTGCTCTGCGCCTGGAGCCGGCGGGGTGGTCCCCCCGCCGGCTCCGTCGTGATCGTCGTTCCTGAGCTCATCGAGAGCTGATGCGGCTGCTAGGCACCGATCTTCGCGGCGGCAGCTTCCGATTCTTCGAGCTGTTCTTCGGTCAGCGGCACGAACCCGAGCGATTCGGCCACCGAGCCGACGTTTTCGAGGTAGTAGCCGATGAACGCTTTCACCTCGGGCTTCTTCAGCGCCTGCTCGCTCGGGTACATGAACAGCGGCCGGCTCAGCGGAGCGTAGCTGCCGTCCTGGGCGGTTTCGACCGACGGCGGCACGCAGCCCTCGCCGTTGTCGACTTCCAGCGCTTTCAGCTTGTCTTCGTTCTCCTGGTAGTAGGAGAAGCCGGCGTAACCCATGCCGCCGGGTGAGCCTTCGACGCCTTTGACGGTGGCGTTGTCGTCCTCGCCGACGTTGTTGTAGTCCTTGCGAGTCACGCCCTCTTCACCGTTGATCGATTCGGTGAAGTAGTCGAAGGTGCCCGAGTCGGTGCCCGGCCCGAACAGAGCCAGCTCCTCGTCGAATTCCTCTTTCAGGCCCGGGATTTCGCTCCAGTTGGAGATCTTCGAGTCGGGGCCCCAGACGGCGGCCAGCTGGTCCACGGTGAGGCAGGCGACCGGGTTCTCGGAGTTGATCATCACGGTCAGCGCGTCGGTGGCGACGTGGACCTCCTCGAAGCCGACCCCGTCCTTTTCGCAGGCTTCTTCCTCTTCGGGCTCGATCGCCCGCGAGGCGTCGCTGATGTCGGTCTCGCCGGCGCAGAATTTTTCGAAACCGCCGCCGGTGCCCGAGGTCCCGACCGTCACCCGGACGCCGGAGTTTTCGGCCATGAACTGCTCGGCTACCGCTTCGCTCAGCGGGGCCACGGTGCTCGAGCCGTCGATTCGGATCGAGCCCGACAGGTCTTCGCCGCCACCACCGGTCGAATCGTCATCGCCGCTGCCACACGCCGCCACCCCTACTGCCAGGACGAACGCGGAGGCGATGACCATGAGCCACTTAGAGCTGATCACTCTGTCTCCTTCTGGTTGGTTCACTCAGATTGCCGGCCCGTCGGGCCGAGTCGAGAGGGACCCTCTCAGCGGGCACCTGGGACCTTGTTACCTGCGTGTGTCGAGGATGTGAAAAAGATGTAAAAGAGATGGCCGGGCTTGGCGCATGCCTCAGCCATCGGGGGAGAAGCGGTAGCCGATCCCGTTGTGGGTGTGGATCAGCTGCGCTTCCGGCAGCGCCTCGCCCAGCTTGGCGCGGAGGCGGCTGACGTAGACGTCGACCGAGCGGTCGTCGCGGCGGGCTGCGCCGCCCCAGACGGCGGCGAAGAGCTCCTCGCGGGTCATGATCCGCTGCGGGTGCTCGGCCAGCGTGACGAGCAGCTGCAGCTCGCGCATGGTAAGGCTGAGGGGGCGGCCGTCGACGAGGGCCGCGTGCTCCTCCGGCCTGATCTCGAGGCGCCCGGCGAGCTGCTGCGAGGAGTGCCCGGTTCCCATCGCCATGATCGCTGAGCATGGCGCGGCCGCCTTGGGCTTCGGTTATCCGGGCGTGAAACTGCTGTGAACGACCTGTGAAACCGGCTCGGGCTCGGGCTCGGGCTCGGGAAGCGCCAGGGCTTCGTCGGCCGTTCCCCCGACCGGCTCGGGGTCGAAGCGGTAGCCGACGCCGAAGTGGGTGTGGATGTAGCCCCAGCCGGGCGAGCGCCTCTCCAGCTTCTGGCGCAGCTTGCGGATGAAGACGTCGACGGAGCGGTCGCCGTGGGCCATCGCGTAGCCCCAGACCCGCTGGTAGATGGCCTCCCGCTCCAGGACCTGGCCCTTGGCTTCGGCGAGCAGCTGCAGCAGCTCGAACTCGCGCCTGGTCAAGTCCAGGCTCTCGCCGCTGACGAAGGCCTGGAACTGGTCGGGCCGGATCTCCAGCTCGCCGGCGACGAGGGGGCCGAGCTCGGACTCGTGACGACCGCGCCGGCGACGGCGCGAGACGGCTTCCACCCTCGCCATCGCCTCCTCGGGATGACAGGGCTTGGTGATCCAGTCGTCGACGCCGAGGCGCAGGCCACGGACCCGCTGGGCAACGGTCGAGCGGCCGGTGCAGACGATGACCCCGAGGTCGGGGAGCATCCCGCAGACTCGCTCCAGGTAGCCCCAGCCGTCCTCGCCGAGGACTCCCGGGTCGAGCAGGAGCGCGTTCAGCTTCATCGCCACCAGCTCCTCCGGCGGTACCGCGCTAGCCGCGATGCGCAGCTGCCAGCCGGCCGCCTCGGCCCGTTTGGAGAGCACGGTGACGAAGCCGCTGTCGGTGTCGATCACCGCGAGCCGGATGGTCTGCTGTGGGTTCATGGTTCGACGGTCCCCGCTTGGTGTGGTGGCGCTGGGACCGGCAAGACAGTGCGATTGTATGGGTACGGGAGGCCCGAATTCCCTGCGTTCACAGGATTTTCACAGCCCGGAGACCCCGAAATTGCGGCAAAAGCGACCAGATGCCTGCCGGCGTGCCTGCCTCAGCCGATGGCGCCCGTCGCCGCCAGGGCGAGGACCAGCACACCCAGAGCGACCCGGTAGACGACGAAGATCCCCAGGCTGTGCGTGCTGAGGTAGCGCAGCAGCCAGGCGATCGCCGCGTAGCCGGAGACGAAGGCGACCATCGTGGCGACCGCCGTCGCCCCGATCGAGGCGCCGCCGTCCTCACCGATCTTGCGCAGCTCGAAAAGGCCGCTCAAGACCACGGCGGGGACCGAGAGCAGGAACGAGTAGCGGGCCGCTCCAACTCGATCGAAACCGCGCAACAGCCCGGCTGAGATGGTCGCCCCCGAGCGCGAGACGCCGGGGATCAGGGCGAGCGCCTGGGCCATGCCGATGAACAGCCCATCGCGGCCGTTCATCTCCGCCAGGTAGCGTCGCTGAGACCCGACCCACTCGGCGAGGACCATCACGAGGGAGAAGAGGATCAGGGCCGAGCCGATCAGATAGAGGCTGCGCGCGCCGGACTCGATTTGATCGCTGAAGACGAAGCCGAAGACCGAGATCGGGATCGTGCCGAGGACGATGAACCAGCCGAGCTTCGCCTCCGCGCTGGCGCGGCGAATCGGCACCCGCAGCTCCCGCAGCCAGGCGATGGCTATGCGCCAGAGGTCGGCCCGGAAATAGACCAGGACCGCCGCCATGGTCCCGAGCTGGATGACAGCGGTGAACCCGGCGCCGGGATCGTCCCAGCCCAGCAGCGCGGGGACGATGCGCAGGTGACCGCTGGAGGAGATCGGCAGGAACTCGGTCAGTCCCTGCACGAGGCCGAGGACTATGGCCTCAAGGGTGCTCATGGCGGCGCATCCTATGGCGGCGCATAAAGACGAGGTGAAGCGGGAGAGCCTCGACGCCCGCGGCGTGCGCTAGATTCCCGCCCGTGAAGCGGACCGCCGCAGCCCTGCTCTCGACCTGGGCCATGATGCTCGTCGCGGCCCCGGCGGCGCTGGCCGAGAACGGCGTCGGCCTGGCCGGCCCGACCACGGACAAGACGGTCACCTTCTTCTGCTTCGGCGTGATCGGCTTCTTCGCCGCCCTGGTGATCGTGATGTCGCTGATCCAGGGCAAGCTGGAGAAGCGCAAGGACCGCCGCCGCTCGGACCTGCAGCGTCTGGGCTGAGGGGCCCAAGCGAGGGGAGCCGATGCCCTCCGCGGGAATTGAGTCGCGCGCCCTGCGGGCGCAGCTCCCCTCACTCGAAGCCACGGCCGAGGGACGCCCAGCTCCCCGTCCCTCGCTTCCGCTGTTAGTTATCCGCGCTATTCGCGGATAACTAACAGCGGAACGCGTTGAGTGCTTGAAGCTGGCGGGAGCTCGTCAGGCGGGCGCGGCTCAGGAGAGCCGGAAGCCCGTCAGCAGCCGCTTCTCGGTCTCGCCCTTCACCTCGGCGACGACTTCGACCTGTCCCTCCAGCGGGGTGCCGCGGATCTTCGTCGCCAGGAGGTCGTCGACCTGGAAGATGCCGGCGGAGTTGTTGAGCTCGATCTCGATCCGCACGGGGCGCTCCTCCCCCGCCTCGATCCGCACCTCGTCGATCGCCGCGGCGGAGATCGAGTGGATCCCCTCCTGGCCGGCCTCGAGCGGGATCCGGCTGCGGCCCTGCGCCATGTCGAGCGCGTCGGCGACGCGGACGATCCCCGCCTCGACCGTGTAGGGCTCCCCGCGCCGGCGATGGCCGATGATCGCGTGGAGGATCTCCGAGGCGACGACCGTGCGCTCGGGCTCGCGGTAGCAGCCCGCCAGCAGCCGGTCGAGGGCGCCGCTGGCGAGGAACAGCGAGTAGGCCTCGTGGTCGGCACGGTGGATCGACATGCCGACGTCGTGCAGCAGCGCCCCGCCGGCCACGACCACCTCGGCGTCGCGGTCCCTCATGCCGTGATCGCTGACCATCGCCGGCTCCACTCCCGCCTTGACCAGCAGCCGCAGCAGGCGCAGGGAGACGTTGAGGACGATCTGCATATGGACCCAGGAGTGGTCCGACATCCCCAGCCGCTCGGCGTGGACCTGGGCCATGTACCACCAAGCGCGCACCTGCTCGTCCGAGTTGACCGCCTCGAGGAACCCCTCGAGCTTGCGGTTGCCCCGGGTCGGTGCCCGGACCTTCGCCTCGGCGATCGCCTCCTTCGGCGGCTTGCGCGTCGGCCCCGCGGCGTCAGGCGCGGGGATCTGGTCGTCGCTCATCGACGCCATCGTATGAGAGGGAGCGGGTGGCCTCCCCGCTCAACTTTTCGAGATCGCCTGCGGCCGTCCGAGATTCGGTTCAGCGAAAAAGCACAAGCCGCGAGAAGGCCCCCTCAGAGGAATTGCTGTTCAGGAGCTATCAGCTGCCGCAGACCGGCCAGGGGCTGGAGCCGGAGCGGGAGTAGAGCAAGGCCGCTCGGTAGTCCTGCTCGGCCTCGGGGGCGGCCGCGGGGTCGCCGGATCCGCCGACCGATTCCCAGGTGCCGTAGTCGAACTGGTATTTGCCGCGGTAGCTGCCGTCGGCGGAAACGACGGTCGGGTCGCCGCCGGACTCGCAGGAGGCGATCGATTCGAGGGTCTCGATCGAGACGCCGCCGGGCAGGGTGGCGAAAGCTTCGCGGCGCTTCCTGCGCAAGGCGGCGCGGCGCTTGGCCTCGATCCGGTGGGCAACGGTCTGGACGACGTGCTGGAAGCGATCGACGGGACCCTGCAGCGGGGCCAGCTTGGCGACGGCGGCGGTGGCGTCCCTGCCCTCACCCCCACTCGCCGCCAGAGCGGCGGCTGGGAAGACGAGGGCGGCGACCAGAACGGGAAGAATATATGAGCGTTTTATGAGCAAGCGCGGAACAGTTACTTAAATTCCGCCGCCAATGTGTGCGCCCGATCACACAAGGCCGGCGAAGTGCGCCAATAACAACGGGTTTCTGCGGGTAAATACGGAGCTCAGCACCACCTCGGGTCGTCAGGGTTGGGCGGACGTTGACAGGGACCCCGGCCTGGTTCACGCCCGGGCGTCCATCCCAGATCTATCGGAGAGGAATCACAATGAAACGCACTCTCTGCAGGCTGCTCGGCCCATTCCTGCTCGCCGCGGCGGCCGTGCTGATAGCCAGCGGCTGCGGTGGCGGCGACGGAACCACGACCGCGGAGGAGTCAACCGCCGAAGGGGGCTCGGCCGGCAAGGCGCTGGTCGTGAATATGGGCGATTACTACTTCGATCCCGTGAACGCCTCGGCCAACCCGGGGGCGACGACGATTGAAGCCGTGAACGTCGGGAAAGTCGAGCACGAGCTGGTCCTCTTCAGGACGGACATGAATCCGGCCGACCTCCCAACCGGCCCCGACGGGACGGTGGAAGAGGAGAAGATGGACAAACTGGCGGAAGCCGCCGGCGAGGTCCCAGACGTTGAGGCGGGCGATGCCAAATCGGCCCAGTTCGACCTCAAGCCGGGGAAGTACGTGATGTTCTGCAACCTGCCGGGGCACTACGCCCAGGGCATGTACGGAAGCTTGACCGTCAGCAAGTAGCCGAAGCGCTCGGCGGTCCCTGGCCACCAAGCGGGATGATCCTGGGA
Source organism: Solirubrobacterales bacterium (assembly GCA_040900615.1). Taxonomy (GTDB): domain Bacteria; phylum Actinomycetota; class Thermoleophilia; order Solirubrobacterales; family 70-9; genus VAYN01. The sequence continues at coordinate 30,344 of JBBDYP010000098.1, read as the reverse complement.
TCGCCGAGCATTCGACATCGCGCCTGCTTCTAGCCTGCCCGGATCGGCCGGGGCTGATCGCCACGATCAGCGGCTTCCTCGCCGACGCCGGGCTCAACATCGTCGACGTCGACCAGCACTCGACCGCCGAGGGGCGCTTCTTCATGCGGATGGTCTTCGACTCGGTCCCGGTGCAGGAGCGGATCGCCCTGGAGGGCCGCTTCGCGGAGGAGGTCGCCGCCCCCTTCGAGATGGAGCACCGCTTCGCCGAGTCGAGCCGGCGCAAGCGGGTGGCGGTGATGGTCTCACGCGAAGACCACTGCCTCTCCGACCTGCTCTGGCGCTGGCGCAACGACGAGCTCGGGGGCGAGCTGGTGGCGGTGATCTCCAATCACCCCGACCACGAGGACCAGGTCGCCTCGGTCGGCCTTCCCTTTCACCACGTCCCGGTCGACTCCGGCTCCCGCGAGCAGGCGGAGCGGCAGGCGCTGGACCTGGTCGGAGAGGTGGACCTGCTGGTCCTCGCCCGCTACATGCAGATCCTCTCCGATGGGTTCCTGCGCAGGCTCGGCGCGCCGGCGATCAACATCCACCACAGCTTCCTGCCGGCCTTCATCGGCGCCGACCCCTACCGCAGGGCGCACGAGCGCGGGGTGAAGCTGATCGGCGCCACCGCCCACTACGTGACGCCCGAGCTCGACGCCGGGCCGATCATCGACCAGGACGTGACCCGGGTCAGCCACAGCGACGAGGTCACCGACCTGGTCCGGATCGGTCGCGACATCGAGCGGTTGGTCCTGGCCCGGGCGGTGATGGCGCACCTCGACGACCGGGTGCTCCTGGACGGCGAGCGCACGATCGTCTTCTAGCCGTAAACCGGGCTAACTGGCTGGCTGGCCAGTTTTCGCCTAAGGTGTTGGTCGAGATGGAGCAGGCCACCCTCCCCCAGCGCTCGCTCAGCGGCGCCGAAGCACTGCCGCCCGGGTCGAGGGCTCCGGCCTTCGTGCAGGGAATGCGCTACGTGCGCAATCCGCTCGGTCTCCTCTCCGGGCTCCGAGAGCGCTACGGCGACGTCTTCACCGTCCGCTTCCCCTACTTCGGCAACATCGTCTACGTCGCCAGCCCGGAGCTGGTCAAAGAGGTCTTCACCGGCTCCCCCGCGGTCTTCCACGCCGGCGAGGCAAACGCGACCGTGCTCGAGCCGGCGCTGGGGCCGAACTCGGTCCTCACGCTCGACGACGAGCCGCACCTGCAGCAGCGCAAGCTGCTGCTGCCGCCCTTCCACGGCGAGCGGATCCGGCGCTACGGCGAGCTGATCCGCGATTTCACCCGGCAGGAGATGGAGACCTGGCCGGTGGGGCGCCCGTTCGCTCTGCGCCCCCATACCCAGAAGATCACCCTCTCGGTGATCCTGCGCGCGGTCTTCGGGATCGAGGACCCCGCGCGCATCGACCGCGCCACCGCCCTGATCGACACCTTCAGCCAGCGTGTCAACCTGATCACCAAGTTCCCCAACCTGCGTCGCGACCTCGGGCCGCTCAGCCCCTGGCGGCGCTTCCTGAGGGCGCGCGCCGAGCTGGATGACTTCCTCTACGAAGAGATAGCCCTGCGCCGCGCCGAAGCCGGGCGCGAGGAGCGCGACGACGTGCTCTCGCTGCTGCTCGGCGCCCGCCACGACGACGGCAGCCCGATGAGCGACGAGGAGCTGCGCGACGAGCTCTTGACCGTGGTCGGCGCCGGCCACGAGACGACGGCGACGGCGCTGGCCTGGGCGATGGAGCGCCTGCTGCGCACCCCCCGTGTGCTCGCCCGCCTGCGGGAGTCGATCGCCGCCGGCAAGGACGACTACCTCGACGCGACCGTGAAAGAGACGCTGCGAGCGCGGCCGGTGATCATCGACGTCGCCCGCAAGCTGACCGCGCCGACGCGGGTAGCCGGTTATGAGCTGCCCGCCGGTACCTTCGTGCTGCCGGCCATCGGCGCCCTCCACTATCGCGAGGACGTCTTCCCCGACCCCGAGGAGTTCCGCCCGGAGCGCTTCCTCGACGGCAAGGCCGACACCTACGCCTGGATCCCCTTCGGCGGCGGCATCCGCCGCTGCATCGGCGCCGCCTTCGCCGAATACGAGATGCGGATCGTCCTGCGGGAGTTCGTCGAGCGAGCCGAGCTGAGCGCTCCCGACCCGCGACCCGAGCGGGTGCGGATCCGCCACATCACCCTCGCCCCGGCGAAGGGTGCCAGCGTAGTCCTCGGCGCTCGCCCCGAGGTCACCTGACCAAGCAGGCCAAGGACGCAGGGAGCGCCGCGTGCTCTGCACGCAAGCGACCGAGGACGCCGGCATGCGCCGCGTCAGGTGACCTCGGCCTGAACCTGCTCCCACTGCGCGTAGAGCTCTTCGACCGCCGCCTTCGCCGCCAGGTGGCGCTCGCTCGTCCGCTCCGAGCGGCCGGGGCTGGACCAGGCGGCGGGGTCCGTCAGCTCCTCCTCGACCGCCTGCAGCTCCGCCTCGGCGCGCTCGATCCGCTCCTCCAGCCGCGCCGCTTTGCGCGCCGCTTTCTGTCCGGGGTTGGCCGCGCGGCGCTTGCCGCCGCGACTGGCGGAGCTGGCCGGCTTCGAGTCCGTCGCGGTGGCCGAGGCCTGCTCGTCCCGGCGTCGCTGGTACTCGGCCCAGCCACTGGGATAGCTGCTCAGCTTCCCGTCCTCGCAGACCAGGGTGCGACTGCCGACGGCCTCGAGCAGGGCGCGGTCGTGGGAGACGAGGACGATCGCTCCCTCGAAGGCCATCAGCGCGTCCTCCAGCGCCTCCCGGCTCTCGATGTCGAGGTGGTTGGTGGGCTCGTCGAGGATCAGGACGTTGGCGCCGGAGGCGACCAGGATCGCCAGCGAGAGCCGCCGCTGCTCGCCGCCGGAGATGTCGCTCAGCAACTTCTCCGCGTCGGCGCCGGAGAAGAGGAAGGCGCCGAGCAGCGCCCGCGCCTTCTGGCCGCTGAGACCCGTCTCCCGCTGCGTGGCGTCGAGCACGCTGCCCTCGCCGGCGGCGGTGTCGGCGTGCTGGGAGAGGTAGCCGACCTTGACGTTGTGGCCGGTGCGGACGATTCCGGAGGCGGCTGGGCGGCGACCGGCGAGGGTCTCGATCAGGGTCGTCTTGCCGGTCCCGTTGGCCCCGACCAGGACGACGTGCTCGCCGCGCTCGACCTCGAGGCTGGCGCCGGAGAGCAGGGTGCGGCCCGGGACCTCGATCGAGGCGTCGACCATCTTCAGCACCACCCTCCCGGGTCGCTCGGGCGTGGCGAAGGAGAAGCGCAGCGTGCGGGTGTCGCGGCGTTCGTCGCTGGGGCCGTCGCGCTTCTTCTTCTCGATCTGTTTGACCCGGGACTGCGCCTGGCGCGCCTTGGTCGCCTTGTAGCGGAAGCGCTCGACGAAGCGCTCCATCCGCTCGATCTCCGCCTGCTGGCGCTCGATCGCCTTGCCGAGGGCGATCTGCCGCGCCGCCTGCTCCTGGCGCCAGGCGTGCCAGGGGCCGGCGAAGAAGCGGGCCCTCTGTGCCTCCAGCTCCAGCACCGAGGTGCCGACGGCCTCCAGGAACCAGCGGTCGTGGGCGACGAGGACGACGGCCGCGTCGAGGTCGACGAGGTAGCCCTCGAGCCACTCCAACGAGGGGATGTCGAGATGGTTCGTCGGCTCGTCGAGCAGCAGCAGGTCCGGCTTGGTCGCCAGTGCCCGGGCCAGCGAGGCGCGGGTCAGCTCGCCTCCCGAGAAGGTGGAGAGGGAGCGCTCGCCGTGCTCGGCGTCGAAGCCGAGGCCGCGCAGGACCGCGAGGACGTCGTCGCGCCAGCGATAGCCGCCGCCGGCTTCGAGGCGCTGCTGCGCGGCCGAGTAGGCGGCCATCAGCTCCTCGCCGGCGCCGCCCTTCGACATCTCCCCCTCCAGCCGCGCCAGCTCCGCCTCGGCCTCGAGCATGTCGCTGCGGCCGGAGAAGACGTAGTCGCCGAGTGTGGTCTTCGATTCCCGCGGCGGTCGCTGGTCGTGCAGGGCGACCCGCGCGCCCCGGTGCACGGTCACCGATCCGGAGTCGGGCGAGAGCTCGCCGGCGAGGACCCGCAGCAGCGTCGACTTGCCGGCCCCGTTGCGGCCGGACAGGGTCATCCGCTCCCTCGACTCGAGCTTGAAGGAGACGTCGTCGAACAGCAGCTTGCCGCCGACGTGGACTTGCAGTGAGGTCGCGGTGGCGATTGCCATGGCATCAACCAACTTAGTGACCTTCGATCCCGCGTAACCTCTGGCCATGGGAGGCCCGCTGCGACATCTCGGCGAGCTGGCGAGGGCGCGGGCGACGCGCCGCTCCTCCGAGCGCGCCGACGGCCAGGCGCTGGCCGAGCTCGAGACCCGGCCGCTGGCGCTGCCGGCTGGCCTGGAGGTCGAATGGCTCGGCGTCTCCGGCTACCGGCTCAGCTACGAGGGCCGGACGCTGTTCATCGATCCCTACCTCTCGCGAGTCCCGTTCCGCGACCTCGTGCTGCGGCGCCAGGCGCTGCCGGACCCCACCGCGCTGGAGCACTTCCTCAACGCGCCCGGTGAGACCGTTGGCGTCCTCGTCGGCCACACCCACTTCGACCACGCGGTCGACGCGCCGGCGATCGCCAGGCAACTCGGCTGCAAGGCGTACGGATCAAGGTCGCTGGTCAACCTGATGGGCCTGCACGGCCTCGCCGAGCGCGCCGTCGAGGTCGAGCCCTACCGCACCTATGAGCTGGGCCCGTTCGAGGTCAGCTTCACCCCCAGCCTCCACTCCAAGCTGCTGCTCGGCCTCGCCGTCCCCTACGACGGCGAACTGAGCTGCGACCACCTCGACTCGCTCTCACCCGGCGCCTACCGCTGCGGCCAGGTCTGGGGCATCTCGATCGCCGTCGCCGGGTTGCATCTCTACCACCAGGGCAGCGCCAACCTGCGCGAGGACGCGATCCGCGAGCGCGAGGTCGACGTCTTCCTCGCTGGGGTCGCGGGGCGCAGCTTCACCCGCGACTACTGGAAGCGGATCCTGCCGATCCTGGCGCCCCGCATCGTCGTCCCCACTCACTACGACAACTTCTTCCGCCCGCTCGGCCAGCGGATGGAGTTCGTCGCCAACGTCCAGCTCGCCGAGCTCCCCGGCGAGATCGCAGCGGTCAGTCACGAGATCGAGGTGGCGGCCCTGCCTCGTGCGGATTTCTCCACCGGGTATTGACGCATTGGGGCCGAGCGCACGCGCAGCCGACATTGACCCCACCCCAGTGTGGTGAATGTCGGAAGCGCCGCCGAGCCCACATGGGAGAGCGAGGCGCCGGGCGGGCGGGATGGCAGCGGATCAACGACCCAGGTCACTAGATCAGCGATAGCGATCCCTCATCCGCAGTACTTGGCGGCGATCTGGTGGATCGTGCCCATGGTGCGCCGGGTGTCTATGCCGAGGGCGACCTCGATCGCTCTCAGGTCCAGCGACGAGTCGAGGATGCCGCCGCTGGGCAGCCAGTAGAGCTCGCGACCCTCGATCGCGAGGCGGTCCTCGTCGGTGGCGAGCGCCAGCACGTCCCTGCGCGCCGCCGCGGCCGGCTCGTCGAGCAGGAGCGAGACCTGGAGCTTGCCCCGCGACGCTTCGACCAGCTCCGAGGCGAACGGCTCGTGGGCGGCGACCGCGGCGACCTCCGCGATGCCGCGCAGGAAGACCGGCACCTCGTAGCCGAGCGCGTCGCCGAGGCCGGACTCGATCCGGCTCGCCAGCGCCGCCTCTCCGTCGCCTTCATCGGAGCCGAAGATCACATTGCCGCTGGCGCGGAAGGTGGCGACGTCGGCGAAACCCAGCCGCTCGAACTCCCCGCGCAGCTCATCGTTCTTGATCCGGCGCCCGCCGAGGTTCATCCCGCGCAGGAAGGCGACGTAGCGGTCCATCGGTTGCAGCCTACGCAGCTCGACCCCCGGATCGAGGGCCGAGCTGCGAGCTATGGAGGCGCCGAGATTCGAACTCGGATCCGCGGACGCGGCGCGAGGGTCTCTACAGGTTTAGCCGGCGCTTGATTCTCGTCTCCCGGGGTCCGCGCCGGCGGGCACTACGGGAGACCAAGCCCTCTGAAATTTCCCCTTGCGGACGGGGCGATCCGCCTGGGTGAGCCCGCGTTCTGAAGCCGGTGCCCCTCCCTGCGGGCGAGGGAGGACCGACTCTCACAGCGCTTAGTTTCTAGCTAAGCGGCGAGGGCGAACTCATGGTCCGCACGTATTGGTTGGTGCCGGGGTTTAACGAGGCCTCCGGCAACCTCGACCTGCAACCTTTCGCACGAGTCGACCGCGTCGAAGCCTGTCGCCCCCGTGCTGACTACTGCCTTGAATTGTACGGTGTCGGCAGTGGAGGTCGTGTGAGCGAGCGGAATTACGACGCGATCGTGCTCGGAGCCGGCCCTGCCGGCGAGGTTTGCGCCGGCCGGCTCGCCGACGCAGGGATGAGCGTCGCGATCGTCGAGCCGCACCTTGTCGAGGCCTGGAACAACCGCCAGGGGACGACCGCGAAGCGCGTGCCGGAGAGCATGATCGTGCTCGGCGGCGGTCCGGTCGGATGCGAGCTGTCGCAGGCCTGGTCCAGCCTGGGGACGCAGGTGATCCTGATCGAGGGCGGCCAGCACCTACTTTCGCGGGAGGAGCCCTTCGCCGGGGACCAGGTCGCCGGCTCGTTGCGCGAGAGATTCGGGGTCGACGTGCGCATCGGGGTCCACGCCGAGAGGGTGCGCCACGCGGTCGCGCCCTACCCGGCCCGCAGTGAGATCTGGCTGATGCTGCTGGAGAAGTACGGCGTCTAGCCCGAGCGCCGCGCGGACGGCAGGCCTGCTCAGACGGTCGAGCGACCTTTGAGGTCGGCGAGCACGTCCTGGGGGAAGCCGGCCACCTGGTCGAGGTCATCGACCGACTGGAAGCCGCCGAGGCGCTCGCGGTGGGCGAGCAGCCTGGTCGCCTGGGTCACCGAGAGGTTCTGCTCGCGCAGCTGCTCGAAGGTCACCGTGTTGAGGTTGATCTGCCCGCCGGCCGGTGCCAGCCCGGCCGCGGCCGGAGGCGGCTGCGGAGCCGGTGGAGGCGGCGTCGGGATCGGCGCCGGAGGCAAAGGCTCCGGCGCGGGCGGCGGCGTCGGTGCCAGGGGCTGCGGCGGCGGCCCGGGGGGCGGGGGCACGGGCGGCGCGGGCTCCGGGGGAGCGGGCGGCGCCGGCGCGGCGAAGGGGGGCTGCTGGGGCTCCGGGGGCGGCGGCGTGGCTTCCGGAGGCGACTGCGGCGTCATCGTCGGCGGGGGCGGCGCTGCGAACGGCTCCTGCGGCGGCGCCCCCGTCTGTACCGAGCGGACGACCGCCTGCTCGGCTTCGATCGCGCGGCGCTCGGCCTCGCGAGCCCGCTCTTCGGCTTCGACGACGCTCTGCTGCATCTCGCGCAGTCGCTGCTGGCGCGCTTCCTCCTCCGCCCTCAGCCCTTCGAGGCGCCTCGCCTCGGCCGCGCGCTGTTCGGCGGCTTTGGTCCGTTCGTCGATCTGGCGCAGCCGCTCCTCGGCCTCCGCCATCGAACGCTCCTGCGCTTTGCGTTCCTCCTGCAGTCGCTGCTCGGCGGTATGGAGATCCGGGGCAGGGGCGGGCGGAACGGCCGGGGGCGCCGCCGGCGCCTGCTGCTGGAGCCGTTCGGCCGCTTCGATCCGGCGATCCGCCTCGGCGCGGATCCGCTGCTCCTCCAGGCGGACTTCCTCCACCTTGTCGCGGACCCTCTGTTCGGCGATGACGGGGTTGTACTCCGCCGGCGCCGGGGTGACGGCGGCGCCGACCGGCGGTGGGACCGCCGGCATCGGCGGTTGCTCGACCGCCGGCGGGGACGGTGGCTGCACCGGGGGGACGGCCCCGGGCTGAGGGGGCTGAATAGCCTGGCCCGCCTGAGCCTGCGCCATCGCCCGTTCGTTCGCGGCGCGCGCCGCGGCCAGCCGCTGCTCGGCCAACGCCGCTTCCCGCTTCTGCTTGCCGCCGCCGTGCTTGATCCCGAAGAAGCTCTTCTGCTTCACCGGCGGCTGCTCGATGGGAGCGGCGGCTCCGGCGGCTCCGGCAGCGGGCGCAGCCGCAGCTGGCTGCGGGCGAACTCCGGCGCGTACTTCCCGGCGCCGTTTGACCTCGTCGCGGCGGGCCTGGCGCTGGGCGTTGCGCTGCGCTCGCTGCTCGTCGCGGAGGCGGCGGCGGCGCTCCTTCGGACTCTCCACGGCCTGAACCGGCGCCTGTCCCGGCGCCACCGCCTGGCCCGGCGCCACCGCCTGGCCCGGCGGAGGCTGGGATGCGACGGGAGGCGCGACCGCGGGCATCTCCGTCGTCGGGGCGACTGCCGGACTCGGGGGAGCCGGCGGCACTCCCGGAGCGGCGGGCGGTGCGGCGACAGCCGGAGGCGCAGCCGCGGCCGCGGCCTTCCGTTTCTCCTTTTCCTTGCTGCGCCGCTGGGTGACGCTGACCACCAGCAACAGCAGCAGGATCGCCGCCAGCAGCGCGGCGACGAAGTAGACGGTGTGGTCGCTGACGTAGTCGCTCGCCTTTTCCGGGAACGATTCAGCCTGGGCGGCGGCGGGTGCGACCAGGGCCACCGTGGCGAGCCCCACGACGAGCGACGGGAAAAGCGATCGGCTCCGCATGGCCCTGCATCCTTGCATGTGCTCCGGCAGTTGCAAGCGCGCGGCGCACTTCGCAGCGAAGCGACGTCCGCGCTCGCGGCGGGTGCTCACCGCATCCGGCCCTTGAACTCGCGCTCCACCTCGCGGCGGACGTCGCGGTCGGCGATCTCGCGGCGGCGGTCGCGACCTTCCTTGCCGCGCGCCAGCGCCAGCTCCACCTTGGCCCGCGGCCCTTTGAAGTAGATCCGGGTGGGGATCAGGGTCAGCCCTTTCTGGGCAGTTTTTCCGATCAGCCGCTCGATCTCGGCCCGGTGCAGCAGCAGCTTCCGTGGCCGCTCGGGGTCGTGGGCGTCGCTGCTGGCGAACTCGTAGGGCGGGATGTGGAGCTTGCGCAGCCAGACCTCGCCGTTGTCGACCACGGCGTAGGCATCGGTCATCTGCGCCTTGCCGCCGCGCAGCGCCTTGACCTCGGAGCCGGTCAGCACGATCCCCGCCTCCATCGTCTCCACCCACTCGAACTTGTGCCGGGCGCGACGGTTGGTGACGACGTCGCCGGAGGCCGGCAGGCGTTTCTTCTTCTGCTTCTTAGCCATCGGCGAGCTCCAGTTCGGCCCGCCCCCGTGGGGGATCGACACCGGTGACGCGGACGACCACCGGATCCCCGAGCCGCAGCGAGGCTTTGGATCCTCGGCTGACGAGCGCCACCTCTGCCCGGTCGAGCTCGTAGCGGCCACCCGGCAGCAGGCGAGTCGGGAGCATGCCCTCGTAGACGTCTCCCAGCTCGCCACCGAATGAGACGAAGGCGCCGGCCCTGATCACGCCCGACACCTCGCCCTCGAAGCCGGTGTCGAGCCCGCGCTCGCCCAGCTCGCGATCGAGCAGGTAGGCGGCACAGACGTCGTCGGCATCGCGCTCGATCTTCGCCGACTCGCGCTCACGAGCCGAGCAGTCGGCGGCGATCTCGCGGACCTCGGCCAGGCGGGGCGCCACCTCGCCCTCCCCCAGCGACGCCAGCAGCGCCCGGTGGACGACGAGGTCCGGATAGCGACGGATCGGCGAGGTGAAATGCGTGTAGGCGTCGCTGCCGAGCCCGGCGTGGCCGCTGTTGCGCTCGCTGTAGATCGCCTGCTTGAGGGAGCGGAGCACGAGTGAGGTATACGCCTCGCGGCCGTGACCGCGCCGCGCCGCCTCGCGCCGCGCCAGCCGGCTCGCCTCGGCCGCGACCTCGGCCGCCTGCTGCGGCGAGAGGCCCTGCCCGAGCGGCGGGGTCGGGACACCGAGCGCCGCCAGCTGCTCGATCAGGTGCTCGATCCTGGTCGGGTCGGGCTGGGCGTGGACCCGGTAGATCGCCGGCACCCGCCTCTGCTGGAGGTGCCGTGCGACCTGCTCGTTGGTGAGGATCATCAGCCGCTCGATCAGGCGATGCGCCTCGGTCTGCACGACGCCGTGGGCGCCGGTGACGTTGCCTTTCGAGTCGAAGCGGAACTCCGGCTCGAAGGACTCGATGTCGAGGCTGGTGGTGCCGCGGCGCTCGCCCAGGCCCGCGGCGACCCGGCGGGCCGCGTCGAGCGGTTCGGCGACCGGCTCCGGCGGCGCCACCCGGCCGGCGAAGATCGCGTCGAGCTGGTCGTAGTCGAGGCGGGCGTCGGAGCGGATGCGACTGCGGTAGAAGCGGGTCGACCGCGGTTCCATCGCCGGCCCCAGCTCGATCTCCGTCGTCACGGCCAGCCGTTCGACGCCCGGCGCGAGGCTGCAGACATCGCTGCTGAGGGCGTGCGGCAGCATCGGCTCGACGGTGCTGGGGACGTAGGTGCTGTTACCGCGGCGCCGCGCCTCGAGGTCCAGCCGGGAGCCCGGTCGCACGTGCGCGGCGACGTCGGCGATGTGGATCCAGACGCGGGCGCCGTTGCCCTCGCGCTGGGCGGAGACGGCGTCGTCGAAATCTCGCGCGGTCGCCGGGTCGACCGTGAAGGTCCGCAGCTCCGTCAGGTCCCGGCGCGCGCCGGGATGGTGCTCGACGGCGTCGGCTGCCCTGGCCGCCTCCTCCTCGAGCGCCACCGAGAAGCCGCGGAACCCGAGCCGTTCGCGCAGCATCGCCTCGACCGCGTCGCGAGCGCGCGGCCCCTCGCCACGGCCGCGGGGGCGCGCCGGACCGCCTCTTCGGGAACGTCTCGGCGCCCGGCCCGGCCCCCCCCTCATCGCCCGGCCCGGCCCGCGAGCGCATCCAGGGCCCGCCGCTCGGCCTCGTCCGCCCTCGTCCGCGGATCGTCGCGCGCCGCGACGTCGGGATGGACGCCTCTGCTCTCGGCCAGGTTGACGCCCTCCGGAGTGAAGTACTCGCCGACGGTCAGCTTCAGGGCGCCGCCGTTGGCGAGGCCCACCTCCTCCTGGAAGACGCCCTTGCCGAAGGAGCGGGTGCCGACCACCGTGGCATCGCCGTCGTCGGCGAGCGCGGCCGTGAGGATCTCCGCAGCGGAGGCGGTGCCGCGGTCGATCAGCACGGCGAGCGGGCGCGCCGGAAGATTGTCGCCGACGGTCTTGTGAACGGTGTGGCCCTGACTGCGGGAGTCGGTCGAGACGACCACCTCGTCCTTGGGAAGGAAGACGCTGGCGCTCAGCACCGCCTCCTCGAGCAGGCCGCCGGGGTTGCCCCGCAGGTCGAGGACGATCCCCTCCGCCCCTTCGCGCTGGACCTTGCGTACGGCGTTCGCCAGCAGCGCGTGGGCGCCTTCGCTGAAGACGAGCAGGCGGACGTAGCCGAGCTTGCGGCCGTCGACGGTCCGCACCCGGCTGCTGACGTTGGGCAGGGTGACCTCGGCCCGCGTCAGCTCCAGCTCTCTCACCTTGCCGGTCTCGGCGTCGCGCACGCCGATGTTCACCTGCGTGCCATCGGGCCCCTTGATCCTGGCCGTCGCGACGGCGCTGCTCTCACCGGCGATCGAGTCGCCGTTCACGGAGACGATGGTGTCGCCGGGCTCGATCCCCGCTCCGGCCGCGGGAGAGTGTGGGAAGACCCGGCTGGCGCGCAGACCGCGCTTGACCGGCACGACGGTCAGGCCAATCCCGGAGAAACGGCCCTCGATCTGCTCGTTGAAGCTGGCCAAGCTCTCGGGCGAGAAGTACTCGGAGAAGCGGTCGTGATGGCGTTTGCGCAGCTCCCGGACCATGCCCTGCAGGGAGGCGTTGCTCAGTTCGGCCTCGCCGACGGGGCGGTAGTAGCCGTTCTCGATCAATTCCGCCGCTTCGGCGGTCAGCCCCGCCGGCTCGGTGACGAAGCGGTCGCGGAGGAAGCCGGGCAGCTCGGACGGGTGCCCGCCGAGCCAGAGGCCGAGGCAGAGGAAGGCGACCAGCGCCACGGCGAACGCCACGGCCCCGCGTGCTCTCACGAGCGCCTCAGAGGTCGGCCGGGAGCTTCGCGTGTGCGACTGGCGAGCGCCGGACCAAGCGGGGCAAGGACACAGGGAGGCCGAATAGCAGCGCTATTCGGCCGACCGAGGACACCGCCCCGCGCCGCGTCCGCCGCCGCCAGACGTGCGCGGGAAGCTCCTGGCCGACCTCTCAAACCTTGAGGAAGCGCCGCAGGGTGAGACCGGACCCGATCGTCGAGACCAGGACTGCGGCGGCGAAGAGGATCGCCACCAGGGCTGGGAAGGTCAGCGTGCTGGTGTTCTGCGCCGCCAGAAAGGAGAACGAGTCGCTGAGGGGGTCGACGACCGTGATCTTGCCGAGCCACAGGATCAGTATGGCCACCAGGCCTCCCGCGAAGCCGACGACGACGCCCTCGATCATGAACGGCCAGCGGATGAACCAGCGGGTCGCGCCGACCAGCCGCATCACCTCGACCTCGCGGCGACGGGTGTAGATGGAGAGCCGGATCGTGTTGCCGACCAGCATCAGCGAGGCGAGGATCAGCAGCACCGTGATCACCGTGAGGACGATCTTCAGGGCGCTGGTCACCTGCTCGATCTTGCCCGACGCCTGGGTGCGATCGAAGATGTTGCTGACGATCGGCGAGATCGCCTGCGCCTTGCCGTTCGCACCCTTCGGCATGATCGCTTCGCGGATCCCGGGCAGGTTGCCGGCGTCGTCGGCCTTGATCTCGAAGCTGGCCGGCAGCGGGTTCGTGTGCAGCTGCTCGACGATCGTTTTGTCCTTCAGTTCGCTACGCAGCGTCGCCAGCGCCTCGTCCTTGCTGATGAAGGTGACCGTGGATACGTGCGGGATCACTTCCAGTTCCTTCCCCAGGGCGTCTATTTCGGCCGGCGTCGCGTCGTCGTAGAGGCCCGCCTGGATGTTGAGCTCGCTGCGGACCTGTTCGCTCTTGGCCTGCGTGGTCTGGAAGATCGGGATCAGGACGCCGAGCAGGATCACGGTGACGACCGTGGTCACGATCGCCGCCAGGCTCGGCGCGGCGTTGCGGCGCAGGGCGCGGACCGCCTCCTGGATGAAGAAGATCAGGCGCGACATCAGAACAGGCGCTCGTGGTCGTGGCCGTTGGTCTGGCCCTCGGGCCCGACCCCCATCTCGGCTCGCATCCGCAGGCCGAATTCCGTCGTCGACTCCTCGGTGTAGCCGCCGCTGACCTCGTCGCGGACGACGCGGCCCTCGTAGAGCTCGACCACGCGGCGGCGCATGTTGTCGACCATCTCGCGGTCATGGGTGACGACGAGGACCGTGGTCCCGGTCTTGTTGATCCGGTAGAGCAGCTGCATGATCCCGATCGAGGTGACCGGGTCGAGGTTGCCGCTGGGCTCGTCGGCGAGCAGCAGCGGCGGGTGGTTGACGAAGGCGCGGGCGACCGAGACGCGCTGCTGCTCGCCGCCGGAAAGCTGGTCGGGGTAGCTGTGCAGCTTGGTCGAGAGCCCGACCAGGCGCAGCGTCGCCGGCACCTGCTCGCGGATTTCGGCGCGGCTGGCACCGATCACCTGCAGCGCGTAGGCGACGTTGTCGTAGACGGTGCGGTTGGGAAGCAGCTTGAAGTCCTGGAAGACGGTGCCGATGTTGCGCCGCAGCAGCGGGATCTTCTTCTCCGGCAGGGCGCCGATGTCGCGGCCGGCGATCTTCACCGTGCCCTCGGTCGCCTCGAGCTCGCGGATCAGCATCTTGATCAGAGTCGACTTGCCGCAGCCGGTGGGGCCGACGAGGAAGACGAACTCGCCGCGGCCGATCGCCAGCGACACCCGGTCGAGCGCCATGTGGCCACCGGGATAGACCTTGGTGACCTCGTTCAGCTCGATGATCGGGGCGCGGCGCCCGCGGGGGCGCCGGGGCTCCTCGCCGCGGTTCTTGTTCTTTCTCGATCTCGCCATGCGTGGGGTGGCTTCTGCGGACACAGGGTGACTCCTTCGCCCCTCCGGCCACGCAAGAACGCGCCCAAGTGAGGTTGGCGAGATACTAGCGAAGTATGAGCGGACGCTCACACACCTGGTGCCAGCACCTTGACCACCCGCGTGCGGACGCTCGTCTCGCTGACCTGCGGCGAGCCGGAGCCCGCCGTCGCGCTGATCTCGAGCGTGAGCCTCACCGCGGTGCCGAGCGGCAGCGCCTTGCGCAGCGAGGCGGGCAGCGGCAGGCGCAGGTTGCGGGCGCCGGGGTTGCCGAGGGAGTGGCGACCGAGGCTGACGGTGCGCGTGCGCCCGTTGCGCTTGTAGATGAGCTTCGCCTCGATCTCCAGCTGGGCGGGAGCGCTGACCGCGATCCTCGCCCGCACCCCCGGGACCTGGCGTCCCCCGACCCGCCTGGCGGGGGTGAACTCGGTCGGGGAAGGCGAGACCGTCGGGCAGGCGGCGGGCGGCGGCGGCGCCGAGAGCTCGTGGGCGGCCCGGGCCGCCGGGGATCCGTTGCAGTAGGCGGTCTGCCCAGTGAAGATCAGCTCGGTCGAGCAGCCCTCGTCGTCGGTGACCGTGAGGGTGGCGGTATGGGGGCCGGGACCCTCGTAGGTGTGCTGGACGGTCGGCGAGGCGGTGGTCGCCGTGGCGCCATCCCCGAAGTCCCATTCGTAGGCGGCGACCGCGCCGTCGGGGTCGGAGGAGGCCGAGGCGTCGAAGCTCGTCGGCCGGCCCGCCGGGGCGGGGGCGGCGTCGAAGGCGGTGGTGGTGGGCCCCTGATCCGGCACGATCGCGATCTCGCGGGTGCTGGACCCAAGCGGGATCGGCGTGCCGGCGGTGCCCGAGGCGAGGTCGATCGGGGTCACGCTTCCGCCACTGAAGGTGGTGACGTACGCGGTGGCTCCGTCGCGAGCGATCGCGATCGCGACTTGGGATGACCCGACCGGGATCGGCGCTCCCACGGTGTTGGTGGCGAGGTCGATCGGGGTCACGCTGTTGCCTTCGTACGTGGTGATGTAGGCGGTTGTCCCGTCCGGGGTGATCGCGATCCCGCGCGCGTCCACGCCGGCGGGGATAGGCGCTCCCGCCGACTGGGTCGCGGTATCGATCGGGATCAGATCGTCCGGAGCGAAATCGAGGTGGTGCACGGCATACGCCGTGGCGCCATCCGGCGTGACCCCGATCCCGAGCATTGCGGAGGCGACGCCGATCAGGGCTCCGGAGCTGCCGGTGCCGGCAGCGAACGGAACGACTCCATGGTTCTGGGCCGTCACGTACCCGGTGGCGCCGTCCGAGGGGGCGGGCCTTCGCCCATTTCGCCGAGACGTTGGAAGGGCTCGAAGAATGGGTGCTGGTGATGGTCGACTTCCACCAGCAGCACCGCGACGACCCCGACGCCGAATACCGCCTGGCCGCGGTCTACGAGCGCTGGCAGGCGGAGCTGCGCCAGTTCGTCGCCGCCCTCGCCGAGCGCGGCTGGATCGCCGCCGATCGCGACCCCTCCACGATCGCCGTCCAGATCTTCGCCTTCGCCGAGGGGCTCAAGGTCCACGCCCGCCTCTACGGCCTCGACGAGGCGGCCGCGCGGGCGCTGCTGATCGACGGCCTGGTGCGGCTGCTGACGCCGGGATGAGACCTCTCTGAGGAGTCGCTACGGGAGGACGGTCCCGCCGGTCTCGTCGTCGACGATGGAGATCGCCACCGCCGGGCAGGCCTCCGCCGCCTCGATGATCCGCTCCGGTGAGCCGGCGCCGATCACCACCGCGGTGTCGTCGAGCCTGAAGACCTGCGGCGCGATCTCGACGCAGTCGCCGTGGGCGCTGCACTCGTCCGGGTCCACCACGGGCACGTAGGTCATGCGACCTCCTCCTTCGGTTCCGGGGCGAAGCGGTCCCCGCCCTCGATTCGCTTGCGAAGCCGCGGGATCGCCCGCGGCCGGCCGACCGCGAGGCCGGCGACCGGGACGCCGGCGCGGAACATCACCGCCTCGAAGTCGCGGCTGTCGGGGTCGCCCTCGAGCAGGACCTCGTCGGCGTGGTGCGGGTGCCCGACGCACTGGATCCGCACCCCGTACTGGTCGCTCCAGAAGCTCGGCAGCGGCGGCGTCCCCGGGTACTCGCCGAGCATCGCCTTCGCCGCCGCGGCGCCCTGCCAGGCGGCGGCGTCCCAGTGCTCGGTGCGGGCGTGGGCGCCGTAGCGCGGGTCGAAGGGGATGCTGGCGTCGCCGGCGGCGAAGACGTCCGGGAGGGCGGTGCGGCCGCAGGCGTCGACGCGGACGCCGTCCTCCTCGAGGCCGCTGCCGCGCAGCCAGGCGGTTGCCGGGACGGTGCCGACGCCGACGACGACGGCGTCGCACTCGAGGCGGCGGCCGTCGGCCAGGACCAGCTCGTCCACCCTCCCCCCGCCGCGGGCTCCCTCCAGCATCGCGCCGGTGATCACCCGCACGCCCTCGTCGAGGTGGAGACCGGCGAACCAGCGGCCCAGCCGCTCGCCGAGGATCGGTTCGAGCGGCGCCGGCAGCGCCTCGATGATCGTCACCTCGACGCCCAGCCGGCGGGCGGTGGCCGCGACCTCCTGGCCGATGAAGCCGGCCCCGACGATCGCCAGGCGGGCGCCGGGGAGGAGCTCGGCTCGCAGGCGCCGGGCGTCCTCGAGCGTGCGCAGGGCGTGGACGTTGGCGCCGTCGAGGAAGGGCAGCCGCCGCGGCGCGCTGCCGGTCGCGATCAGCAGCCTGCCGTAATCGAGGGAGGCGCCCGAGTCGAGCGTCATCGTCCGCGCCGTCGCGTCGAGCGCCTCGGCGCGGGCGCCGAGGACGAGCTCGATCCCCTTCTCCTCGTACCACCAGGCCGGCCGGTAGGCGACGGAGTCATCCGCCGCCGCCCCGGCCAGCACCTGCTTGGAGAGCGGCGGCCGGTCGTAGGGCGGCTCGGCCTCGGCGCAGACGATCCGCACCGCTCCCTCGTAGCCGCGCCGTCGCAGCGTCTCCGCGCAGCGCTGGGCGGCAAGCCCGCCGCCGACGATCAACACGCCCGGGTCCTTCATCACGCCTCCTCGAGAGCCGGGGTTCGGGGGATCGACCGGCCGCCGCGCTCGGGCGACGGCCGGCGCTTCGGGAGCTGCTCGCGACCCGCCCGGCGGCTCCGCTTCTTGGCGCGCCCGGAGAGGACGCGGTAGACGAGGAGGCCGCCGATCACGGGGGCGGTCAGCATCACCCACCAGCGGAACCAGACGGCGGAGGCGTCGGTGCCGGCGCCCAGCGCGTGGACGAGCCCGAGCACGTAGACCAGGACCGTCGCGCGGTGGGCCTTGCGCCAGAGCTTCGGCCCGACCCGCTTGCGGGCGTAGAAGCTGAGGCCGAGCAGGGCGGCGAGGTAGCCGCCGATCACGCCGAGGCCGGTGAAGGCGGTGCGGAAGCTCATCGCGAAGGGCACGGTGACGCCGGCGACGCCGGGGTGCAGCCAGGGGTCGCCGAGCAGGGTGATGCCGTGAACGGCGATCGCGATCAGGCCGGCCAGCGCCGTCTGCTCGTGGATCGCCATCAGCTTCTTCGAGAGTCCGGGGCGGCGCATCACCTTGCCCGCCATCGCCAGCCCGATGCCGACCGAGATCGTCACCAGGACCAGGGCGACGAGGCCGGAGGCGCGACTCGCCAGCCACCAGCCGTGGGTCTGCAGGGTGTTGGCGGCGGCTTCGCTCATCGCGGCGCTCCTTCCAGGCTGGGGGTCCGGGGAAGGCGGATGCGGGGCGCGGCGGCGAGCGGCCCGACCAGCTCGACCCAGCCGTTGTCGTGGACCAGGAAGCCGCCGCGGTCGGCGAGCAGGCGGCGGCCGCCCTCCGGCCCTGACAGCAGCGCCGCCTTCGACAGGGTCTCCGCCGCGAGCGCGGTGTCGGCCAGCGCGGTGGCGCCGACCAGGCCGGTCCAGGCCGGCTCGCCTCTGGCGGGGTCGATCAGGTGGTGCGCGTAGCGGCCGTCGGCGCCGCGCCAGATGCGGACGTTGAGGCCCGAGGTGGCGACGCCGCCGGAGCCGAGCTTGAGGACGTGCGCCCGCTCCCCCGTCAGCGGGTGCTCGACGAAGACTTCGTAGGGGTGGACGAGGGCGTCGGCGCCGCCGATGCGGATGTCGCCGCCGCAGTCGACGATGAAGCGCGAGTAGCCGCGCAGGCTGGCGGCGATCAGGTCGGCGGCGAGGCCCTTGCCGGTGCCGCCGGTGTCGAACCGGAGCCCGGGCGGGCGGACGATCTCGCCCGCCTGCTCGTCGACCTCGAAGAGCCGCCAGCGCTGCTCGGGGCTCGGGCTCGCCGGCCGCCGCGGCGGCGCCGCCGCCAGCGCCTCGCCGAGCGGCAGCCCGCCCATGCCGGCGCGGGAGGCGACGTAGCCGGCGGACTCGATCTCGCCGACCAGGGTCGGGTCGACGAGGCCGCCGCTGCGCTCGGCCGCGGCCAGGCCCGCCGCGACCGCCTGTCGCAGCAGCGGCGAGGCCGGGACGCGCCCGCGCGGGTCCGCGTTCAGCGCGCAGAGCTCGCTGTCCGGCTTGAAGCGGGACAGCGCCGGGTCGAAGTCGGCGACGAACCGCCTCGCCCGCTCCGCCGCCTCGGCGGCGGGGGCCATCTCGGGCCCGGGCTCGCCGATCAGCAGGCGCACGTGGCTGCCCATCGCATCGAAGCTGACGTCGTGTTCGCTCATGGTCAGGAGGCGCTGGTGGTGACGGGTTCGGATTCGGGTTCGGCGGCGATGGAGCTGCTGGTCGCCGGGCCGCTGCTGACGCTGGTCGTGCCCGGGGTCGGGACGACCGTGGTGACGATGCGCCGCTTGACCACCTTGCGGACCTGGGCCGGCCGCGCCGCCGCCGCGGTCGACCCGCTCGGCGAGGGGTCGGTGGCGGCGCTGAGCTGGTAGGTGAGGAGCGCGAAGAGCACCGCGAAGAGGGCGACCGAGCCCCAGAGCACCGCTCCGGGGCCGGGCCGGCGGGCGGGGCGCCGGGCCGGCTCAGTCATCGCCGCCGCCCTCCGACTCGCCGCCGCCCTCGGAGGCGTACTCGCTCTCGCCCTCGTACTCGCCGCCGCCGCTCGCCGCCGAGCCGCCGCCGCTGGTCGCAGTCGTGACCGGTTCCGAGCTGGTTTCGGTCGGGGCGGCGGCGCCGCTGGTCGAGGTCGTCACCGGGTTCGAGTAGGAGGAGGCCGCCGGGTTCGAGCCACTGGAAGAGCTGCTGGTGGTGGCGCTGCCGTAGGCGCTGGCGCTCCCCGAGGAGCCGGCGGCCGCGCCGGCCGCCCCTCCCCCGGGGCCAGCCGCCGGGTGCTTCGGCTTGGCGTGCTTGGTGACGTGGATCGTCCGGCGGATCACCTTGGTGCGGACCGCCGGCTTCTCGGCGACGGTGGCGCTCGAGTGCTGCTGCTGCTGGCCGGCGCTCAAGGCGACGCCGGCCAGCCCTCCCAGGCCGATGATGGTGGCCCCTGCGGCTATGCGGATCTTGAGTTTGCTCACGGCTCGTCTCCTCTGGCTGAAGTTGCCGGGGCATTGTCGGAAGCGCCCGTGCAAGGCCAGGTCAGCCGCGGGTAAAGGGCTGGCAAAACCTCTCCGGCGGTGGTCGGAAAGCGCTCTGGGCGCCGCTACAGTGGCCAGATGGCCATGCCGGCGCCAAGCGGTCGCATCCTCGTCGTCGAGGACGAGGAGTCGATCTCGCAGCCGTTCGCGGAGGCGCTGCGGCGGGCCGGCTTCGAGCCGCTGGTGACCGGCACCGCGGCGGGGGCGCTGGAGCTCGCCGCCTCGGAGGACCCGGACCTGGTGATGCTCGATCTCGCCCTCCCCGACGGCGACGGCCGCGACGTCTGCCGCGAGCTGCGCCGCCACTCCGAAGTGCCGATCATGATGCTGACCGCCCGCGGCACCGAGATGGACAAGATCGTCGGCCTCGAGCTCGGCGCCGACGATTACGTGGTGAAGCCGTTCAGCGCCGCCGAGGTGATCTCGCGGATTCGCGCCGTGCTGCGCCGCAGCGCCCGCCGCAACGGTCACCCGGCCAAGCCGATGAAGATCGGCGGGGTGGAGCTCGACCCCGAAGCGCGGATCGCCCGCCTCGGCGATAACGAGCTCGAGCTCTCGCGCAAGGAGTTCGACCTGCTCGCCGAGCTGATGCGGCACGCCGGCCGCGTGGTCAGGCGCGAGGACCTGATGTCGGAGGTCTGGGACACCAACTGGTTCGGCTCGACCAAGACGCTCGACGTGCACGTCGGCTGGCTGCGACGCAAGCTCGGCGACGATCCGTCCCACCCGACCTACATCGAGACGGTGCGCGGCGTCGGCTTTCGCTTCGCCGCCCCGGAGGACGAGGAGCCGTAAGCCTCCGGGCCACCCTCCTGCTGGCGCTGGCGTACGTGCTGCTGCTGGCGCTGATCGCGCTCGGCGTGCCGCTGGCGCTGAGCCTGCGCGACCGCGTCGACTCCGAGGTGAAGAGCCAGGCTCGCAGCCAGGCGCAGGTGGTGGCGACGGCGGCCTCGGAGCTGGTCGCGCCGCCGCGGCCGGCGATCCTCGAGCGCCTGGCGCGGAAGTCGGCCGAGAGCGTGCGCGGCCGGGTGATCGTCATCGACGCCGAGGGGCGCCTGCTGGCCGACTCGGCCGGCACCCCCAGCGGGCGCAGCTACGCCAACCGGCCCGAGGTGCGGGCGGCGCTCGGCGGAGCGAGCGACCAGATCACCCGCAACAGCGAGACCCTGGGCGCGGAGATCCTCGCCACCGCGGTGCCGGTGCAGGAGCGCAGGCGGATCGAGGGAGCGGTGCGGATCACCCAGAGCGTCGACGCGGTCAACCACGCGGTGCGGACCTCGATCCTCGACGTCGCCGCGCTGGCGGCGGTGGTGCTGGCGCTGGGGATGGTGGCGGGAGCGCTGATCGCCGCCCAGATCGCGCGCCCGATCCGGCGCCTGGACCGCGCCGCCCGCCGGGTCGCGGGCGGCGACCTCGACGCGACGGTCGCGGTCGAAGGCAGCACCGAGCAGCGCTCGCTGGCGCGGACCTTCAACGAGATGACCCAGCGGGTGAAGCGGCTGCTGCGGGTGCAGCAGGACTTCGTCGCCGATGCCTCCCACCAGCTGCGCACGCCGCTGACCGGGGTGCGCCTGCGGCTGGAGGGACTGGGCGAGAGCCACCGGGGTGAGCCGGAGGTGGAGCACGAGGTCGAGGCGGCGCTGCGGGAGATCGACCGGCTCTCGTTGATCGTCGACGAGCTGCTGATCCTCAGCCGCGCCGGCGAGCACGAACTCCCGGGCGAGCGGATCGACCTCGGCGAGGCCGCCGCGCGAGCCGCCGAGCGCTGGCGCGGGGCGGCAGCGGCGCGCGACATGGAGATCGAGGTCGACACGCCTGCCAAGCCCGCCAGTGGCTGGTGCGCCGGCCCCGACCTCGACCGCTCGATCGACGTCCTGGTCGAGAACGCCCTGCTCTACTCACCGCCGGGCTCGGTGGTGACGATCGCCACCTCGCCGGGGCGGATCGAGGTCCTGGACCGCGGCCCCGGCCTCGCCACGGGCGAGGAGGAGGCGGTCTTCGAGCGCTTCAGCCGCGGCAGCGCCGGCCAGCAGGGGCCCAGCGGGACCGGGCTCGGGCTGCCGATCGCGCGCGAGCTGACCCGCCAGTGGGGCGGCGACGTCAAGCTCGCCAACCGGCCCGGGGGCGGCCTTCACGCCATGATCGAAGTCAGTGAGGCGAAGGTGGCGAGCGGATGAGGCTCCCGGCGACGGCCAAATGGATCGGGCTGGCGCTGCTCGGGCTGGCGATCGCCGTCGCGGTCGCGATCGCCGCCGGCAATCTCGCCAGCCAGCAGATCGGCATCGCCTCCGAGTCGATCTCCGCCGGTGAGGAACTGGCGCCCGCCGTGGGCGGGGCCCGTCCCGGCGATCGCGAACCGGCCGACCAGCTCGAACCGACGACGACCCCCGGTGACCGGACCGCCACGACCACCGAACAGACCACGACCGAACCCACGACCACCACCGACGAGACGACGACCGAATCCACCGAACCGGTGGAGCCTGGCCACGACGGCGGTGACGGCGACGACAGCGGTGGCGACGAGGACGACTGACCTCGCCTGGCCCGGAACTACCCGATCGCGACCATTCGCTCGATCGGGATCCGCGCCCGCTCGGCGATCTCCGGCGGGACGCTGACCTCGAACTTCGTCTCCGCCAGCGAGTCGCGCAGCTTCGGCAGCGTGATCATCTTCATGTACTTGCAGAAGGCCATCCGGTTGGCCTCGATCAGGGTCGCGCCGGGCGCGACCTGGTGCAGCGGGTGCAGCATCCCGTTCTCGGTGGCGATGATGAACTCGCCCTCGGGGTGGTCGCGCAGGTAGTCGATCATGCCGCCGGTGGAGAGCATGTGGACGCCCTCGGCGTCGACTTCCCCGGCCGCCACGTACTCCATCACCTGGGTGACGCAGCCGCACTCGGGGTGGACGAGGAATTCGGCATCGGGATGGGCGGCGCGCTGGGCGCTGATGTCGTCGGGGCGGATGCCGGCGTGGACGTGGCACTCGCCCGGCCAGACGTGCATCCGGTGACCCGTCACGCGCTCCACGTAGGAGCCCAGCCACATGTCGGGGCCGAAGAGAATTTCGGTGTCCGGGCCGTGCTCGCGGAGGATGTGCTCGACGACCTTGACCGCGTTGGAGGAGGTGCAGCAGTAGTCGGTCTCGGCCTTGACGGCGGCGGAGGTGTTGACGTACATGACCACGACCGCGTCCTCGCCGTGGCGGGACTTCCAGTTGCGCAGCTCGCCCGCCGTGATCGAGTCCGAGAGGGAGCAGCCCGCGTCCAGGTCCGGGATCAGCACCGTCTTCTCGGGCGCGAGGATCGAGGCCGTCTCGGCCATGAAGTGGACGCCGCAGAAGGCGATCGTCGAGGCGTCGGAGGCGGCCGCCTGGCGGGAGAGCGCCAGCGAGTCGCCGACGAAGTCGGCGACGTCCTGCACCTCGGGCACCTGGTAGTTGTGGGCGAGGATGACGGCGTCGCGCTGCTGCGCCAGCTGCCGCACCTCGGCGCTCAGTGCCTCGATCTCCTGCGGCGAGAGGTGGAGGACGGGAACCGGCTCGTTGATCGTCGGGAGTTCTCTCATTGGGAACCTCGAACCGCCCAAAACGGGCTTCGCTGGTCTTATGTTCGCTGGCACGGCGTCCGCCTGAGTCCAGTCGAATGAACTGGGTCGAGTCTACTCTCTCGACATGCCCGAGCTGCCCGAGGTCGAGATCACGGCGAGCCGCCTCGACGCCGCCCTGACCGGCGCCGAGGTGGAGTCGGCGATGGCGCCCGGGATGAACGTGATGAAGACCTTCGACCCGCCGCTCGAAGCGCTGGTGGGCAGGATCGTGACCGGCGTGCGGAGGGTCGGCAAGATGCCGGTCGTCGAGTTCGGGGACCTGGCCCTGCTGGTGCACCTGATGTCGGCGGGGCGGCTGCGGGTCTTCGACAAGCGGGCCTCGATCAAAGACCGGGCCTCGCGGGTGCTGGTGCGGCTCGGCGACGGGCGCGAGCTGCGCCTGCGCGAGTTCGGGACCAAGCAGCGGGCCTGGGCGAAGCTCTTACCGGCCGGCGCGGTGGCCGAGGACGAGATGGTGCAGACCCTCGGGCCCGAAGCCTGGCCCCCTCCCCCGCTCGAGGTCCTTGCCGCGGCGATCGACCAGCCGCGGCACCTGCACCCGCTGCTGCGCGACCAGCGGACGATTGCCGGCATCGGCCGCTCCTGGGTCGACGAGATCCTCTGGGAGGCCCGGCTGTCGCCCTTCAAGAAGGGCTCGGAGCTGGACCGGGAGGAGGTCGAGCGCCTGCACGCCGCCCTCCACGTGCTCGGCGACGCGATCGACCGCTACGAGGAGACGATCGGCGCCGAGGTGCCCGACAAGGTGCCGATGCCGCTGCAGGTCCACCGCCGCGAGGGTCAGCCCTGCCCCCGCTGCGGGACCACGATCGCGGCCGTCTTCTTCTCCGAGCACCAGACCAACTACTGCCCGGCCGAGCAGACCGGCGGCCGCGTCCTCAAGGACCGCCGCCTATCGCGCCTGCTCAAGTGAGGCGGGGAAGGCAGGCTCCAGGAGCAGGCTGAAATCGAGCGTCGGGGCAGAGTGGGTGAGGGCGCCGACGGAGATGAAGTCGACGCCGGTCTCGGCGATCCCCCGCACCGTCTCCAGATTGACGCCGCCTGAGGCCTCCAGCGAAGGGCCCTTGCCGGCGCCGGAGTTCTCGTCGCGCAGCTCCACCGCCTTGCGCATGCTCCCGGTGTCCATGTTGTCGAGGAGCAGAATGTCGGCACCGGTGCCGAGCGCGTAGGCGACCTCGTCGAGGTCGCGAACCTCGACCTCGACGGCGAGGTCGGGGTACTTGGTGCGGGCGGCGTGGATGGCCTTTGCGACCCCGCCGGCGAGGGCGACGTGGTTCTCCTTGATCAGGATCGCGTCGTAGAGGCCCATGCGGTGGTTGCGCCCGCCACCGGCCGCGACCGCCGCCTTCTCCAGGCCCCGCAACCCAGGCGTCGTCTTGCGGGTGTCGAGAATGCGGGCGCCGGTGCCGGCGACCGCCTCGACGAAGCGCGCGGTGAGGGTGGCGACCCCCGAGAGGTGGCCGAGGAAGTTGAGCGCGGTGCGCTCGGCAGCCAGGATCGCCCGCGCCGAGCCCGTGGCCAGGAGCACCTCGGCCGGCACGTCCTGCCGCCACTGCCCCTCGAGCACGAGGTTGTCGACGTTCTCGACCCCGCACTGGCGCATCGTCTCCGCCACCACCGCGAGCCCATGGACGACCCCCGGCTGTTTCTGGACGATGCGGGCGCGCGCACGCGCGTCCTCCGGCACGGTCGCCAGCGAGGTGACGTCGCCGTCGCCGACGTCCTCGGCCAAGGCGCGCGCGACGATCTCCTTCAGCGGCTCGTTGGTCACGTTGCGCCCACCTTCATACAAGGGCGACCACCTTAGATCAGCTGCCGAGTTGCCACTTTGTGCCACATAGAGAGACAAAGCGGCAACTCGCGCTGGTCATCTCACGCTTCGGGGCGGCGGGGCGTTTAATCCACTAGGTGAGTGAGCTGCCCCCGTTCCAGATCCTGATCGACGAGCACGCCGACGACGTGATGGCGGTCCTGCGGGGGGCGGTCGGACGGTCCGGCGCCGAGGACTGCTTCCAGGACACGTTCCTCTCCGCGCTTCGCGCCTACCCGAAGCTGAAGGACGGCCGCAACCTGCGCGGCTGGCTGATCACGATCGCCCACCGCAAGGCGGTCGACCACCACCGCGCCAACGGGCGCCGTCCGGTGCCGGTGGCCGAGGTGGCGGAGGTGGCGGTCAGCGACCCGGAGCCGAGCGAGGGCATCTGGGCCTCCGTCGGCGCCCTGCCCCCGAAGCAGCGGGCCGCCGTGACCCTGCGCTACGCCTGCGATCTCCCCCACAACGAGATCGCCGACGCCCTCGGCTGTACGCCCGAGGCGGCGCGGCGCAGCCTCCACGAGGGAATCAAGCGACTGCGGAAGGAGCTGGCATGAGGGCATCGCTGCAGCGCCTCGCCGAGCGGGCCTCCGAGGAGGGGCTGCTCGACGTCGCCTACACGACCACCGACTCTCCCTTCGGCACCCTGCTGCTGGCAAGGACTCCGCGAGGCCTGGTGCGCGTCGGCCTTCCCGGCCAGGACGCCGACGAGCTCCTCGTCGACCTCGCCCAGCGGGTCTCGCCGCGAGTGCTGGAGGCGCCCGCGGAGCTGGACGAGGTGCGCCGGGAGCTCGACCTCTACTTCGAGGGCAAGCTCGACAGCTTCGACCTGCCGCTCGACTGGCGGCTCAGCGACGGCTTCCGCCTGCGGGTCCTGCGCGCGATCGCCCGCATTCCCTACGGGGAGACCCGCAGCTACACGCAGATGGCCACCAGCGCCGGCAACGAGCGCGCGGTTCGCGCTGCGGGAACCGCCTGCGGGCGCAACCCGATCCCCCTCGTCATCCCCTGCCACCGCGTCCTTCGCAGCGGCGGCGCCCTCGGCGGCTACGGCGGCGGGCTGCCGATGAAGCAGGCGCTGCTGGAGCTCGAGGGCGTCCTCTAGGCGCTTCGCTTGTCGACCTAAAGCAATCGGTGGTCCTGGTCGATCTTCGGGGGCATGACGAAGAGAGACGACCGCGCAACGACGAACCCGGGGCCAGCGGGCACAACCCACATCGCCTGGCTGGTCTGCTTCGGGGTCCCACTCGTCCTGCTGGTACTCATGTGCCTGGCGATGCCGGCCCGGGGTGCGAGCACGCCGCAAGTCGAGACCACCATCACCAGCGGCCCCGGCGAGGGATCGACGATCGAAGAGGGCCAGCCGATCCTCGGCTTCGACGCCGCAGTGAATCCCCCCTCCGGTTCGCCAGCGGCCTTCTACTGCTCGATCGACGGCGCTGCACCCGCGCCCTGCGCCCCACCCCACCAGGTCGAGCCGCTCGACGACGGCGCCCACACCTTCTCGGTCTACGCCCAGGACACGGGCAGCGGGGCCGTCGACCCGACCCCCGCCATCCGCGGCTTCCACGTCAACTCGGGCGAATCGGAAGAAGGCGAAGAAGATGCCTGCTTCGAAGAATTCGCCGAAGGGGAAGAAGACGCCGAAGAAGGCGAAGAAGAAGGGGAAGGATGTGAAGACTTCGGCTCGGGCCGTTATCCGCCTCCCGCGTGCCTCCTGCGCACCGCCAACGCCCGCGTCTTCGCCTACACCGCGCAGGACAAGGTGCGGCTGACGATCCGCTACACCTCGCGCAAGGCAGCCAGCGTGATCGTCAGCTACCGGCTGACCGGGCGCAAGGGCTCGCTGAGCCTCGGCAAGGAGAGGCAGCGCTTCGCGAAGCGGGGGCTCTTCCAGGCGACGGCGGAGCCCAATGAAAGCCAGATGGAGCGGGTGCTGGCGGCCAAGGGCTTCTCCGTGAAGATGCGCATCCCGGCCGCACCCCGATTCTGCGACCGCTACTACAGCCGCCACCTGACCATCAGGCGCGCCGCCAAGCGTCAGATCTCCTGGCTCCAGACCGACTCGATCTTCGGCACCTGAGCGGTGGCGCGGGCGCCCCTAGATGCCGATCGTCGAATACAGCCAGTCCACCCCGTCGCCCAGGGCCGAGGGGTCGATCCAGTGGCCGGCCTCGGACTCGCGGTAGGTGACGTCGAGACCACCGGCCTCCAGCAGCTCGCGCGCCCGCCGGGCGAAGGCAACCTCCATGATCGGATCGTTGCGGCCGTGGGCGATGAAGGCGCGCGTCTCCTGACGATCGGCGAACGACGGCTCCCAGCCCTCGACCGTGGGCACGAAGCCGCTGAAGGCGAGAATTCCGGCGACGGCCGGGCGGTCGGCCCCGAGGGCCATCGCGTAGCTCATCACCGACCCCATCGAGAAGCCGCCGAGGACCGTCCGTTCCGGTCCGGCGCCCGTCTCCTCCCAGAGGCGGTCGTGGAGCTCGGCGAGAGCGCCGCGGGCGGCGTGGAAGGTGTCGTGGTCGGGGTAGCCAACCCGGGGCACCAGGTACCAGTGGTAGCCCGGGGAGCCGGGCAGCTGCAGCGGCGCCCGCGGCGTCACGACGCGCAGCCGCCGGCCCGGGTCGAGCGCGTCAGCCAGACCGAGAAGGTCACGCTCTTCGGTCCCGCGGCCGTGGTGGAGGACGAGCAGGCCCGCGGGCGCGGCGGCGGCCGGGCGCTCCAGCCAGGCCAGGGGCTCCATCAGTTGGCGGAGGAGGCCGCGGTCTTGTTGAGGTAGTCGCGCACGAACTCGTCGATGTCGCCGTCGAGGACCCGCTGCGCGTCCCCAACCTCGTGCTCGGTGCGATGGTCCTTGACCATCGTGTAGGGGTGCAACACGTAGCTGCGGATCTGCGAGCCCCAGGCGACGTCTTTGACCTCGCCCCGCGCCCTCGCCAGCTCTTCGGAGCGTTTGCGCTCCTCCAGCTCGATCAGCTTCGAGCGCAGCAGCTGCATCGCCACCGCCTTGTTCTGGGTCTGGGAGCGCTCGTTCTGGCACTGCACGACGACGCCGGTGGGAATGTGGGTGATTCGCACCGCGGAGTCAGTCTTGTTGACGTGCTGGCCGCCGGCGCCGGAGGCGCGGTAGGTGTCGACCCGCAGGTCGGCGTCGTCGATCTCCACCTCGACCCCAGCGTCGACCAGGGGGCCGACGTCGACTTGGGCGAAGCTGGTGTGGCGCCGCGAGGAGGAGTCGAAGGGGGAGATCCGGACCAGCCGGTGGACACCGCGCTCGGCGGCGAAGAGGCCGTAGGCATTCTCACCGCGGGCGATGAAGGTGGCGGACTTGAGCCCGGCCTCCTCCCCCGGCGATGCCTCCTTCATCTCGACCTCGAAGCCGCGCCGTTCCGACCAGCGCAGGTACATCCGCAGCAGGATCTCGGCCCAGTCCTGGGAGTCGGTGCCGCCGGCGCCGGCGTGGACGGTGACCACCGCGTCGCCGGCGTCGTACTCGCCGCTGAACAGGCGCGCCTCTTCGAGCTCGGCCAGGCGGCGCTCGACCGAGCTCAGCTGCGAGCCGAGCTCGGCCGCGATCTCCTCGTCCTCGGCCGCCATCTCCGCCAGGTCGGCGAGGTCGGCCACGTCGGACTCGAGCCCGCGGAAGGTCTTCAGCCGTTTCTGGGCGCGTGCGTGCGCGGCCGAGGTGCGAGCCGCGGCGTCCTGGTCGTCCCAGAACCCGGGCCTGCCCATCTCCTCCTCGAGCCGAGCCGCTTCGGTCTCTAGAGCAACGGGGTCAAAGGTAGTCCGAGAGCAGGGACAACTGCTCGCGGACAGCGGCGAGACGCGGCGCTACGGATTCGGTCTGCGCGGCATCGGCCATGACCGCAGCTTACCCGGCGGCGATCCCGTGATCGAAGCCGCCGGCCCGCAGCGCCTCGTCGCGGTCGTCGTAGGGGCGCCAGCTCAGCACTCTGCGGTCGCGCAGCTCGAACGCCCACGCCATCTCGTCCTCGCCGGCGGGCGAGCCGTCCTCCGCCCAGTGCCAGACCCGCCGGATCAATGCCACCGCGGTCCCGCTGCCGCCCTCGAGCCCTTCCTCGTAGAGCTGCTCCAGCTCGATCGTCTGCTGGACCCCGCCGGGCTCCCGAGTCGCCCACAGCCGCGCCGCCCGCAAGCCCTTGCGCAGCCCCCGAGCGGAGTGCAGTTCGACCTCGGGGTCAAGCACCGCGACGAAGGCGTCCAGGTCCCGCTCGTTGAACGCCCGGATGAACTCCCGGACCGGGTCAGCCATTGACCAATTCCGAATTGCGAACGGCTCCGAAAACCAAGCAGGTCGTGGGACGCAGGGAGCGAGGTGAGGGGAGCGCACGGTTAGTGCGTGACCCGATCCGAGCGACCGAGGACCGCGAGATGCGCAGGTTTGCAGGAGCCGCCCTCAGGCTCCGTGACAGCGCTTGTACTTTTTGCCCGAGCCACACCAGCAGGGATCGTTGCGGCCGATTTTGTCGTGCTCGTCTTTGACCACGGTCTCGACCACGTCGGAGCCGCCGTTGCCGGGGCCCGCGGCCTGCGCCGCGGCGACGTCCACCGCACCGGCGGTGCCGGTGGCGACCTGCTGCAGCGCCGAGGGCTGGCCCTCCAGGGTGCCGCCCGAGTAGTCGAAGTTGGCGGTCTCGGCGTCGCCGTTGGCGGCGACGGCGCCCGCGCCCGCGCCGGAGGGATCGATTTAGATTTAGGCGCGGAAGATCAGCTTGCTGAACTCGTCCCAGATCGCGTGCATCAGCTCCTGGAACATCGAGAAGCCCTCGTTTTTGTAGGCGACGAGGGGGTCGATCTGGGCGAACCCGCGCAGGTGGATGCCTTCGCGCAGGTAGTCCATGTCGAAGAGGTGTTCGCGCCAGCGGTTGTCGATCACCTGTAGCAGGATCGAGCGCTCCAGGTAGCGCATCAACTCCTCGCCGAGCTGCTGCTCGCGCTCGTCGTAGGCGTTCATCGCGTCTTCGTCGAGGGCGTCCTTGAGCTTCTCGCGATCGACGGTCTCCGGGGCCAGGGTGGCGACGTCGATGCCGACCGGCCAGATCAGGCGCAGCTGCGTCTCCAGCTCCCCCATGTCCCACTCCTCGAGCAGGTCGCCGGACGTGTACTCGTCGACCAGGCGCTCGATCACACCCTCCAGCTCGTCGCGCGCGGTCTCGGAGATGTCGCGCCCTTCGAGGATCTCGCGGCGGTATTTGTAGACGACGCGGCGCTGCTCGTTCATCACGTCGTCGTACTCGAGGACGCGTTTGCGGATCAGGAAGTTCTGCTCCTCGACCTTCTTCTGCGCGTTCTCGACGGTTTTCGTCAGCATCTTCGCCTCGAGCGGCATTTCGGTCCCGTCCTCGTCGACAGGGCCGAGGCGGTCGAGGATTTTGTAGATGCGGTCGCCGGCGAAGAGGCGGATCACGT
>JBBDYP010000097.1:0-11455 GCA_040900615.1 Solirubrobacterales bacterium | reverse complement strand
GCCCGCAGGGCGCGCGACTGAATTCGCCCGCAGGGTGACCGGATCCCCTGCACCGACCAGGCACCCGACAAATTCGCCCCGCAGGGTGACCGGGTCCCACCTCCGGCTGTGACCGGACCCGCGCGCCCGACGTGGCTATGTTTTGTGCCATGCCCCAGCGCGACCTCTTTGCCGATTTCGCGCGCATGCGACGGGAGATGGATCAAATGCTTGGCGACACTTGGAGCCGCACCCGCTACGTCAGCCGGCGCAGCTCCGGCTTCTCCCCCAACGTCGACGTCTATTACTGCGGCGACCCACAGCGAGCGGTGGTCAAGGTCGACCTCGCCGGAGTGGCCCTCAGCGAGGTCGGCATCGAGGTCAGCGGCCGCCACCTGGCGATCGTCGGCGAGCGGCCCGTGCAGGAGACCGAGGGGCGCGTCTACCAGCAGGTGGAGATCCCCTCCGGCCCCTTCCGCCGCGTCATCGAGCTGCAGGTGGAGGTCGACGCCGAGCGGGCCACGGCGACCTACGAAGACGGCGTGCTGCGGATCGACCTGCCGCTGCGCGATCCGGAAGAGACCACCCGCCGGGTTCCGATAGGCCGGAAGTGATGGAGGGGGCCCCGGTCCTCGAGGTCGTGGAGTCGCCGCTGGAGGCGGAGGACGCGATCCGCGCCAACCAGCCGCTGCCCGACGCGCTGCCGGTGCTGCCGCTGCGCGACACCGTCACCTTCCCGGAAACGCTGACCCCGCTCGCGGTCGGCCAGGAGCGCTCGATCCAGCTCGTCAACGATGTCCTCGGGACCAACCGGATGCTGGTGATGGTCGCTTCCCGCGACCCCGAGAAGGAAGCGCCCAGCCCCGAGGATCTCTACGAGGTCGGCGTCGTCGGCGTCGTCGCCCGCATGGTCAAGGTCCCCGACGACTCGCTTCGCATCCTCGTCCAGGGGACGCAGCGGGTTCTGCTCGGCCCCTACGTCGCCGAGCAGCCCTACATGGTGGCCCGGATCAGAGAGCTCGCCGACGTCAGTGAGCCCAGCGCCGAGCTGGAGGCGCTGACGCGCAACGTCCAGAGAACCTTCTCGGAGATCGTCGAGCAGATCCCCTACCTGCCGGAGGAGCTGCAGCTGGCGGTCGCCAACATCGACGACCCGTCGGTGCTCGGCCACCTGATCGCCGGCTCGCTGCGGATCGCCACCGAGGAGAAGCAGAAGCTGCTCGAAGAGGTCGACGTCGCCAAACGGCTGCGCCATCTCTCGCGGATCCTCGCCCGCGAGCTGGAGGTCGTGCAGCTCGGCACCCAGATCCAGAGTCAGGTCCAGTCCGAGATCGACAAGGGCCAGCGCGAGTTCTTCCTGCGCCAGCAGCTGAAAGCGATCCAGGAGGAGCTGGGGGAGGAGGACGAGCAGCTGGCGGAAGCCAGCGAACTGCGGGAGCGGGTCGAGGCCGCCGAACTGCCGGAGCACGCTCTCAAGGCCGCCGAGCGGGAGCTCTCGCGGCTGGAGAAGCTGCCCCCGGCCGCCGCCGAGCACGGCGTCATCCGCACCTACCTGGAGTGGCTGGTGGAGCTGCCCTGGTCGGCGGAGACGGAGGACAACCTCGACATCGCCCACGCTCGCGAGGTGCTCGACGCCGACCACTACGACCTCGAGAAAGTCAAGGACCGCATCCTCGAGTACCTGGCGGTGCGCAAGCTGAACCCGGAGTCGCCGGGCCCGATCCTCTGCTTCGCCGGTCCACCCGGCGTCGGCAAGACCAGCCTCGGCCGCTCGATCGCGAGGGCGCTGGGGCGCGAGTTCGAGCGGATCTCGGTCGGCGGCGTCCGCGACGAGGCGGAGATCCGTGGCCACCGCCGCACCTACATCGGCGCGATGCCCGGGACGATCGTCCGCGCCCTGCGCGACGCCGGCTCCCGCAACCCCGTCTTCATGATCGACGAGATCGACAAGATGGGAGCCGACTTCCGCGGCGACCCCGCCTCGGCGATGCTGGAGGTGCTCGACCCGTCCCAGAACGACACCTTTCGCGACCACTACCTCGACCTCGAGTTCGACCTCTCCGACGTCGTCTTCATCGCCACCGCCAACGTCCTCGACACGATCCCCGGCCCGCTGCTGGACCGGATGGAGACGATCGAACTGGCCGGCTACACGCTGGACGAGAAGCGGCACATCGCCCGGCGCTACCTGGTCGGCCGCCAGATCGAGGCCAACGGCCTCAAGCCCTCCCAGATCGGGTTCTCCGACTCGGCCCTGACGGCGATCGTCGAGGAGTACACCCGCGAGGCCGGCGTCCGCGGCCTGGAGCGCCAGATCGGCACGATCTGCCGCAAAGTCGCCCGCGACGTCGCCGAGGGCAAGGGCAAGGGCAAGGTGAGCGTCTCCGCCAAACGGGCGCGCGAGCTGCTCGGCCGCCGCCGCGTCTTCGCCGAGACCCGGCGCCGCACCAAGGATCCCGGAGTCGCGACCGGCCTCGCCTGGACGCCGACCGGCGGCGACGTCCTCTTCATCGAGGCGACGGCGATGCCGGGCAGCGGCCAGCTGACGATCACCGGTCAGCTCGGCGACGTGATGAAGGAGTCGGCGCAGGCGGCGCTCTCCTACGTGCGCGGCCACTGGGACGAGATTGAGCCAAAGCTCGGCGAGGCCTGGTTCGCCGAGCACGACATCCACGTCCACGTGCCGGCGGGGGCAGTGCCCAAGGACGGCCCGTCCGCCGGCGTCGCGATGACCGTCGCGCTGGCCTCGCTGGTTAGCGGCCGGCCGGTTCGCAACGATGTCGCGATGACCGGTGAGGTGACGCTTACGGGACAGGTGCTGCCGATCGGCGGCCTGAAGGAGAAGTCGCTCGCGGCGCAGAGGGCAGGGATCAAGCGAGTGATCGTTCCGGAGCGCAACGAGGGAGACGTCGCGGAGATTCCCGAGCACGAGCTCGGCGGCCTGGAGTTCGTCTTCGTGGACGAAGTCTCCAAGGCACTCGACGTAGCGCTCTCTTAGGCGATGGAGGCTGCGACTCTCCGCAGGGGCGGACCTGCGTCATACGTGCAATCGGTCAGCGACGCGGTCCGGGCGCGCTCGCGCGTCTTCTGGATCGTCGCCGGGCTGACGGTGCTGGCGGCGGTGCTGCGCTTCGCCACGCTCGGCGTCCAGAGCTACCACCACGACGAGATCGTCACCGCCAGCCGCGTCCTGCGCAACGGCTTCTGGCATGCGATGGACGCGGTCGGCTTCAGCGAGTCGGCGCCGCCGCTCTACTACGCGCTGGCCTGGGTCTGGACGCAGGTGACGGGATCCGGTGAGTTCGGGCTGCGCTCGCTCTCCGCGGCGGCGGGTGTGGCCACGGTTCCGGTCGTCTACCTGATCGGACTGGAGCTGCGCGGGCGCCGCGCCGGCCTGATGGCGGCGGCCCTGGTCGCCGTCAACCCGATGCTGCTCTGGTACTCGCAGGAGGCGCGGGCTTACTCGCTCCTGGTCCTGCTCTGCGCCGTCTCGCTGCTCTACTGCATCCGCGCCCTGCGCCACGGCCACCGCCGCGACTTCACCGCCTGGGGCATCGCTTCGGCGCTCGCGCTCGGCACCCACTACTTCGCCGTCTTCGCCGTCGCCGCCGAGGCTGTCCTGCTGCTGCGCCGCCAGGGCAGGGCAAGCCTTACCGGGCTCTGGATCGTCGGGTTGGCGAGCCTCCTGCTGGCGCCGCTCGTGATCCACCAGATGTCGTACGGACACGCCGAATGGATCGGCAACTTCTCGCTCGGCCACCGGATCTGGGAAACGGCGGCGACCTTCCTCACCGGTGAGACCGGCGACATCATCGGCCGGCCGGACCGGCCGTGGCTGGCCTTCGCCCCGCTCGCCCTCAGTCTTGGCGCGCTGGCGCTCCTCGCCGTTCGCGCCGACCGTGACGAGCGCCGCGCCGCCGCGATCCCGCTGGCCGTCAGCGCGATCGCGATCGCGATCCCGGTCGCGTTGGCGGTCCTCTCCCAGAGCAAGGACTACGTCCTCGCCCGCAACGTGATGCCGGCGCTGGTCCCGCTCTTGATCGCGGTGGCGATCGCCGTCACCCTGCCCGCAGCCCGCCGCCTCGGGGCGGTCGTCGGCGCCGGGCTGCTCGCCTACTCGCTCGGCTTCTGCATCTGGGCCGGCTTCTCTCCGGAGCTCCAGCGCCCCGACTGGAGCGCGGTCGCGAACAGGCTCGGCGAACCCGAGGCGCCGCGGGCGACGGTCACCTGGACCCTGGGTGAGGCGTCGCTGCGCTACTACCTCTCGACGGGAGCGATCCAGGTCAAACCGTCCGACGGCTACGACTGGCTGGTGCACGAAGTCAACTTCGTCTCCGACGGGGGAGCGCCACCGCCGTCACGGCGCCTGCTCGGCGCCGGCTTCCGCGAAAGCGCCCACGAAGACACCGGGCGCCTCTTCATCCGGCGCTACCGCATGCCCGGGCCGGGCCTGGCTCCACTGCGCCTGCGATCGCTGCGCCACGCTCGGCTCGACTTCCGCAACAACGGCGTCTTGCTGGACGGAGTCGGCCCCGGCCGCTCAAGCTCGGGTTAGGATTCCCTTTCCAACTACGAAGGGGAGCGAGAATGAGGAGAGGGATCCTCCGGCGCCTTTTGCCGGCCGTCACCGTCCTGTGCCTGGTACCGGTTTCCCAGGCTGGTGCATTCGAACGGCTGGAGCAGTACGGAGTCGGCTATCCGACTCCCTCGAATGGCGGACTCCTCGCCCCCTACTCGACTTCGGTGTCTCCCGGCGGAACGGTCGTCGTCAGCGACATCTCCACGATGCGGGCTTCGATCTTCTCCCAGGCGGGCCAGTTCCTGCTCGCCACCGGCAAGAACGTCGCCACCGGCGGCGGCAACGGCGCCGAGATCTGCGTTACCGACTGCCGCACCGGCGAATCGGGGCCTGGCGCCGGCGAGCTCGGTACCCCGTGGGGGATCTTTGCCGGCGCCGATGAGTTCTACGTGGCCGAGGTCGGCAACTCGAGGGTCTCGGTCTTCAACTACCAGGGCCAGTTCCTGCGCGCTTTCGGCGCCAGCGTCGGTGGCGCCGGCGTCAACCTCTGCACCACCAGCTGCGTCGCCGGAACGGCCGGCGCGCTGAGCGGCCAGATGGCCAGCCCGGTGGGCCTTGCGCTCGACGCGGCCGGCAACCTCTATGTCAGCGAGGTGGGCACGGACCGTGTCGACGTGTTCAACCCCCAGACGGGCGCGTTTATCCGCGCGTTTGGAAAGAACGTGGGTGGGGCTGGCGTCAACACCTGCACCAACCCCTGCGCGGCAGGCGTGGCAGACGGTACCCCGGGCTCGGTCAACGATCCCTTCGGGCTCTCGGCCTCCCCGGCCGGCGAGATCTTCATCGCCGAGGTGGGCGCCTCGCGGGTCTCCGTCTTCAGCCAGGAGGGCCAGTTCCTGCGAGTCCTCGGCGCCCCCGGCACCGGCGCCGGTCAGCTGGCGACCCCCTACGGCGTCGCCGCCGCCGGCGATGGCAACGTCTACGTCGCCGACACCGCCAACAACAGGCTCTCCGTCTTCGGCGCCGGGGGCGAGTTCCGCCGGGCGATGGGGCTCGATGTGGTTCCCGGCGCTCCGGCGGCGGCCGAGACCTGCACCTCCCTCTGCCAGGCCGGGACGGCCGGCTTTGGCATCGGTGAGTTCGCCGAACCGCATGGGGTCGCCGTCGACTGCCGCGGCGCCGTCTACGTCGCCAGCCTCGGCCGCATCGAAAAGTTCGGCGAGCCGGGGAACCGCCTGCCTCCGTGTCCCTCAAACGCCATGAGCATCGGCGCGCAGAAGAAGAACAAGAAGAAGGGCACGGTGACGGTCGAGGTCACCGTCGCGGGACCCGGCACCCTGACCGGCAGCGCCGGCGCCAAGCTCAGCGCCGCGATCCCCCAGCCGGTCGCGGCCGGCACCCTGACGGTGACGATCAAAGCCGCCGGCAAAGGCGTCAAGACGCTGAAGAAGAAGGGCAAGCTCAAAGGCACGCTCAGCCTCACCTTCACGCCGCCGAACGGCGACCCCAACACGCAGACGGCGAAGGTCGTCCTGAAGAAGAAGCTGAAGAAGCACAAGAAAGGCAAGAAGCGCAGCGGGAAAGGCGGTAGCCGCTGAGGGGGTATCCTCCCCGGGCAACCGCTGACGAGAGGGAGTTGAGACGTACATGGCCAAGACCAAGAAGGCGCAGACCGCGGACAAGGCCGCTGACCTTTATGCGACTGCACGCGAAAATCCTTATGTCCAACGACTGATCGAGGACGACGAGCTGCGCGACAACCTGCGCGACGCGTTCGAATCGGCTCGTGGCGCCTACGGTCGCGCGACCGGGAACGGCAAGGGAACGGTCAAGGCCCTGAGCAGCGACAAGAAGGTCCAGAAGGACCTGCGCGCCGCCGCCGAGAGCCTCCGCGACGCCTCCGAGCGATTGCGCGCGCCGAAGAAGCGCAAGAGCCGCCTCGGTCGCTTCATCCTCTTTGCGCTGGTCGCCGCGGGGATCGCGCTGGTGCTCAGCGAGGACGCCCGCAAGACGGTGCTGGACGCCCTCTTCGGGGCTGAAGAGGAGTTCGAGTACACCAGCGCCACCAGCATCAACGGCTCCTAGCGACGGGCGGGGGACGGCGCTGCCGCCCGCCGCTCTCCTAGACTGCCCATAGATGGAGGCAGCGACCAAAGAGCGCGAGCTGAGTGGCGACAAGGCTCAGCGCATCGTCGATGCGATGCGCGACAGCGTCGCCCAGCGCGGCGCCGCGGGCTCGACCTTCGAGCACGTCGCGCGCGAAGCCGGGGTCAGCCGCGGCCTCCTCCACTACTACTTCGGGACCAAGGAGCGGCTGCTGGTCGAGGTCGTCCGCCGCGACGCCGAGCTGCGCGTCGCCCGGCTCGACGAGATGCTCGGCCGGGCGAAGACGGTGGACGACGTCCTCGACGTCCTCGTCTCCAGCCTCACCGACATGATCGAGAACGAACCCGGCTTCTTCCTGCTGCTCTACGAGCTGTTCAGCGCCGGCCGCCGCAACCCCGACATCCAGCGGGAGGTCGGGCAGCTGTTCGAGCGCACCCGCTCCCACGTCGCCGAGGTGATGCGGGCGAAGGAGCGCGAGGGAGTCCTCAGCCTGCGCTTCGACGCCGAGGCGCTGGTCTCGTATCTGTTCGCGGTCGGGGACGGCTTCGCGCTGCAGGCGCTCTCGGACCCCGAGCGCGACAACAGCGCCGCGCTGGCCGCCGGCGCCGCCTCGGCCCGGTACCTGCTCGTCTCCGAGTAGCCGCCCCGCCGGCATCGGCGGCGCTCGTCGAGTGACGCCGCTCACGGAGTGACGCGGCTCACAGACCGACCCCGGGCCGGTACGGGAGCGTTCGAGGCACTGCTGATGCGCGACTCGATGAACCGACTTGCAGAGCTCCTCGGGCGGCGTCGTCGCTGGGTCGTCGCGGCGTGGATTGCGATCGTCATCTGCGCCCTGCCGTTTGCCGCCCGCCAGACCGAACACCTCACCGGCGGCGGCTTCGATGTCCCCGGCAGTCAGTCGAAGGCGGTCAGCGACGCGCTCCAGCGCGATTTCGGCTCCCAGGCGGATGGGATCGCCGTCCTGCTGGCGGCGGCGCCCGGCGCCAGTCCCGCCGAGCGCGCCGCAGCGGTTGGCCGGGTCCGACGCGAGGTGGCGACGATCGAGGAGGTGACGCTGACGCCGGCGGCAGCGCGCCAGGCGCAGCGCAAGCTCCGGCGCACCGGCGTGGCGATGCTGCCGCTGCGCAGCGACCAGTCCTCCGACGAGCTGATCGACTCCGCCACGACCCTGCGCGAAGACCTCGACCCCGGCAGCACCGAGGCCGGGGTGACTCCGTATCTCGTCGGTCAGCCGACGATCTGGGCGGGGATGCAGGAGATATCGAAGCGGGACTTGTCCAAGGCGGAGGCCACCGGCTTCCCGATCGTCGCCCTGATCCTGCTGGTCGTCTTCGGCTCGCTGGCCGCGGCGGCGCTGCCGCTGGCGCTCGGCTTCGTCAGCGTGCTCGTCACCGGCGCCCTCATCTACTTCATCTCGCTGCAGATGACGACCTCGGTCTTCGTCACCAACATGGCCTCGATGATCGGCATCGGGGTCGCGGTCGACTACTCGCTGTTCATCCTCGCCCGCTATCGCGAGGAGCGCGAGGCCGGCCTCGGCAAGCGCGGGGCGCGGGCCCGCGCGCTCTCGACCTCGGGCCTGGCGGTCACCTTCTCCGGCCTGGCCGTGATCATCTCCCTCGCCGGCCTCTGGATGGTCGACAACCAGGCGCTGCGCTCGATGGCGCTGGGAGCGATGACCGTGGTCGCGGTCTCGATCCTGACCGCGACGACCCTGCTGCCGGCCCTGATCGCGATGCTCGGCGACCGCGTCCTGCCGGGCGGGATCGTCGGGCGGGTCGCGCGACTCTTCAGGCGGAGGTTCTACCGCCGCCGCGTCGGGGCGGCGGCCGGTCCCGGCCGCGGCCTCTTCTGGGAGCGGTGGACCGCACGGGTCATGGCTCGGCCCTGGGCCGCGGTGATCGGCGTCTCGGCCGTGCTGCTGCTCCTCGCCAGCCCGATCCTCTCGCTGCAGACCGGGACCGAGGCGCTGTCCCAGTTCCCCAGGGACAGCGACGTGCGGGTCGGCAACGAACTCGCCTCCGAGCAGCTCGGAGGCGGCACCGACCCGGTGCAGGTCGTTGCCGCCTTCGACGGCCCGCCCACCGCCGAGGACCGCGCGGCTGTGGCCGGCTTAGCCCGCACGCTGGAAGCAACTCCCGGGGTCAGCTCCGTGGCCGCGCCGGCGTTCGCCGCGGACAGCGTCCTGATCCAGGCCATTCCCAGCGCCCCGAGCGAGTCCGACGCCGCGGCAGCCTTGGTCGACCGGCTTCGCGACACCGTCGTCCCCGGCACCGCGCTGAGCGCCGCCGCGACCGTCAGCGTCGGCGGCGAAACCGCGCGCAGCCACGATGTCCGTGATCAGATCAGCGGCTCGATGTGGAAGATCGTCCTCTTCGTGCTTGCCCTCAGCTTCGTCGTGCTGATGGTGATGCTGCGCTCCCTGCTGCTGCCGCTGAAGGCGGTGCTGATGAACCTGCTCTCGATCGGGGCCGCCTTCGGAGTCCTCGTCGCGATCTTCCAGTGGGGCTGGTTCGACGGTGTGCTCGGCTTCGAAAGCCAGGGCGCGCTCGACACGATCAACGTGCCGCTGATCTTCGCCATCGTCTTCGGCCTCTCGATGGACTACGAGGTCTTCCTGATGTCGCGGATCCGCGAGCGCTACATGCGCCACGGCGACAACGAGCGGGCGGTGGCCGAGGGCGTCTCCTCGAGCGCCCGCACGATCTCCTCGGCGGCGCTGATCATGTCCGCGGTCTTCGCCGTCTTCGTGCTCACCGGCGTGCCGTCGATCAAGGAGCTCGGGCTCGGCTCCGCCGTGGCGATCGCGATCGACGCCACCCTGGTCCGCCTGATCCTCGTCCCCGCGGCGATGAAGCTGATGGGCAGGTGGAACTGGTGGATGCCGGCCTGGCTCGACCGGATGCTTCCCGACTTCAGCTTCGAGGCCGGCGAGCCCGCCAAGGCCTGAGCGCCTATCCCGGCAGGGGTTCCGCTTAACTTTTTCGACAGTCGTTGGCGGCTGGCCGCCGTCGATTGCGCCGAAAAGTACAAGACGCTCCACCCCTACCGGGATAGGCGCTTAGGGCTCGCGCGCGAATTACTGACGGCTTTGACGGCGTCTGGGCGCGCCTGACGCCACCCGTGGGAATCGCCGATGCTCCGGCATCGACTCATCCCACGTGCGACGCCAGTCACGCCCAGCCACTCGCCAAATTCCGCCACTAATTCGAGCGCGAGCCCTTAGGATGGCGAGGTGGTTGGCGACGAGGACATTGCGTTTGCGGGAGCGGCGCGGCAGGCGGAGATGGTGCGGGCGGGCGAGATCTCGCCGACCGAGCTGGTGCGGCTGCACCTGGAGCGGATCGAGCGGCTCGACCCGCAGCTGAACGCCTTCCGGGTCGTGCTCGGCGAGCGGGCGACGCTGGAAGCCGAGCAGGCCGAGGCGCGGCTGAAGGGCGGCGACGAGCGGCCGCTGCTCGGCGTCCCGATCGCGCTCAAGGACGAAGACGACCTGGCCGGCGAGTTGAGCACGCACGGAACCGATGCCTTCCCCGATCCGGCCTCCGCCGACTCGGAGATGGTGCGGCGTCTGCGCGAGGCCGGCGCGATCGTGGTCGGCAAGACGCTGCTGCCGGAGCTGGCGATATGCGGCTTCACCGAGTCCGCGACCTGGGGGGTGACCCGCAATCCATGGAACCCGCAGCGCAGCCCGGGAGGTTCGAGCGGCGGCAGCGCCGCCGCGGTGGCCGCCGGGTTGGTCCCGATCGCATCCGCCTCCGACGGAGGCGGCTCGATCCGCATTCCCGCGGCGTCCTGCGGCCTCTTCGGCTTGAAGCCCCAGCGAGGCCGGGTTTCGCTCTGGCCCCTGACCGAGCATTGGAACGGGCTCACCGCTGCCGGCTGCGTCAGCCGCTCGGTGCTCGACACCGCGCTGTGGCTCGACGTCGTCAGCGGGGGCTCCAAGGAGCAGGGGGCGCCTCCGGCTCCGGAGAGGCCCTTTGTCGAGTCGGCGAAAGCGGCGCCCGGAAAGCTCCGGGTCGCCTTCTCCACGGCCGCGCCGCGCGCCGCCGCGCCGCCGACGGTCTCCGATATCGCGAAGGGCGCTGTCGCCGACACCGCCGAGCTGCTGCGCTCGATCGGCCACGAGGTCAGCGAGCGCGACCCCGACTGGGGCGGCATCGGCAACAACATCACGCCGCGATACCTGCGCGGAGTCGCCGAAGACTTCGCCACGGTCCCCCACCCGGAGAGGCTCGAACGTCGCACCCGCGGTTTCGCCAGGCTGGGCCGGCTGATCCCCGATCGCCTCTTCGAGCAGGCGCGCCGCGCGGAGGCGGCGGACGCCGCCCGGGTCAACGCGATCTTCGACTCCCACGACGTCCTGATGACCCCGATGATGGGCGGCACGGCGCTGCCGGTGCGCCGCTGGGAGGGCCGCAGCGCGCTCTGGACCGTGCTCGGGATGAGCCGCTTCTATCCCTACTGCATCCCCTGGAACCACCTCGGGAACCCGGCGATGGCGGTGCCGGCCGGCTTCGCCGCCGACGGCATGCCGCTCTCGGTCCAGATCGTCGGCCGCCCGGGCGATGAGGGGACGCTGCTCTCGCTGGCGGCCCAGATCGAGGCGGAGCGCCCCTGGGCGGACCGCCGCCCGCCGGTCTCCTGAGCGCGTGCGAGGGGGAGCCGATGCCCCTCGCTCGAAGCCACGGCCAGAGACGCCCGGACACCAGCGCCTGGATGACCGCTGCCGACTTTCACCCACCTCTGGTGGGGTCAAAGTCGGCAGCGCTGAGGCACCCGTCCCTTGCTTCCGCTGTGCCTTATCCGCGCTATGCGCGGATAACTAACAGCGGAACGTCTTGAGTG
>JBBDYP010000096.1:0-11814 GCA_040900615.1 Solirubrobacterales bacterium | reverse complement strand
GACGGGTGCTTGGGCGCTGCCGACCTTGACCCCACCAGAGGTGGGTGAAAGTCGGAAGCGGTCATCCAGGCGCTGGTGTCTGGGCGTCTCTCGGTCGTGGCTTCGAGCGAGGGGAGCCGATGCCCCGAGGCGGGAATGTCGCCGAAGGCGGCGATATGCAATCTGGTGTTCTGCGCGCCATAGGCGCGCAGCATCATCCGGAGCTGCGCCCGTAGGGGCGCGCGACTGAATTCCCGCGGAGGGGCATCGGCTCCGCTGGCCCGCCGCCGCCAGGCCGTGCGACCCTCGATTCCCGCGGAGGGGCATCGGCTCCGCTCGCCCAGGCATCGCGGGAGAGCGCATTGGCTCTCTCGCCGGCGCCGGGCGCGAAGCGCCTTTAAGAAACATTTCGAGAGCGTTTAGAGGTGGCTCAGCGTGAATTGCGAGTCTGTGTGCCATGCCCAGGCCCAAGAACTTCCTCCGCACCCCGTTTCTCTCCGCCCTGCTGGGTGGAGCCGTCGTTGCCGCCTTCGGCTGGATCGCAATCGCGGCCGGTTGGATCGAGTCCGAAGGCGGCTCGACGACCACCGTGGCGGCGCCGTTGACGGCGCCCGTCTCCGCCAAGTCCGACGGGGGCGACAGCAACCTCGTCAACCAGATCTACAAGGCTGACGGCGACGGGGTCGCCTTCATCGAAGCCGAAGTCCCGGCGCAGGAATCCTCGACCCTCTCGCCGTTCGGCGAACCGGAATCCGAAGGCGGTGGCACCGCGACCGGCTCGGGCTTCGTGATCGACACCGAGGGCCACGTCCTCACCAACGACCACGTGGTCGAGGGCGCCGACCGGATCCGGGTCAAACTCGGCGACTCCGAGACCGCCCACACGGCCACGGTGGTCGGGACCGATCCGGCCACCGACGTCGCGGTGCTCGAGGTCGACACGCCTGCCGACCAGCTGCACCCGCTCACCCTCGGCCACTCCGCGGAGATGGAAGTCGGCGATCCGGTGGTCGCGATCGGCAACCCGTTCGGCCTCGACCGCACGGTGACCAGCGGCATCATCTCGGCCCTGCAGCGGCAGATCCAGGCTCCCAACGGGTTCTCGATCTCGAACGTGATCCAGACCGACGCGGCGATCAATCCGGGCAATTCCGGCGGGCCGCTGATCAACGCCCAGGGCGAGGTGATCGGGATCAACTCGCAGATCCAGACCGGCGGTGGCAGCGGTGGCAACGTCGGCATCGGCTTCGCGATCCCGATCGACACGGTGCGGTCCGAGATCGACCAGCTGATCTCCACCGGCGAAGTGGAACACGCCTTCCTCGGCATCAGCGGCGGCACGATCACGCCCGAGCTGGCCCGCGCGATCAACCTCCCGGTGAATGAAGGCGTGATCGTCCAGTCCGTCGTCAAGGACGGGCCGGCCGACAGGGCCGGGATCGAGGGCGGCAAGACGTCGGCGACGA
The DNA here is from genome assembly GCA_040900615.1 of Solirubrobacterales bacterium. Classification (GTDB taxonomy): domain Bacteria; phylum Actinomycetota; class Thermoleophilia; order Solirubrobacterales; family 70-9; genus VAYN01. The sequence continues at coordinate 10,369 of JBBDYP010000096.1, read as the reverse complement.
TCGAAGGGGCCGAAGTCAGCCTCGGCGGCGACATCATCACCGAGGTCGACGGCAAGAAGGTCTCGGGGATGGACGAAGTCATCGAAATCGTCAACGAGACAGAGCCCGGAGACGAACTCGAGCTGACCATCCTGAGGGACGGCGACACCAGGACCGCGACCGTCACCCTCGGAGATCGGCCCAGTTCCATCGAAGAACCAGAAGGCGAATAGGGCGGGGGGAGGAGGGGGTCACGCCCCTCCGCAGCCCAGGCGGCTCCCGTAGTCTGGAGGCATGCGAGTGAAGATCTGCGGGATCACCGATCTGGATGACGCGGCGGAGGCTGTGCGGCTGGGGGCTTGGGCGATCGGGATGATCCATTTCGATGGGAGTCCGCGGTGCGTGGAGCCGGAGGCTGCGGCGCGGATCGGGGCGGCCTTTCGAAGGAAGTGCGAGGTGGTGGGGGTGTTCGTCAATCCCGAGCTGGAGGAGGTGGACAAGGCGGTCGAGAACGCGGGGCTGACGATGGTGCAGCTGAACGGGGAAGAGGGGCCGCAGTTGTGCGCCGAGGTGGCTCGGCGGACCGGCGTGAAGGTCGTAAAGGCGATTCACGTTGCCAGCGCTGCGGACATTCACGGGGCGGAGGCCTACAGGACCGATTTCCACCTCTTCGACCGCAAGGGCAAGGGCGCCTGGGGCGGGACGGGGGAGAGCTTCGACTGGGAGCTGCTGCGCGGACATCGCTCCGATGTGCCGGCGATCCTCGCCGGCGGGCTGAGGGCCGACAACGTGGCCGAAGCGATTTCGATCGTCCATCCCTACGCGGTCGACGTGGCGAGCGGGGTGGAGGCGGAGCCGGGACGGAAGGACCATGCGGCGATGGAGGCGTTCTTCGAAGCCGCGGGGGCGCCCGGCGCCACGGCGCCATGAGCGCGGTCGAGGAGCGGTTCGGCCCCTACGGGGGGCGCTACGTGCCGGAGACGCTGATCCCGGCACTGGACGAGCTGACCGCCGCCTGGGCGGAGGCACGGGAGGACGCGGCGTTCGTGGCGCGGCTCGACCTGCTGCGGCGCGACTTCATCGGCCGCCCGACCCCGCTCTACCTGGCCGAACGTCTCTCGGAGCGGGTCGGGTCGAGGGTCTACCTGAAGCGCGAGGACCTCTGCCACACCGGCGCCCACAAGATCAACAACGCGATCGGCCAGGCGCTGCTGGCGCAGCGGATGGGCAAGCCGCGAGTGATCGCCGAGACCGGGGCCGGCCAGCACGGCGTCGCCACCGCCACGGCCTGCGCCCTGCTGGGCCTCGAGTGCGTGGTCTACATGGGAACCGAGGACATCCGCCGCCAGGCTCCCAACGTCGAGAGGATGAAGCTGCTGGGGGCCGAGGTCGCCTCGGTCGAGGCGGGCGCCCGCACCCTCAAGGAGGCGGTCAGCGCCGCGATCCGCGACTGGGTGGCCAACGTGGAGACGACCCACTACGTGATCGGCTCCGCGGTCGGCCCGGCGCCATACCCCGCCCTTGTTCGTGACCTGCAGCGGGTGATCGGCGAGGAGTCCCGCGAGCAGGCACTGGCCGCGGAGGGCACGCTTCCCGCCCGGGTGATCGCCTGCGTCGGGGGCGGCTCCAACTCGATCGGCATCTTCACCCCTTTCGTCGACGACGCCGAGGTGGCGTTGATCGGCGTCGAGGCCGCCGGCGAGGGGCTCGAAAGCGGCCGCCACGGCGCCTCGCTGCAGGCCGGCAGCACCGGAGTCCTGCACGGCTCCCTGTCGGCGGTGATCGCCGACGAGGAGGGCCAGATCCTCGAGGCCCACTCGGTCTCGGCCGGGCTCGACTACCCGGGGGTCGGCCCCGAGCACGCTTATCTTCGCGACACCGGCCGCGCCAGCTACGTCGGCGTCACCGACGCGCAGGCGCTGGCGGCCTTCGGCGAGCTCTCGCGTCTGGAGGGGATCATCCCGGCGCTGGAGTCCTCGCACGCGATCGCCTGGATTCTGGAGAACCCGGGCGCCGGCGGGTTCGATGTGCTCTGCCTTTCCGGCCGGGGCGACAAGGATCTCGCGGAGGTCGTCGCGCAGGGCGATGGGGGGTCCGGGGGGTGAGTCCGCGTCGCAACAGCGGGGAGGCTCCGGGGACTCACCCCCCGAACCCCGTCGCGCCGGCGACTGCCGGCGAGGAGTTGGCGGCGAGTGGGGAGGAGCGGATCGCGGCCGCCTTTGGAGCTGCGAGGGACGAAGGCCGGGCGGCGCTGATGCCTTACATGATGGCCGGCTTCCCCGACCGCGACTCATCGCTGGCGATCGCCGCCGCCTACGCCGATTCCGGCGCCGACCTGATCGAGCTGGGCGTCCCCTTCTCCGACCCGCTCGCCGACGGGCCGACGATCCACGCCGCGGCGACTGCGGCCCTGGAGGCCGGCGCGACCCTCTCCACCGCCCTGGAGGTGTGCCGCTCGGTCTCGGAGCGGGTTCCGGTCGTGCTGATGGTCTACGCGAACATGGTCCTCGCGCACGGGGGCGCGGTGGAGTTCGGCCGCCTGGCGCGCGCCGCCGGCGCCGCCGGTGCGATCGTCCCCGATCTGCCGCTGGGGGAGGCCGAGGACATCCGTGAGGCCTTCGCGGCCGGGGGGCTGGCCCTGGTGCCGCTGGTGGCGCCGACGACGCCGCCGGAGCGCCGTTCGCGGATCTGCGCCGTTGCCCGCGGCTTCGTCTACGTCGTCTCGACCGTCGGTACGACCGGCGAGCGGGCCGAGGTCCCCGCCGAGCTGGCCGAGCTGGTGGAGGCGACCAAGGCCGACGCGGTGACCCCGGTCGCCGTCGGCTTCGGGATCGGGACCGCGGCGCAGGCCGCCGAGGTGGGCCGGATCGCCGACGGGGTGATCATCGGCAGCCGTCTGGTTCGCGCTGCCGCGGAGGCGGATTCGCCTGGCGAGGCCGGAGATGCCGTCGCCGGCTTCCTCAGCGAAACGCGCGTCGCCCTCGATCGCGGGTAGGAGGCGCGCGTCGCCCTCGCCCGATAGGGTTGCGGCCGCAATGGGAATGGTCGTAACGCTCTTTCTGGCGCTCGCCGCGATGACGGTCTCCTACGCCTTGGGTCAGGGTGGCCCCGTCGCCGGCATGGTCTTCTTCACGGTGCTGCTGATCGGCGCCGGGATCCGCGTCCTGCAGTCCCGCTAGCCGGCGCATCTCGAGGTCCTCGGTCGCTCGCGTGCAGAGCACGCCACGCTCCCCGCGTCCCCCGATCTGCTTGGCTAGCGGGACTGCAGCCGAGCGCTAGACGCGGGTCGCGACAACCTGCAGGTACTCCGGCTCGATTACCAGCGCTCGGTCGCCGGCCGTGTTCGCCTCCGCGAGGAAGGCGCGCAGATCGGCTTCCAGGGCCTCCTCGCCATCGGCGCCGACCCGCTCGAAGGCCATCTTGATCGGGCCGAAGTAGGTGCGGAAGAACTCGATGTAGTGGTCCGCGGAGCGGAACGGCTGGCGCGAGCGCCGGCGCTCGATTCGCAGCTCCGTGACGCCGTCGCCGAATAGCTCCCGCAACCGCTCCTCGGTTCCCCACAGCAGCGGCGGGTTCACACCGGGGGGAGGCGGCGCGTGCTTGGCGACCGTCATGAACATCTTGCCGACGCCGCCGTCGGGGACCCAGTTGGCCATCCCGATCCGGCCGCCCGGCCGAACAACCCGCAGCAGCTCGGCCGCGGTGCGCTCCTGGTCGGGGGCGAACATCGCGCCGAAGATCGACATCGCCACGTCGAAGCTCGCGTCCTCGAAGGGGAGGTCCTGCGCGTCGGCCTCGACGAACTCGACGTCGAGGCGCTCGGCCGCCGCCCGCTCGCGGCCCCGCTCGAGCAGGGCGGGCACGAAATCGGCGCCGACCGTGTTGCCCCAGGCGCGCCGCGCCGCGGAGATGGCACCGTTGCCACTGCCGCAGGCGATGTCGAGAACCCGCTCGTCGGGGACGATCTCAAGCGCTTCGACCAGGCTTTCGGAGGGGTTGAGCACGAGGCTGGCGACCATCGCGAAGTCGCCCCCCGACCAGACCTTCTGCTGGATGTCGGTGACCGCTCTGAGGTCTGGTCCCTCGCTCATCTCCATCACCTTCTCAGGTGTAGAACCGTTTGGCAATCTCGAGGATGCCGAGGTCGACGTGCTTCACCTTGATCGCCTCCTCGAGCGGGATCCCGACCATCTCGGTGCCGTGCAGCGCCGCCATCTTGCCGAAGTCGTGGCTTTTCGCCAGCTCGTAGGCGAAGGCGCCGAAGCGGGTGGCGAGGATGCGGTCGGTCGAGGTCGGCGTGCCGCCCCGCTGCACGTGTCCCAGCACGGTCACCCGCGTCTCGTAGCCGGTCAGCGCCTCCAGCTCGGCGGCCAGCGCGACGCCGATCCCGCCGAGGCGGGGATAGCCGTACTCGTCGGTCTCTTTGACCGGCTGGATCAGCCGTTCCTCGCCGCTGGCGAAGGCCAGCTTGGCACCCTCGGCGACGACGACGATCGAGAAGTTCTTGTGGCGATCGTGGCGGCGCTGGACGCCGGCCGCGACTTCCTCGACGGTGGAAGTCGTCTCCGGGATGATGATCGCGTCGGCGCCGCCCGCGAGGCCCGCGTAGGCGGCGATCCAGCCGGTGCTGCGGCCCATCACCTCGACCACCATCACCCGGTCGTGGGACTGGGCCGTGGTGTGGAGGCGGTCGATCGCGTCGGTGACGATCTGCACCGCGGTGTCGAAGCCGAAGGTGAAGTCGGTGCCGCCGACGTCGTTGTCGATCGTCTTCGGCACGCCGACCAGCGGCAGCCCGTGGTCGGCGCAGAGCTCGTGGGTCATCTCCATCGTGTGCTCGCCGCCGATCGCGACGACGGCGTCCAGCTCCTGGTCGACGAACGCCTGCTTGACGGCGTCGACGGCGCCCTCGCGCAGCGGCTCGAAGCTCGAGGTGCTGAGGATCGTGCCACCGAGAGGCAGGATCCCGGCGACGGTGCGCATGTCGAGCGGCATGTATTCGCTCTGGGCGAGGCCGCGGTAGCCGCGCCGGATCCCCACCGCCTCGTCACCGCGGTACATCGCCGAGCGGGCGACGGCGCGGATCGCCGCGTTGAGGCCCGGGCAGTCGCCGCCGGCAGTGAGGACTCCGATTCGCATTGCGAGCGAGTGTAAGGTCGGCGCCTGTGCGCCGCGTCCCAGCAATCCTGATCGCCTGCGTGGCAGGGGTTCTGATCGCCGGCTGCGGCGAAGAGAGCGGGGTCTCGAGTGGGGCGACCGTGTCCGTCTACGTGGCCGCCAGCCTCTGCCCCGAAGCTGGGGAGGTGCTGGCGGGCGAGGTGGACCCGCCGCGAGACATCCGCGTTCGCGCGATCTGCCTCGCCAACCCCCAGCGCGGCGGGCAGGTGAACCTGGCCACGATCGGCGGCAACGCCCGCCGCGCCACCGAGGACTCCGCCGCAGTCGCCTACATCGAGGGTTCCAACCCGGCCGCAGCCAAGTTCTCCCGCCCAATCGTCGAAGCCGCCAACATCGCCTGGACCACCGCAAGCTCCGGGGAAGCCGCGATGGCACAGGTCCTCCGCGCAATCGCCGAAGCCGACTCCAGCTCGCTCCGGGACGAGGTGCGCGAAGCCCTGGAATAGACCAAAGGGGACGGGCAACTCCCTCAGCCGACGGATACTCAAAGCAGCCCGAAGGGCTGCTTGTCGGAGGAGGGAGTTGCCCGTCCCCTCCCGCCTAGAGCAGATCTTCGAGCGCCTCGTCCAACTGCGGGTGCTTGAACTGGTACCCCAGATCCTGCGCCCTCCTCGGGACGACCCTCTGTCCCCCTCGCAGCACTCTCCCGAACTCGCCGCCGAATTTGAGGTCGAGGACGAAGCCGGGGACGGGGACGACAGCGGGCCGCCCGAGGGCGCGGCCGAGGGCCTTCGCGAAATCGCGGTTGGTGGCCGGGTTCGGTGCCGTCGCGTTGACGACGCCGGTGACCTTCTCGTTCCCGAGCGCCCAGAGCAGGATCCCGACCTCGTCGTCGACGTGGATCCAGGAGAGGTACTGGCCACCGCCGGCGAGCGGCCCGCCGACGCCGAGCTTGAAGGGGGTCAGCAGTTCGCCCAACAGGCCGCCGCCGACGTCGAGGACCTGGCCGCTGCGGACGATCGCCAAACGCACGCCGGTGGGCTCGATCTCGTGGGCCGCCTCCTCCCACTCCTGGACCACCTTCGAGGCGAAGTCCTCGCCCGGTCCGGTCGACTCGTCGATGATCGCGTCGCCGCGGTCGCCGTAGTAGCCGACGGCCGACTGGCTGACCAGGACCGCCGGGCGCCTCTCCAGGCCGGCGATCGCCTGCACCAGGTTGTGGGTGGCGGTGCGGCGGGTCTCGATGATCCGCCGCTTCGAGTCGTCCGTCCAGCGCTGGTTGATCTTCTCGCCGATCAGGTTGACGACGCCGTCGACTCCCTCGAAGGCGGCCGCGGGGGGTCGTTCCAGCGTCGGCTCCCAGGGGTGCCAGGTGACCCTGGGGTTGGTGCTGCTGGCGCTGGCCGGGTCGCGGGTCAGGCCGACCACCTCGTCGCCCCTGACCAGCAGGGAGTCACACAGCGCCGAGCCGATCAGGCCGCTGGCTCCGGTGACGAGGACCTTCACGAGGTCGGCGCCCGCCCTCTCACTGGCGCACCTCCACCGTGGCGAAGGTGCCGGTCTCCTCGCTGAAGCGGGCGATCCCGTCGCGCTTGGCCTCCTCGATCACCGCGGCGGCGACCTTCGGCGCCACGTCGCGGTTGAAGACGCTGGGGATGATGTAGTCCTCGGCGAGGTCGTCCTCCGTGACCACTTCGGCGATCCCCTTGGCGGCCGCCAGCTTCATCTCCTCGGTGATGCGGGGGGCGCCGGCGTCGAGGGCACCGCGGAAGATGCCGGGGAAGGCGAGCACGTTGTTGATCTGGTTCGGGTAGTCGGAGCGGCCGGTGGCCATGATCCGCACGTAGGGGGCGGCCTCCTCGGGCATCACCTCGGGGATCGGGTTGGCCATCGCGAAGACGATCGCGTCGTCGCTCATCTTGCCCAGCGCCTCGGCCTCGATGATCCCGGGGCCGGAGAGTCCGACGAACATGTCCATGCCCTCGATCGCCTCGCCCGGCGGTCCGCTGACCTTGTCGGGGTTGGTGTTCTCCGCGTACCAGCGTTTGGCGGCGTTCATCTCGCCGGACGTGTAGTCCTCGCGCTCCGTGGAGAGCGCGCCCTTGCGGTCGCAGCCGACGACGTGGGTGACTCCCGAGGCGAGCATCATCTTCGTTACCGCTACCCCGGCGGCGCCGAGGCCAACCACCAGAACTCGCAGATCCTCGATCGGCTTGCCGACGATCTTCAGCGCGTTGAAGAGGGCCGCCATCGTCACCACGGCGGTGCCGTGCTGGTCGTCGTGGAAGACCGGGATGTCGAGGGACGCGGTCAGCCGGTCCTCGATCTCGAAGCAGCGCGGGGCGGAGATGTCCTCGAGGTTGATCCCGCCGAAGGTCGGAGCGATCAGCTCGACGGCGCGGACGATCTCGTCGGGGTCCTGGGTGTCGAGGCAGATCGGGAAGGCGTCGACGTCGGCGAACTCCTTGAACAGCATCGCCTTGCCCTCCATCACCGGCATCGCCGCCTCGGGGCCGATGTTGCCGAGGCCGAGCACGGCGCTGCCGTCGGAGACGATTGCGACCATGTTCTTCTTGATCGTGTACTCGAAGGCCTTGGCGCGGTCGGCGTGGATGTCCATGCAGACCCGGGCGACGCCGGGGGTGTAGGCCATCGAGAGGTCGTCGCGCGTCTTCAGCGGGTACTTGTTGTGGATCTCGATCTTGCCGCCGCGGTGCATCTGCATCGTGCGGTCGACGTAGTCGAGCACCCTGGCGCCGCGGGTCGAGCCGATCCCCCGCAGGATCTTCTCCCAGTGCTCGCGATCCGCCGCGTCGATCGTGAACTCGCGGACCCGCTTGCCCTCCGGCCCGGCTCCCGGGACGAGGTCGACGCCCTGCAGCTTCCCACCCGCCTCGGCGATCGCCGCGGTCAATTTCCCCAGCGGCTCCTGCCGCGCATCCAGCTCGACGCGGATCGTGACGCTGTACTGAGCGCTGACGGCCATGCCGGCTATCGAATCAGATTCGGCGCCTCGCCCCCGGCGCCGCGACCGGACAAGAAAGCATTAGCTTTTCGGCCGCATGCACGCTCGCCGGAGAATTCGGCCGCGCCCGAGCCTCGCCGCGCCGCTGATCGCCCGCTGATGGCCCTTGCGGCCGCGCCTTTCGAAAACCCGCAACACCTGTTCGAGGCCGAGTACGGCGACGATCTCCTTTCCCGGCGAGGCCGCCAACTTCGAGGTCGACGAGGGGAAAGGCAAAGTCCGCACCGACCTCGAGGCGTTGATCGACGCCGTCAACTCGACCGGGCCGGAATCCTGGGCCGATCGGGTTTTCCGCTGTCGCCGACTTGGAGGAGATGGCGAGGATGTGGGCCGTGGAGAAGTACATCGGTCACTGGGACGGCTACGCGGGCGTCGAGGAAGGCCCGCACCTGCCCCACAACTACTACCTCTGCAGCGATCCGTCAGGGCGGTTCCAGATGCTTCCCTGGGGGACCGACCAGACCTGGGAGGCGCCGATCCCATTCGACGAATCCGACGGGCTGATGTTCGAACTCTGCCTCGAAGACGAGCCCTGCCTGGCGATCTTCCGGAAAGCGGTCGCGAGCGCGCTCGCTCAATTCGAAGGCGGCGGGCTCACGCAGCTGGCGATCCAGACCGCCGCCCTGCTGGAGCCATGGCAGGCGATCGATCCGCGCAAGCCCTACAACGAAATGACGATCGACGAGGCGGTCGCCGAGACCGAGCTCTTCATCGCCTCGCGCCCCGCGGAAGCGGCGGCGTGGCTGGAGGGGCGGCCGTCGGCGCCGGGGGCGCCCGCCTCGGAGCCCCCGGCATCGATCGCGTCCGTCAGCACCGGCCTGGCGAGGCGAATCTCGAGCGCCGCGCGCGTGACGGGTGGGAATGGAGCGCTGCGGACGCGGCTGCGACTGCTCCGCTCGGCGCGGATCAGCCCGGAGGCGACCCCGAAGATCCGCAAGGGCGAGGTCGACGCCTGCTCCGAGCAGGCGCAGGCGAGCGAGCCCGGCGCCCTCACCCTTCACTGTGTCCTCTCCGACGCCGTTCGCGAGCGGCTGCGGGCGCGCTGGCTGAGGATCACGGTCGTCACCCGCCTCCGCGCCGACGACGGCGCCACCGAAGTCTTCACGCGGCGCATCACGCTTCCGCGGTCATAGCGCGGGGGGAGAATCGCGGGGCGGGGCGACTTTGTCCTACCCGTGAGGGAACAACTCGACCCGCCCGATGTGGAGGTGGCTCGTATCGCTGCGCGGCAGCATGGCGTGGTGTCTCGGCGCCAGCTGGCGGCAGCGGGCGTGGCGAAGAACGCAATCACTGCTCGAATCCGGCGCGGGCAGTTGCACCGCGTCCATCGGGGTGTCTACGCGGTGGGGCACGCGGGGTTGGGCCAAAAGGGGCGATGGATGGCGGCGGTGCTGGCGTGCGGGGATGGGGCCGTGCTGAGCCACGGAAGCGCGGCGGCGCTGTGGGGGCTGCTGCGGGCGATGGACGGCCCGGTGGATGTGTCCGTCCCATCCCACAATGGTCGGAACGCGAGTGCGGGGATCCGGCTGCACCGCTGCCCGTCGCTCGCTGTCGCGATGCTGGATGAGGGGGACGCCTCTCCACCGCGAGGGCGCCGGCGTCGGCGCGGTGCCGTCACCGTCCGGGACCGGATCCCGGTGACCACCGTGCCGCGGACCATCGAGGACCTGCGCGGGGCGGTGCCGCCGCGGCTGCACCGGCGGGCGATCAGGCAGGCGGAGATCGCGGGGTTCCGACTCGGCGGCGTCGGAGGCGACCGCACCCGCAGCGATTTCGAGCGGGACTTCCTGCGTCTCTGCCGCCGGCACGGGCTGCCGACGCCCGAGGTGAACGTGCGGATCGGCAGGTGGACCGTCGACTTCCTCTGGCGGGCCGAGCGGCTCGCGGTGGAGACCGACAGCTGGGGATACCACCGCGGCAGCGTCGCCTTCGAGGACGACCACGCGCGTGACCTCGACCTCCGCGCCCGTGGCTACGAGGTGCGTCGCTTCACCGAACGGCAGCTCGCATCCGAACCCGGTCGGGTGGCTGCCGACGTCGCCGAAGGGCTCGGGTCTGCGTCGCCGGAGGGTGCCGGGGCGAGGCCGCGAGCGCAACGCCAGGCGGCCTCATAGAGTTGGCGCCGATGGCGGCCGATGCACCCCAGCTCTTCCTGATCGACGGCAACTCGCTCGCCTACCGGGCCTTCTTCGCGCTGCCGGAGTCGATCGGGACCAGCGACGGGCGGCCGACCAACGCGATCTACGG
>JBBDYP010000095.1:0-1743 GCA_040900615.1 Solirubrobacterales bacterium | reverse complement strand
CGACATGGACCGCTTCGCCGAGCGCTCGCACCGGCTCGCCGCCGAGGCGACCGACGCCGGCCGGCTCGCGGATGAGATCGCCGCGGTCACGGTCAAGTCGCGCAAGGGCGAGACGACGGTCGAGGCCGACGAGGCGATCCGTTCCGGCACCACGCTCGAGACCCTGGCGAAGCTGAGGGCGATCGGCGGCGACGACGCCACCCACACCGCCGGCAACGCCCCCGGCGTCAACGACGGCGGCGCCGCGATCGTCGTCGCCTCCTCGGACTGGGCCGAGCGCGAAGGCCGCACGCCGCTGGCGCGGGTGCTCTCCTACGGCACCGTCGCCGACGACTTCGCGTACCTGGTCAGGACCCCGGCCAACGCCGCCAAGCAGGCGCTGGAGAAGATCGGCAAGAGCCCCGAGGACGTCGACCTCTGGGAGATCAACGAGGCCTTCGCCTCGGTCGCCCTGAATTCGGTGCGGATGCTCGGCGTCGACGAGGACAAGGTCAACGTCAACGGTGGCGCGATCGCGCTCGGTCACCCGATCGGGGCCTCCGGATCCCGCATCGTCGGCTCGCTGGTGCACGAGCTTCAGCGTCGCGGCGGCGGCATCGGCGTCGCGGCGATCTGCTCGGGCGGCGGCCAGGGCGACGCGATCGTGATCGAGGTTTGACGCTTCGGCTTGAGCCGCGCCGCCGCTTTCTTCGATCTCGATAAGACCCTGATGGCGGGGTCGAGCGGGATGCAGTTCGCCCGCGTCGCCACTCGCCAGGGGATCGTCGGTCGCCGCCAGCTCGCGAGCTGGGGCATCGAGCATCTGCGCTACCGCCTCCGCGGCACCACCGACGAGCGCACGGCCGAGGTGCTGCGGGTCGCTCGCGAGCTGATCTCCGGCGTGCCGGCGAAGACGGTCGCGCGGATGGGGCCGGAGGTGATGGCGGCGATCCTGCCGCGCGTCTTCCCGCGGATGCTCGACGAGGTCAATGCCCACCAGGACGCCGGCCGCCCGACCTTCATCGTCAGCGCCGCCGGCCACGACATCGTCGAGTCGCTGGCGCAGGTGCTGGGCATGGAGGGCGGCATCGGCACCCGCTATGAGGTCGACGCCGACGGCAATTTCACCGGCCGCTTGGACGGGCCGTTCGTCTACGGCTCCGGCAAGGTCGAGGCGATGCGCGAATTCGCCGAGCGCCACGAGATCGACCTCGGCGCCTCCTACGCCTACTCGGACTCGCTCTCGGACCTGCCGATGCTGCGCGCGGTCGGTCATCCCGTGGCCGTCAACCCGGACCCGCCACTGGCCGAGATCGCCCGGGAGGAGGGTTGGCAGACGATGCACTTCGAGCGCCTCGGCCGCCGCCTCGTCGCCGTCGCGGTGACGCTGCTCGCGACCGTGGCCGGCTTCGGCGCCTCTCGTGTCGTCGCTCGGCGCAAGCCGCCGCGGCGCCGCTTCACGACGCGGCGCTGAGCACCGGAGCGTTGCTGGTCGGCGCAGGGGACCCGGTCACCCTGCGGGCGAATTTGTCGGGTGCCTGGCCGGCGCAGGGGATCCGGTCACCCTGCGGGCGAATTCAGTCGCGCGCCCTGCGGGCGCGGCTCCCGATGTTGCTGCCCGCCTATGGCGGGCAGGAATCAGATTGCATGTCGCCGCCTGTCGGCGACATTCGCCCGCAGGGCGACCGGATCCCCTCCCCCGATGAGCCCCCGCCAGCCTCAAGCAGATCGGACGGGACGGCTGAAGGGTTTTGGTGCCTATAG
>JBBDYP010000094.1:0-12310 GCA_040900615.1 Solirubrobacterales bacterium | reverse complement strand
TGGTGCGGTAAGAGCGCACCGGCGTCGCGGTGACGCGGCGGCCAGGCAAACCCCGCCCGGTGCAAGGCCAAGCAGGACCGTCGACCCGGCTCGGCGAGGTCCAGGTAGGTCGCAGGGTCGCCTCGGCGACCCCTCCGGGGCCATGTGCCCCGGAGAGATAGATGGCCGCTCACGACAGGATCCGGCTTACAGGCCCGCTAAAGGAAAGGCCCCGCGAGGGGCCTTTCCCACGTTCTGCAACATTTCTGTCTTAGCGTTTGCTAACCTGCCGCCAACTTCCGCTGAATCTCCGCCTACATATCGCGGGGAGCGGGGGACCCAATTAGTTGGGGCGAGTCGCGGCCTCTGCCGCGTAGCGCAGCTCTTTCAGCGCGAGCCCGACAGCTAACCCCGTAAGCGCTTGGAAAGAGCATGCACAAACGCACGAAACCCATCCGCTGGGCCTTGGCCCTAAGCGCCCTCGCAATCGCCTCGCTCGGCGGCATCTCCGCTGCGCAGGCGGCGACTGGCGGCGCCTCCAGCCACACGGCACCCGCTCCGACCGCCCCGGGAGAAGGGGGCATCGCCTTCAGCACCCCGCTGCGGTACGCGGGGGCCAGCTGGTACGGGCCCGGCCTCTACGGCAACCACACCGCCTGCGGCCAGACGCTTCGCCCCAGCACCGTCGGGGTCGCCCACAAGACGCTTCCCTGCGGCACCCTGGTCAAGTTCGTCTTCCACGGCCGCACCGTGATCGCCCCGGTGATCGATCGCGGGCCCTACATCAGAGGGCGCGCCTGGGACCTGACCACGGCCGCCAGCAAAGCGCTCAACTTTGAATCCGTCGGCGTCGGCCGCGTCGCCTACGCGATCGAGCTGGGCGCAGCCGGGCCCTGAGCGGCCGTCCCACGGCCGGCCGCTCGCATATCCCCGAGCCCTGCAGGGACCCTCTCCGGCCGCTCCGGCGGCTAATCTGCCGTGTTTATGCAGTGCCCAGATAACGAGAGGAGCAGCTGAATGTCGAGGTTTTCGCACGGAGCTTTTGCCGCGGTCACGCCGCGGAGGGGGCGCTGGCTGACGCTGGCGCTGGCGGCGTGCTCCCTCGCGATCGTGGTCGCCCTCACGGGGGGCGCCAGCGCCGCCAAGCCGGCCCCCACCAGCGTGGTCCTCGGCCAGACCTCGACGGTTCCGGACCCATCCTGCCCCGACCTGCCCTGCCAGGCGATCGGCAGCGTCACCGGCTTCCAGGTCAACAACGGGCAGACCAAGCTGCCCTTCGTCGTCCCGCACGACGGCACGATCAAGGCCTGGACCCTGACCCTGGCCCAGCCGACGAACTCACAGCGTTCCTTCTTCAACGGCTTCTTCGGCACTCCGCCCGAGGCGCGCCTGGCGATCCTGCGGCGGGTTCCGGGGACCGATCCGCCCCGCTACAACCTGCGCAACCAGGGGTCGATCAAGGTCCTCACGCCCTATATGGGCCAGACGGTCAAGTTCGGCTCCAACCTCAAGGTCGAGAAGAACGACATCGTCGGCATCACCGTTCCGACCTGGGCCCCGGCCTTCGCCCAGGACCTGCCGGCCGACAACATCTGGCGCGCCAGCCGCGCCCCCGACGCCTGCACCAACTCGACCGACATCCGCCAGGGCGAGCCCCAGCAGATCGTCGGCCAGCGAGCCACCTACGGCTGCAAGTACACGACCGCCCGCCTTCTCTACACGGCGACCCTCGTCGAGGACAAGTAGCTCAGCTACCGAGGCCCGCGGCGGATCTATCTCTGGGGACGCCGCCGCGGGCCCTGCCGCGTCCGAACTGGGGGAGGGGCCGGTCACCGCTCCCCGCGGCTTGTACTTTTTCGGCAATCCAAACGCGGACCGGCCACTCACGCCCCACCGAAAAAGTTGAGCGGGGAGTGGTGACCGGCCCCTTACGCGCTTAGGCCGCGGCGGGAAGGACCCGCGGCGTAGCCTGGTCCTTTGGCAGGGCCGCTGCACTGGCGATCAGGCTCTGGAACTCGTTCAACGCCAAGTGGCCGACCGCCTCGAGGATCTCCTCGTCGGTCCAACCCATCTCCCGCGCCTCCTCGTGGAGGTGGAGCGGGGGAGGACCGTCGGCGTCGAGTGCCTCCTTCAGGTAGAGGAGGAGGGCGGCCTCCTTCTCGTCGGCGGAGGTGAAGCTGCGGGCCCGGGAGACCTCGTCGAGGCCGAGTCCGGCCCGGCGCGCCGACTTCGCGTGCTGGGCGATGCTGTAGTTGTCTTCGCGATGCTCGGCGACCGCGAGTGCGATCCGCTCGCGCGTCGCCTGTGGCAGGACGCCGCCGCGAAGCTCCGAGCGCATACGGGTATAGGCACGGAGGACCGCGGGAGAGCCGGCCAGGACGCCCACGAACTTGGTGACCGCGCCGCCGGTCGCCTGGATGGTCTTGATCAGCGGGGCGCTCTCATCGGGCGCCGTCAGCTCATCGTGGATCTGGAATCTGCTTACTGCGGTTTTTACCGTCACGTCGCTTCTCGTCTCTGGCTCTGCTGAGGCGATTTCGCTTTACAGAGCCTTTACGTGGCCTTTACTTTACTTTGAGCCGCTAACTTACAAGGAGTAAGTTATACCTGCTTTTCACCGCACTTGCAAGCCGCCTGATTCGCGCCTCCGCTACCCGATATACGGCTTCCCGCACCGCCAAGGTTCATTCGCCTATCGTTGCGGCCTTCTCGCGCAAAAGCCAAGGAGGCCGGAATGGCAGAGCAACCACGTAGTGCCGCTGACGTCGCTGAGATCGTCAAGCAGAGCGATGTCCGTTTCGTCCGCCTCTGGTTCACCGACGTGCTTGGCCAGCTCAAGAGCTTCTCGATCAACGCCGCCGAGCTCGAGGACGCCTTCGACGGCGGCATGGGCTTCGACGGCTCCTCGATAACCGGCTTCAACCCGATCGAGGAGTCGGACATGATCGCCATGCCCGATCCGTCCACCTTCGCCCTCGTCCCCTGGCGGCCCGAGGACGAGAACGCCGTCGCGCGCATGTTCTGCGACATCCGGGTTCCCGGTGGCGGCCCCTACGAGGGCGACCCGCGCTGGATCCTGAAGCGGGCCCTGAAGCGGGCCCAGGAGATGGGCTTCGAGGCCTACAACATCGGCCCCGAGCTCGAGTACTTCTACTTCCGCTCCGCCAAGCCCGAGGGCGGCGTTCCCGAGGTCCTCGACGAGGGCGGCTACTTCGATCTGACCACCCTCGACGCGGGCTCGGACCTGCGTCGCGAGACGGTCCTCGCCCTGGAGAAGATGGGCATCCACGTCGAGTACACCCACCACGAGGTCGGACCCTCCCAGCACGAGGTCGACATGCGCTACAAGAACGCGCTGGAGATGGCCGACGACTGCATGACGTATCGCATCGTCGTCAAGGAGTACGCGATGAAATACGACTGCCACGCGACCTTCATGCCGAAGCCGCTGTTCGGCGAGAACGGCTCCGGGATGCACGTCCACCAGTCGCTGAGCAAAGACGGCAAGAACGCCTTCTACGACGCCGACGATCCCTACTTCCTCTCGCCGGTGGCGAAGTCGTTCATCGCCGGGCAGCTCAAGCACGCGCGCGAGATCTCGCCCCTCTTCGCCCAGTGGGTCAACTCCTACAAGCGGCTCGTGCCCGGCTACGAGGCACCCGTCTACCTCGCCTGGTCGCGGCGCAACCGCTCGGCGCTGATCCGGGTGCCGCTTTACCACCCCGGCAAGGAGGGGGCGACCCGGGCCGAGCTGCGCTGCCCCGACCCCGCCTGCAACCCCTACCTCTGCTTCGCCGGCATGCTGCAGGCGGGCCTGGAAGGGATCGAGAAGGGATACGAGCTGCCGGAGCCGATGGAGCAGAACCTCTACCACCTTTCGCAGGAGGAGCTCTCGCATCAGGGCATCGAGCAGCTGCCGGCGACCCTGGGCGAGGCGATCGAGGTCGCCGCCGACTCGGAGCTGGTGCTGCGGACCCTCGGCGAGCACACCTTCCGTCGCTTCGTCGAGATCAAGCGGCAGGAATGGGACGACTACCGCGTCCAGGTCACGCCCTTCGAGATCGAAAACTTCCTGCCGATCCTCTGACGGGGCGGGGATGGCGACCCTCCACGTCCTCCGGGTCTTCACCGACGAGGACGGTGGCTGGGGCAATCCCCTCGGCGTCTTCCTCGACGGCTCCGAGGTCCCCGAGTCAGAGCGCCAGGCGGTCGCCGCCGACCTCGGGTACTCGGAGACCGTCTTCGTCGACGATGCCGCTGCCGGGCGCATGCGGATCTTCACGCCGGGCCTGGAGCTGCCCTTCGCCGGGCATCCGACGGTGGGGACCGCCTGGCTGCTGGGACGCGAGGGCCATCTCCTCGACGCCCTGCGAGTGCCGGCGGGTGAGATCGCGATCCGCCGCGACGGCGAGCTGACCTTCGTCGCCGCTCGCGCCGAGTGGTCGCCGCCGTGGGAGCTGATCGAGCTGCCGAACCCGGCCGCGGTCGAGGAGCTGCCGGGACCGGCGCCCGGCAAGACGCTCCCCTGCTACTGGGCCTGGGAGGACGAGGGGCGGGGAACCGTGCGCTCGCGCTGCTTCTCGGTCGAGGACGGGATCGGCGAGGACGAGGCGACCGGGTCGGCGGCGATCGTGATCTGCGCCCAGCTCGGCCGCCCGCTGACGATCCACCAGGGCCGCGGCTCGCTGCTCCACGCCCGCCCCCTGGGCGCCGGCCGCGCCGAGGTCGGCGGCCGCGTCGTCCTCGACGAGCGCCGCGACTACCCGGTCTGAGGTCGCTCGATGAGTTAGGCCGGCTATGACCGGCTCAACTCATCGAGCGTCGCCGCGCACGTCGGTCCCGCCGCCCGGGCGCGAGAGCGCCGACGGCCACCAGAACTTGTCGCCGACGGTGAGGGCGATCGAGGGAACGAGGACGCTGCGCACCAGGAAGGTGTCGAGGAGGACGCCGAAGGCGACGACGAAGCCGATCTCGGTGAGGAAGACGAGGGGGAGGGCGGCCAGCACCGAGAAGGTGCCGGCGAGGACGATGCCGGCGCTGGTGATGACGCCGCCGGTGACGGCGAGGGCGCGCAGGATGCCCTGTTCGGAGCCATGCTTCTCCGTCTCCTCGCGAGCTCGGGCGATCAGGAAGATGTTGTAGTCGACACCGAGCGCGACGAGGAAGACGAAGGCGAAGAGCGGCAGCGAGGGGTCGGAGCCGGGGAAGCCAAAGATCACGTCGAAGAAGAAGTAGCCGACCCCCAGCGCCGCCAGGAAGCTGAGGATGACGGTGCCGATCAGGATCAGCGGCGCGATCAGGGCACGCAGCAGCCCGATCAGGATCAGCAGGACGACGATCAGGACCAGCGGTGGGATCGCGATCGAGTCCCTGCCGGCGGCCTCGCGGAAATCGAACTGGACCGCGGTGGCGCCACCCACCAGCGTCGCCGGCGCCACGCCGTGCGCCGCTTCGCGGATCGGCTCGACCAGGTCGATCGCGGCGGTCGAATAGGGCTCGGGTTCGAGGATCGCTTCCAGCAGCACCCCCGGCGCGCCCTGGGCGACCGGCTCGGAGACCGATTCGACACCCTCCACACCTGCGACCGCGCTGCGGACCGCGGCCGCGTCGGCGCGGTCGGGCACGATGATGTTGGTCGGCGCGGTCGCGCCGGAGGGGAAGCTCATGTTGACCAGGTGCTGGCCTTCTTCCGACTCGACCGGGTCCCGGTAGGCGTCATTTTCGGTCAGGTCGGTGGAGAAGAAGGCGAAGCCGCCGCAGAAGATCAGCAGGACGGCGATCGCGCCCACCATCACCCGCCGCGGCCCGGCGGCGACCCGGTCCCCGACCCGTTTCCAGGCCCCGTGCGTGGCGTCGACCCGGTGCTCGAGCCGGTGGCGGCGCACCTCGTAGGGAAGGAAGACGGCCCGGTCCAGCGGCGCGACGATCAGCGAGGGGATCCGCCTGCCGCTGAGCCGCCGCAGGAGCCAGTTGACGATCACCAGAGGCAGCAAAACCAGGACCAGCAGGCAGGCGGCGACGACGCGGGCCAGCGCTCCGAACCCCGTGCCCTCGACGATCCTCCGCCGGGCCCGGTCGGAGACTCCGTCGAGGCTCGGCGCGGTCTCGGGCGCGTGGGGGACGAATGGCCAGAAGGCGCGGCGGCCGAAGATCGTCAGCAAGGCCGGCAGCAGGGTCAGCATCGAGAGCGCCGCGCAGAAGATGCCGAGGGCGCCGATCGGGCCCAGCCCGGCGGTCCCGTTGACGTCGGCGACCATCAGGCAGAGCAGCGCCGCTATCACCGTCGCCGCCGAGGCGAAGATCGCCGGGCCGGCCGACGCGAGCGCCGTTTGCATCGCCTCGTGGCGGTCGGCCGTCCGGTGCAGCTCCTCGCGGTAGCGGGCGACCAGCAGCAGGGCGTAGTCGGTCCCGGCGCCCAGCACCAGCACCGACATGATCGAGCTCGACTGGCCGTTGATCGTGAAGCCGAGCTCCGTGACCCCGTAGCCGAGTGACCGCGAGAGCGTCTCGGCGAACAACACCGCCGCCAGCGGAATGAAGAAGAACATCGGCGAGCGGTAGATGACGATCAGCAGGAAGACGACGAGGCTGACCGCGGCGAGCAGCAGGGTGCCGTTGATGTTTTCGAAGACCGTGATCGCGTCGGCCGCGAAGCCGGCGCCGCCGGTGATCTTCACCTCCAGCCCACCGCCGGGGTCCGAGACGACGTCCCGCCAGGCGTCGATCGGGTCGAGGATCGTGTCGCCGTCGCCGTTGCCCTTGAGGTAGGCGGTGATGATCGCCGCCTTGCCGTCGGAAGCGCAGATCGGGCCGACGAAGGGGGCGTAGTCCGCCGGCTGGCCGGGGATCGTGGCCGTCGGGCCGCCGCAGCCCGGTGGCAGGCTCCCCGCCGCCGGCGCCGACTCGTTCGGCTCGCCCGTCTTGCCGCCCGCCGCGGCGGTGGCGCCGTCGGCGACCACTCCCGGATAGCGCTCGCGGGTCAGCTTGGCGACGTCGCTGCGGATCCTGCCGAAGTCGGCGGCGGTCAGCCCCGCGGCGCGCCGGTAGACGACCACGGCGGGCGCGAGCTCACCGCCCTGCAGCGATTCGGTCGCCTTCAGCGCCGTCGTGGATTCGGCACTGCCGGGGAGGAAGGAGACCGACTCGTTCTCTTCGGCGTCCTGGAACTTGCCCGGGAGGTTGGCCGGGCCGGCGGCGACGAAGATCGCCACGAACCAGAGCGCGAAGACGATCCACTTCGCGCGCCGGCCTGCTGGGAACGTGAAGAGCGAACCGCGCACCGCGGCCATCCTCGCAGAGCGCCGACGCCTACAGCAGGGTGGCCAGCTCGTCGGCGGTGGTGACCGGGGTCTGGCAGGCGAAGTTCTCGCAGACGTAGGCGGCGGCGCGCCCGTCGATGCTCGTGCGTCCTTCCAGCAGGGGTGGGACGCCGCTGCCCTCGGGGCCGCCGGCGAGGACGAGGTGGGGGCGGAAGGCGGAGCGGACCGTCGCCGAGAGCTCGGCGAGGTCGTCGCCGACCAGCGCCACCTCCCTGGTCGGGGAGAGGTGGAAGTCGAGCCCGCGCAGGAGGTGGGCGAAGGTCTCGGGGTGCTGGATCGCCGGCTTGGCGAAGAGGGCGAAGACCCCTTCGGCCTCGCGCTCGTAGCCGTGCTCACCGCTGAGGGCCGCGAGGCGCAGCAGGCCCATCGCCGCGGCGCTGTTGCCCGACGGGATCGGGTGGTCGCCGACCTCCTTGCGGCGGGCGATCAGCTCCTCGTGGTCGCTCGAAGTCGCGTAGAAGCCGCCGCGCTCGGGGTCCCCGAAGCGGGCGATGGTGGTGTCGGCGAGCGATCGCGCCGTTTCGAACCAGCGCGCCTCGAAGCTCGATTCGTAGAGCGTCAGCAGCGCCTCGAGGAGGAAGGCGTGGTCCTCGAGGTATGCGTTGAGGCGGCCGTGCCCGTCCTTGTAGGTGCGCAGGAGGCGCCCGTTCTCGTCTTGCATCGCGCTCAGCACGAAGTCGGCGCACTCGACCGCCGTCGCCAGGTAGTCGTCGCGACCGAGGACGGCGCCGGCGTCGGCAAAAGCGGCGATCGCCAGCGCGTTCCAGGAGGCGAGCCGCTTGTCGTCGAGGCCCGGCCAGACGCGCTGTGCCCGCACCTCGTAGAGAGCCCGCCGGGACCGGTCGAGCCCCGCCGGCGCCGGCGCGTCCGGGCCGCTGGCGAGATGGAGGATGCTGGCGCCCTCGAAGTTGCCGCGCTCGCTGACGCCGTAGAAGCCGATCACCCCATCCGCGTCCTCGCCGAGAACCGCCCGGATCTGGTCCGGCGTCCAGACGTAGAAGCGGCCCTCCTCGCCCTCGGAGTCGGCGTCGAGGGCGGAGTAGAAGCCGCCCTCGGGGCCGCGCATCTCGCGCGCCATCCAGTCCAGCGTCCCCTCGCAGACCCGCCGGTAGCGCTCGTGGCCCAGCGCCTGCCAGCCGTGCAGGTAGGCGCGGGCGAGCAGGGCGTTGTCGTAGAGCATCTTCTCGAAGTGGGGAACGAGCCAGACCGCGTCGACCGAGTAGCGGGCGAAGCCGCCGCCGAGCTGGTCGTAGATGCCACCGGCCAGCATCGCGTCGAGGGTCTCCTCGACCACCGCCGTCTCGCCGCGCGCGAGCAGAAGCTCCAGGGAGGAGGCCGGGGGGAACTTCGGCGCCCGGCCGAAGCCGCCGTTCTCGCGGTCGGCGGCGGAGACCAGCCGCGCCACGGTCTCCTCCATCTCGGCGCTGCCGGGCAGGTCCGGGCTCGGTTCGATCGCGCCGATCGCGCCGAGGCGGGCGCGGGTGTCGGCGGCGCGCTCGCGGATCTCCTCGCGCTTGCGCTCGAAGGCGTCGATGACCGCTTCCATCACCATCCGGAAGCTCGGCAGGCCGCGGCCCTCGTCGGGCGGGAAGTAGGTGCCGCCGTAGAAGGGCACCCCCTCGGGGTCGAGGAAGACCGTCATCGGCCAGCCGCCCTGGCCGGTCATCGCCTGCACGGCCTCCATGTAGATCGCGTCGACGTCCGGTCGCTCCTCGCGGTCGACCTTGACGTTGACGAAGTGCTCGTTCATGTAGGCGGCGGTCTCGGGGTCCTCGAAGGACTCCCGCTCCATCACGTGGCACCAGTGGCAGGCGGAGTAGCCGACCGAGAGCAGGATCGGCCGGTCCTCCTCGCGCGCGCGGCCGAGGGCCTCTGCGCCCCACGGGTACCAGTCGACCGGGTTGTCGCGGTGCTGGAGGAGGTAGGGACTGGTCTCCTTGGCGAGCCGGTTGGGCATCACCGTCAGCCTACCCGCGCGAAGCCGAGTATTAGGCCGCGCCGATCGGCGAAATTCGAGTCCCCTGGCAGATTCGAGCCGCTTGGCGCGACTTCGCCGCCCCGAGTCACTACCGTTGCTATCGGTGACGAACGTGCGCAGCTCCGAGAAGCGAGACCCAGCTGTCGAAGCAGTGCTGGAGAAGCTCGCACCCGGGGATCGCGAGGTTCTGGATGGAGCGTTGGCCAAGGCCGAGAAGACCGAGGCCGAGCTTCGCTACCTCGCTGATCATGACCCCCTCACCGGGCTGCTGAACCGGCGGCGGTTTCGCGCCGAGCTCGACCAGCAGGTGTCCTTCACCGCTCGCTACGGCGGCCAGGGTGCGGTGATGGTCATCGACATCGACGGCCTCAAGCAGGTCAACGACCGGCTCGGCCACCAGCCCGGCGACGACCTGCTCCGCGGCATCTCCGCGGTGCTGCGGGAACGCGTGCGCGCCACCGATCTCGTCGCCCGCCTCTCCGGAGACGAGTTCGCGGTGCTGATGCCGCAGACCGACACCGCCGGCGCGCTCCAGCTCGGCGAGGACCTGAGGGCTCAGGTCGCCGAGGGCTTCGCCGGCAACCCCGAGCTCGGGGTGGCGACGGTGAGCATCGGCATCACGATGTTCGGCGGCAAGCGCGAGGCCGGCGCCGAGGCGGTGCTGGAGTCCGCCGACCAGGCGATGTACCGGGCCAAGGAAGAGGGCGGCAACCGGATCGCCCTCTTCAACGGCCTCGATGAGCGCAAGAGCGTGGAGCGGCGCCGCCAGACGACGAGCGCGAAGATTCGCGACGCCCTCACCCAGGACCGCCTCAGCCTCGCCACGCAGCCGATCCGCAGCCTCGCCTCCGGCGGTATCGAGCGCTACGAGCTGCTGTTGCGCATGACCGCAAGCGACGGTGAGCTGCTGCCGGCGGCGTCCTTCATCGAGGCGGCGGAGCGCTCCGGGATGGTCCAGGAGCTCGACCGCTGGGTGGTCGGCCGGGCGCTGGAGATACTCGCCGAGCGCGAGCGGGCCGGGGAGCCCGTCTCGCTGCACGTCAACCTCTCGGGGGCAACGCTGACCGATATCTCGGTCCTGGACTACATCGAACGCCGCCTCGACGAAGGCGATGCCGATCCCGGGCGCTGCACTTTCGAGATCACCCAGTCGGCCCGCATCGAGGACTACGAGACCGCCGCCGGCTTCGCCGATCGCCTCACCGAGTTCGGCTGCGAAGTCGCGATCGACGACTACGGCGCCGGCTTCGGCCCCTTCAACTACCTGAAGCAGATCCCCTTCGACGTGATCAAGATCGATGGCTCCTTCGTCCGCGACATGCCTCGCAGTGACGCGGACCAGCTGACCGTCAAGGCGATCGTCCAGATCGCCCGTGGCCTCGGCAAGACGACGATCGCCGAGTTCGTCCAGGACGACGACACGATCCGGATGCTGCGCGAGTACGGCGTCGACATGGCCCAGGGCTTCCACCTCGGGCGCCCGGTCGACGCCGCCGAGGGTCTGCTGGTCGTCTAGCCGCCGGTGACGTCGGCGGCGAAGGCCTCGAAGGCGTCGAGGTAGCGCTGCAGGTCCTCGTCGGTGTGGGCGATCGAGAGGGTCCACTCCTCCTCGGTCCCCGGGGTCATGAAGATGCCGTGGTTCATGTGGTAGAGCCAGGCCAGCCGGGAGAGCTCGTCGTCGACCTTGGTCAGGTAGTCGCGGTACTCGTAGAGGCGCTCCGGCGAGAAGACGACGCAGCCCTTGGCGCCGAGGCCCTCGGTGTAGGCGGGCAGGCCGTGGGCGTCGACGATCTGCTGGCAGCCGTCGAGCAGGCGCCGGTTGGTCGCCTCGAAGCGCTCGTAGACATCGTCGCTGAGCACCCGGGTCAGGGTCGCCTCCGCCGCCGCCATCACCAGCGGGTTGCCGTTGAAGGTCCCGTACTGGCTGACGGTGCCGTCGGCGACGATCGCCGCCAGCTCCTGGCTCATCCCGATCGCGCCGCCGGGGTAGCCGCCGCAGCTGGCCTTGGCCAGGGTGATCATGTCCGGGACGACGCCGAAACGGGCGGTGGCGCCGCCGGGGGAGATCGTGGCGCCGGTCTTGACCTCGTCGAAGATCAGCTTGACGCCGTGCCGGGCGGTCAGCTCGCGGACCCGGTCCAGGTAGCCCTCGCGCGGCGGGATGATGTTGATGTTCATCATCGCCGGCTCCATGATCAGCCCGGCGACCTGCTCGCCGATCTTCTCCAGCACGCTCTCCAGCGCCTCGGCGTCGTTGAAGGGGACGGCGCGGGTCAGGTCGGTCATCGCCTTGGGGATACCGCCGCCGTAGGGGACGCTGACCGGGTCGTCGCGCGCGCCGAGCGCCTCCAGCGGCGGGTAGACGGAGACCATCACGGTGTCGTGGTGGCCGTGGTAGGAGCCCTCGATCTTGAGGATCGTGTCGCGGCCGGTGGCGCCGCGGGCGATGTGGACCGCGTCCATCGTCGACTCGGTGCCGGAGTTGGTGAAGCGCCACTGCGGCAGGCCGAAGCGGCGCCGCAGCTCGGTGGCGACGGCGATCGAGCCGTCGGTCGGGGCGGCGAAGTGGGTCCCTTCGTCGACCCGCGCCTTGACCGCGGCGCCGACCTCGGGGTTGGCGTGGCCGATGCACATCACCCCGAAGCCGTTGTGGAAGTCGACGTACTCGTTGCCGTCGACGTCCCAGACCCGGCTGCCCCGGCCGCGCTTCAGGTAGACGGGCCAGGGGTCGTTGGTCTGGAAGGAGGAGGGGACGCCGTTGGGCATCACCTCGAGCGCCCGCCGGTAGGTCTCGGCCGAGGCGCCGGTGCGGTTGCGGAACCGCTCCTGCTGGGCCTCGGTCAGCGCCGCGATTCGCTTGCGGTCGACCTGCTCCACGGGTTCCCAGACTATCCGGGTGCCGGCGCCGGCCTCAAACGCGTGGTTCCTTTTGCACCTGCCAGGTACTTAGTGACTATCCGAAAACCCCCGCGCACGCCCGGCGGCGGCGGACACACTTCGCGGGGCGGCGTCCTCGGTCGGCCAAATGGCGCTG
>JBBDYP010000093.1:0-1925 GCA_040900615.1 Solirubrobacterales bacterium | reverse complement strand
ACTTGCGGTACTCGTCGAGCGTGGTCGCGCCGATCGTCTGCAGCTCGCCGCGGGCCAGGGCCGGCTTCAGGATCGAGGCCGCGTCGATCGCGCCCTCGGCGGCGCCGGCGCCGACCAGGTTGTGGAGCTCGTCGATGAAGAGGATGATGTCGCCGCGCTGGGTGATCTCTTTCATCACCTTCTTGAGCCGCTCCTCGAACTCGCCGCGGTACTTCGAGCCGGCGACCAGGGCGGCCAGATCCAGCGTGTAGATCTGCTTGTTCTTGAGCAGCTCCGGGACCTCGCCTTTGTTGATCCGGGCGGCCAGGCCCTCGACCACGGCGGTCTTGCCGACCCCGGGCTCGCCCAGCAGCACCGGGTTGTTCTTGGTGCGGCGGGAGAGGATCTGCATGATCCGCTCGATCTCGGTCTCGCGACCGATCACCGGGTCGAGCTTGCCCTCCTCGGCGAGGCGGGTGAGGTTGCGACCGAACTGGTCGAGCAGTTTCGAAGACTTTTTCCCCTCGCCGCTGCCGCCTCCGCCGCCGCCGCCGCCGCCCTGGCGGCGCCCGCCGGGACCGGACAGCATCCGGATCACCTCGTTGCGGATCTTGTCGGAGTCGGCGTCGAAGTCGAGCAGGATGCGGGCGGCGACGCCCTCGTTCTCACGCACGAGACCGAGCAGGATGTGCTCGGTGCCGATGTAGTTGTGGCCGAGCGAGAGCGCCTCGCGCAGGGCCAGCTCGAGCACCTTCTTGGCGCGCGGCGTGAACGGGATCTGGCCGGAGGTGACCTCCTCACCGGAGCCGACGATGCGGACGACCTGCGAACGCACCCGTTCGACGGTGATGTCGAGGGACTCGAGAACGCGCGCCGCGAGGCCCTCCTCCTCGCGGAGGAGACCGAGCAGGATGTGCTCGGTTCCGATGTAGTTGTGCTTGAGCGTCCGGGCCTCCTCCTGCGCTAGGACGACGACCTGACGAGCTCGCTCAGTGAATCGCTCGAACAAAAGAAATCCTCTTCTTGGTCGAACCCGGGAACCCCGGGTTAGTACCGGCAGACGCCCTATCGATATCGGTAGGCGCCCATGTGTCCCTTAACGATACCTGGACCGCTCGCCCGGCTTGCGGCCCCGGCTGTGCGCTAAGAGCGGCCTTTCCGCGTGAGGTCCGCACATTTCGGGCCCGGAGCCGCTGCACCGGCGGGGCTGGGATCGCCGGGTGCCGGCCGCTGAGACCGCTGAGGAGATCGCCAAGTTCGCCGAAGCGCGCGGGCTGGCCTTCGCCCCGACGGCGGAGATGCCGCAGCAGGGAGACACGCTGACCCGGGACGGCGGCAGGGTCGAGGCGGCCGCGACGGGCAAGCTTCCCGGCGGCCTCGACGGCACCCTGGCCCACTACACCTACACCTGGAGCGACTCGGACAACAACCGGCGCTCCGAGGTCCGCCGCTTCACGCTCGTCGTCACCCGGGTCCCGGAGAGCATCGGCTACATCCCCTACCTCGGCTTCTCGGGGCCGGGAAGCAAGCTCAGCGCCAGGGCCGGCGGCGAGGACATGGCCCCGATCGACATGAGCAAATCCGAGGTCCTGAAGCGAGCCAGCGCCGAAGCTGCCGTTCAAACCGGACCGCGTCTTCAGCGGCCCGCTTCCGGGTGGCCTCCAGGGCTCGCTGGCTCTGATCGGCGACGGCTCCAAGCGCTCCGGCCGGATCGCCGTCGTCGCCGGGCCGAGGGGCCCGGTGGCCGAAACGGAGCTGCAGGCGGAGGCTCCGGGACTCTCGGCAAAGGCCCTCGACGCCTACGCCGAGCGCCTCGCCAAGGAAATCGCCGAAGACCTGGCGACGCGGCCGGACTGAGCGGCAGAGCCTGGGCCGGGGGGCGTGCCGGGGCAGCCGATGCCCCTCCGCGGGAATCGAGGGTCGCACGGCCTGGCGGCGGCGGGCCA
>JBBDYP010000092.1:0-13332 GCA_040900615.1 Solirubrobacterales bacterium | reverse complement strand
GCCCCGCGAAGTGTGTCCGCCGCCGCCAGGCGTGCGCGGGGGTTTTCGGATAGTCGCTAAAGGTCGTGGCGCCGATGCCGTCCCGTCGGGAGGCGGCTGAGCATCGATTCCCGTCCCTCCCCTCTCCTACGATCGTCGTATGCCCGGTACGCGGACGATCGCCCATCTCGACATGGACGCGTTCTACGCGTCGGTGGAGCTGCGGCGACGGCCGGGGCTGCGGGGGAAGCCGGTGGTGGTCTGCGGGTCGGGGCCGCGGGCGGTGGTGACGACGGCGAGCTATGAGGCGCGGCGGCTGGCCGGGATCCACTCGGCGATGCCGGCGGCGGTGGCGCGGCGGCGGCTGCCGGACGCGGTCTATCTGACGCCGGACTTCCCGGCCTACCGGGAGGCCTCGGCGCAGGTGATGGAAGTGCTGCGGCACAACGTCGAGACGGTCGAGGTCGTCGGGCTCGACGAGGCCTATCTCGACCTGACCGGTCTCTTCTCCCCCAAGGCGACGATGCGGCGAATCGCCGCCGAGATCCGCTCCGAGACCGGACTGACCTGCTCGATCGGCATCTCCGAGAGCCGGATGCTGGCCAAGATCACCAGCGAGCTGGGCAAGCCGGCGGGGCTCGTCGTCCTCTCCCGCGAGGCCGCGCTGGAACGCTTCGCGGCGGAGTCTCCGGGCCTGGTCCCGGGAATCGGCCCGAAGACCGTCCTGCGGCTCGAGGCGATGGGGATCCGCACGCTGGACGAGCTGCGCCAGCGCGACCGGGCCGAGCTCGAAGCCGCCTTCGGCCCGCGCTCCGGGGCCTGGCTGCACGCCCGCGGCCGGCTCTGGGACGAGACGCCGATCACCGTCTCCCACGAGACCAAATCGCAGTCGGCGGAGACGACCTACGACGTCGACGTGCGCGACCGCGCCGAGCTGGAGGCCTCGCTCACCGGCCTCGCCGAGGAGCTCTGCCGGCGGCTGCGCAAGCGCGAGCTGGAGGGCCGCACGATCGGGATCAAGGTCAGGCTCGACGACTGGACCAACGTCAGCCGCTCCCACACCGTCGAGGAGCCGACCAACGACCCGGCCGTCGTCGCGCCGGTCGCGCTCGACCTCCTGCGCGCCTACGACCCGCGCCGCCCGGTGCGGCTGCTCGGCGTCCGCGTCGCCTCCTTCGAGCACGAGGCGGAGGCCGCCGAGGCTGCGCCGGAGCCGCCCGGCGGGCAGCTGCAGCTCGGCCTCGGCGCGATCGCCTGATCCCGTGGTTCCTTATGCACCTGCCTGGTGCAAAGGGAACCACGGGATGGGCGGACCGGCTCTAGCGGTTGGCCAGCACGGTGTCGACGCCGGGGAAGCCGAGCCGGTTCTTGACCGCCTCGGTGAGGTCGTAGTCGCGACCGGCGACGTAGGGGCCGCGGTCGATCACCGGCACGGTCACCGTGCGGCCGTGGTAGCGCAGCTTCACCATCGTCCCGCAGGGCAGCGTCTTGTGAGCGACGCCCATCGTCCCCGGCATCAGCGTGCCGCCGCAGGCGACCCCGTTGCCGTACAGCCCCGGCCCGTAGTAGGAGGCGCCGGCGGGGCGGTAGGTGGTGAGGCGGCGGGCCTTGCTGGAGGAGCCGCGACTGCGGGCGTCGTGGACTCCGTAGGCGCGGACCGAGTAGTTGCCGGTCCGGCTCGGTACCCAGCGCAGGGCGAAGGCACCATTGGCCTTGGTGGTCGCCTTCACGACCCTCGAGTCGGGGCCGCCGAAGACGACCTTGACCCGGTGGCGCCCGCTCGGGCGGACCTTGCCGTGGACGGCGAGCCCGTTGCCCCGCAGCACCGTGTGGGTGGAGAGGTGCAGGGAGACGTGGGACTTCGCCCGCTGGGGTTTGTGATCTCGGTGCGACTGCTTGGCTGCGGCCGGCGCGATGATGCCGATCGACAGCGCGGTGGCGGCTGCCACCGCGGGCAGGAGATATCGCATCTGTGTCGCTCTCTTTCTCGCTGCCTGCGGGGTTAGCTGACGGGCTCGCGGACGCCGGACAGGACCGGCTGCTCGCTACGGGCGGCTCGCCGCCCGATTCGCCCCGGCCACGAATCGATCTCCGTGGCAATTGGGTCCCCCGCTCCCCGTCGCGCTTGCGAGGGGACTCGGCAGATGGGTTCATTCGTTTAGGGACAGAACACGCTAGAGGTGCCGCTGGTCTCGCCGTGTGAGCAGACGCACACCACCCGCGATCGGCAAGACTGCGTGCAAATCGCTCTGCAGAGCGAAATAAATGGCCCTATCCCGCCTGAGCGTCCTGTGCGAAGATGCTCCTGTGCCAACCGAAAGACTGACCGGGCTCGACGCGTCCTTCCTCCACCTGGAGCGCGCCGGGGCGCACATGCACGTCGCCACGACGATCATCTTCGAGGGTCAGCCGCCCTCCCACCAGGAATTCCGCGACCACATCGCCTCACGCCTGCACCTGGTCCCGCGCTTCCGCCAGAAGCTGCGCTTCGTCCCCCTCGACCAGGGCCGGCCGGTCTGGGTCGACGACCCGCACCTCAACCTCGACTACCACGTGCGACAGACCGCGCTGCCGGCGCCGGGCTCCGAGGAGCAGCTGCGCAACCTCGCGGCGCGGATCTTCTCCCAGCAGCTCGACCGCAGCAAGCCGCTCTGGGAGCTGTGGCTGGTCGAGGGCCTGCACGACGATCGCTTCGCGATCATCGGCAAGAGCCACCACGCGCTGGTCGACGGCGTCTCCGGCGTCGACATCACCACCGTCCTCTTCGACCTCGACCCCGAGCCGCAGGGCTCCCCGGGCTCGGCGCCGCCGTGGCTGGCCCGCCCGGAGCCGACCGACCTGAAGCTGCTGAGCGACGCGGTCAAGGAGCGACTGACCAGCCCGAGGGAGATCGTCCGCGGCGTGCGCGCCGCGCTGCGCGGGCCGCGCCAGGTCCTGAGCGGGATCGGCGCCACCTCGAAGATGATCGGCGCCGGCATCGCCGCCCCGGACACCGTCTTCAACGTCGAGATCGGCCCCCACCGCCGCTTCGCCATCACCCAGGCGAACCTGGCCGAGCTGAAGCGGGTCAAGGACGAGCACGGTGGCACGGTCAACGACGTGATCCTCTCGATCGTCGCCGGCGGGATCGGCAAGTACCTGCGGGCCCGCGGCCACGACACCGAGGGTCTGGAGATGCGGGCGATGGTCCCGGTCAGCGTCCGCGCCGCCGAGGAGCGCGGCGCCCTCGGCAACCGCATCTCGGCGATGATGGCGCCGCTGCCAGTCTGGTGCGAGGACCCGGTCGAGCGGCTGCACCTGGTGACCGAGTCGATGGGCGACCTGAAGGCCTCCGGCCAGGCGGTCGGGGCGGAGATCCTGACCCGCATCACCGACTTCGCACCGACCACGATCGCCTCCCAGGCGGCGCGGCTGCAGCCGGCCCAGCGCTTCTTCAACCTCGTCGTCACCAACGTTCCCGGCCCGCAGTTCCCGCTCTACGTCCTGGGGCGAAAGATGGAGTCGATCTTCCCGATGGTCCCGCTGGCGCGCCGCCAGGCCCTCTGCGTCGGGATCATGTCCTACAACGGCCAGGTCAACTTCGGCCTGGTCGGAGACTACGACGCGATGGCCGACCTCGACAGCTTTGCGCTCGACCTCGAGGCGGCGACGCAAGAGGTCGTGGTCACCGCACCGGCGCCGGCGAAGAAGCGACGCAAGGCCGCGTCGAGCAACGGTGCGGGCGCGGTTGCGGCCAAGCCGGGCGCCCAGGCTTAGTGACTATCCGAAAACTCGCGTGTGCGACTGGCGAGCGCCGGACCGAGCGGGGCCAGGACCGAGGACGCCGCCCCGCGAAGTGTGTCCGCCGCCGCCAGGCGTGCGCGGGGGTTTTCGGATAGTCACTAAGTGACTATCGAAACGAACGCAGAGCCTGGGGGGCCGATGTCCCGCGGGACCTTGCGCACCGAGCGACGGGAGCCCAGCTCACCCCTCGGAGCAGCGGAGCGGCTGTGGGCTCGAAGCTTTTTGGTGCCCATAGGCACCAAAACCCTTCAGCCGTCGGTCCCGCCAGCCTGAAGCTGGCGGGTGCTCGTCGCTACGGCGACCCTGAAAGCGCCTCTCAGGGAATCAGGCGCCCGCTGATCTCGAACGGGACGCGGTCGGTCAGGTAGCGCCAGTCGAGGCGGCGGGCGTTGAATCCGAAGGCGCGGGCGTCGGCGTTGACGACGACGGCGGTGATCCGCTCGAAGCGGCCGGGGTCGGGAAGATGCACGACCATCCTTCCCCCGCCCTGCCTGAAGACGATGCGGGAGATCGTGCGCCCCCGGCGCTCGCTGCCGATCCGGCCGACCAGGGCGAGCCCGGCGGCGGTGCCGCGCGGCGCGGTCACGTGGACGGCAACGACCCGGCCCGCGCGGGCCCGGATCCGAAGTAGCTCGAAGGTGGTGTGGTTGAGCAGCCGCGTCAGCGGCGGCGCTCCGAGCCGAAGCCGGCCCTGGCGGGGCATGCCCGGGTAGAGGTCGCTCTCGCGGAATCCCTCGCCGGTGCGCCACTCGGCGACGTCGGCGGCGAACTTGGTGAAATCGTGGCTGAGGTCGGAATCGCCAGCGGCACGGATCGCCGACTCGTAGGCGTTGACCGAGAAGCCGCCGGGCCGGGTGTGGATCGCCCGTGCCCAGGCCTTGCGCACGATCGAGCTGCCGTAACGCTGCGCCAGCCAATCGTTCCAGACGGCGGAGCCGTACTCCTTGATCGAGCTGGTGGTCAACGGGGTGTCGAAGCGGCGCACCCAGCGGGTCACGTAGCGCAGGTAGTCGTCGATCCCGTTGTAGACCTGGTCCTCCATCCAGGTCGCGCTCGCCTCGGCGAACCAGGGGTCCTGGAAGGCGTCGTAGCCGAACTGGAGGATGTGGTTGTACTCATGGGCGATCGTCACCTGCAGGTCGTGGATCTGGGTCGTGCCGGGGAACTCGAAGGCGCTGTAGTCGTTGTCCAGGACCAGGTAGCCGTGCAGCCGCCGCGGGATGCGGTGGGCCTTGGAGGCCTGGCCGCGGTCGGGCGCGGCGTATCCGAACAGCTGGCCGCCGATCTGCGAGAGGTAGATGTCGGTCTTGCCTTCGCCCCCGCCCTTGCCGCCATCGCTCTTCGGCTCTCGCCAGCCGAGCTTGCCGTTCTCGACGGAGTGCACGTCTTCGGCGATTCTGAGGACTCGCTCGACATAGTCGGGGATGCCGTTGACGTTGCCGTCCACGAGGCCTGGGGCGTCGAGGCCCTCTTCCACCCAGTGGACGCAGAAGTGGGCGCCGCAGGCCGGCGAGCGCGGCGCCTGCGGGACGGTGTAGGCGTTGCGGTTGGGGTCGGGGTCGTCGGTCGGGCGCTGGCCTTCGGTGGGCCGCGGCTTCGGGGTGATGAACGGCTTCTGAGAGGGGGATGCGAGGCTGGGGATCGCGCCTGCGAGCCCCGGCGCCGCGGCGGCGGCAGCGGGCGTCGCGGCGAGGGCGAGGAGCGCCGCCACCGAGAAACCGACCAGGTGGCGACGTCGGCCCCGCATCCGACGGACATTACCGTGGGGCGCGCCTCGGTCCGCCGGCCGCGACGGCGATACTTCGGCCGTGCCCGCCAAGGGAAACGCATGCGCATAGCCCTCGCCCAGATCGATCCGACCGTCGGCGACATCGACGGCAACGCCGCGAAGATCGGCGAGTGGGTTGGCCACGCCCACGCCGCGGGCGCCGAGCTGGTGATCTTCCCCGAGCTGTGCGTGCCCGGCTACCCGGCCGAGGATCTCTATCTCAAGCGGCACTTCATCGAGGCCAATCGCAGGGCAGTCGAGGAGCTGGCGAGCGGGGTCAGCGGATTGACCGCGCTGGTCGGGTTCGCCGAGCCGGTGACCGGCGGCGACGGCTTCCAGCGGGCCTACAACTCGATCGCCGTCATCGCCGATGGCGCGATCCGCGCCGTCTACCGCAAGATCAGACTCCCCAACTACGCCGTCTTCGACGAGCAGCGCTACTTCGTCCCAGGCTCCGACCCGGCCACGGTCGACGTCGCGGGCGTTGAGGTCGGCCTGACCATCTGCGAGGATTGCTGGATGCCCGGACCGCCGGCGCAGACCGAGGCCGAAGAAGGCGCCAAGTTGATCGCCAACCCGTCGGCCTCCCCGTACCACCGCGGCAAGGGCAGGGAGCGCGAGGCGATGTTCGCCGAACGGGCCCGCGCCTACGGCACCCACTTCGCCTTCTGCAACCTGGTCGGTGGCCAGGACGAGCTGGTCTTCGACGGCCAGAGCCTTGTGATCGGCCCCGACGGAGAGCTGATCGCGCGGGCCGCCCAGTTCGAGGAGGAGCTGCTCGTCTGCGACGTCCCCGGCGATTCTGGCCCGCGGGCCGAGCCGCTCGCCGATCTCGACGAGGTCTACGCGGCGCTCGTGCTCGGTCTGCGCGACTACACCGCCAAGAACGGCTTCAATCACGTCGGCGTCGGCCTCTCGGGCGGCATCGACTCCGCCCTCGTGGCGATGCTCGCGGCCGATGCCGTCGGGCCGGAGCGGGTCACCTGCGTTGTGATGCCGTCGCCGCATTCGAGCCCTGCAACCCAGAAAGACGCCAGAACTACCGCCGCGAACCTCGGCTGCGAGCTGATCGAGATCCCGATCGAGTCGATGATGAGCGGCTACGACCGGGCGCTGGCGGCCTACCTCGAAGAGGAAGAGGAGCCGGTGCCGCGCGATCCGACGCGGCCCTCGGAGCCGAACCTGACGGCAGAGAACATCCAGGCGCGGATCCGCGGCAACCTGATGATGGCGCTCTCCAACCGGCACGGCTGGCTGGTGCTGACGACTGGCAACAAGAGCGAGATGTCGGTGGGCTACGCCACTCTCTACGGAGATATGGCCGGCGGTTTCGCCGTGATCAAGGACGTGCCGAAGCTGCTCGTCTACGAGCTGGTGCGCCGCCGCAACGGGCGTGCCGGGAGAGACCTGGTCCCGGCCAGCGTGATCGACCGAGCGCCCTCGGCCGAGCTACGCCCCGACCAGCGGGACGTCGACTCCCTCCCCCCCTACGACCTGCTCGACCGCATCCTCGAGGCCTACGTCGAGGGCGACCAGGGCCGCGAGGAGATGATCGCCGCCGGCATGCCCGCCGAGACCGTCGACGAGGTGATCCGGCTCGTCGACCGCTCCGAGTACAAGCGGCGCCAGGCGGCGCCGGGGATCCGGATCACCCCGAAGGCGTTCGGCAAGGACCGCCGCCTGCCCATCACCAACAGATTCGGCGGTTAGGCGTCACCAGACCGGCGCCTGACGGCGTCCTCGGTCGCTCGTGTGCAGAGCACACTTCGCTCCCTGCGTCCTTGTCAGCCTTGGCCTGGCAACGGCCTAACAGCGATGGTCATCTGCGCCAGCGCGCACAACTTGCCTTCGTCGTTGAGGACTTCGGCGTCCCAGACCCAGCCGGTGCGACCGCGGTGGCGCGCTTTGGCGTGGACTTCGGCACTGCCCTCGGTGACCGGGCGGATGAAGCTGACGCTGATCGACTGACCCATCGCCATCATCCCCTCGCCGAGGACGGCCAGCGCCGTCGCTCGCGAGCAGACGCTCTCGACCAGGCTCGACATCACGCCGCCATGCAGCAGGCCGACCGGCTGGCGCAGCTCGTCGCGCATCCGGATCCTGACCCGGGCGTGGTCGGGGTCGTCGTCGAACCACTCGGTCCCGAGCAGGGCGTCGAAATTGGAGCGGAGGCCGCGGGGGTCGTCGTTCATGGCGGCGAACCCTACTGTGGCCGAGATTAAGTTTTGGCGACCGTGGCGGCCCGGCCGCCATCCCGGCCCCCGCGCCCCATAGGCTTCCGGGCGGTGGCGCTCAGCGAGGACCAGAAAGCGATGCTGCGCCTGCTCGCGCGCGGCGACCAGGGCTATGAGGACATTGCGGCCCTGTTGGGCCTGACCCTCGACGAGGTGCGCGCCAGGGTGAAGCAGGCGCTGGCGCAGCTGGAAGACGAAGGCCTGCCACCGCCGGCTCTGCCGCCGGAGCCCGCCGATTCCGGGCCGCCCGCCCCGAGGGCCGCGAAAGCCGAGCCCGCCCCTGAGCCTCCAGCGCCGGAGCCGGCTCCCGAGAGGCCAAGGGATAATCCGCCCAAGCTCACGATCCCCTCCGAGCGCGGTCCTCGTGCGGCGATCGCCGCCGGCATCGTCGTCGTCGTGGCGCTGGTGATCGTGCTGATCGTCAGCGGCGGCGGTGACTCCTCGACGAGCTCGACCACGACCGGCTCGGACGCGTCCGAAGAAACCGCGTCACAAACCCAGAGCACGCCGGTCACCAACTCCAAGGAAACCACCAAGGCGGATCTCAGCTCGGTCGACGGCAGTGACGCGACCGGGACGGCGATCTTCGGCCGAGTCAAGAACTCGCTCGCCCTCCAGGTCGAAGCGACGGGGCTGGAGCCGAGCGCCAAAGGCCAGTCCTACGCGATCTGGCTGGCGCAGTCGCCGCAGCGGATGCTGCCACTTGCCTCGACTCCGGTGACGAAGTCGGGCAAGATCGCCGCCCAGTTCGAAGTGCCGGTCGAAGTCCTCGCCTACCTCGCCAACGAGACCTTCGAGCAGATGGCGATCACCCTCGTCGACGACAGCAGGCTGGGAGCGTCGCTGGCGAAGGCCACGAAGGAAGGGAAGTCGCCCGTGTACACCGGCACCGAAGTCCTGCGCGGCAGCATCACGGGCCCGATCGTCGGCGCCCAGATCCGCAAGGAAGAAGCCGAAAGGGAAGCCGAATAGCGCTCAGCCGAGGAGCTTGCCGGGGTTCATCACGCCGGCGGGGTCCAGCTGCTCCTTGACCGCGCGCAGCACGTCGAGGCCGGTCCTCCCCACCTCCGCCTCCATGTAGGGGGCGTGGTCGCGCCCGACGGCGTGGTGGTGGGTGATGGTGCCGCCGCAGGCGACGATCGCCTCGCAGGCCGCGCGCTTGACCTCGCCCCACTGCTCCAGCTCGGCGCCGTGGCGGGAGCGGGCGATGAAGGTGAAGTAGAGCGAGGCGCCGTCGGCGTAGGCGTGGGAGAGGTGGCAGAAGACGAGACCCGGCGTGCCCTGGCCGGCCAGAGAGCCGTGGATGGCGGCGGCGACGGCGTCATGCAGCTCGCCGAGCCGGGTCCAGGTGTGGGAGGTCTCCAGCGTCTCCGCCATCGCCCCCATCGCCATCAGCGTGTCGCGCAGGTAGGGCCCCTGGTAGCGGCCGTGCTCCCAGGAGCGACCCGCCGCCTGGCCGAGGTAGGCGGCGCCGCCGGAGCGCAGCGCTCGCACCGCCAGCGCCCGGCGCCGTGCCACCGACTCCCCGTCGCCCTCGAGGCCGACGATCATCAGCGCGCCCTCGCGGCGCCTGCGGACGCCGAGGTAGCCGTCGAAGAGCCTGCCGCTGACGCCGCGTGGCCCCGAGAGCGCCAGCGAGCCCTGGGTCTCCTCCTCGTCGGAGACCCGCACGATGTCCGGCAGCCCGGCGCCCTGGGCCATCGCCCGGACGATCTCGGCGCCGGCCTCGAAGCTCTCCGCCATCCAGGCCTCGCAGCGGCGCACGGCCGGCACCGGTCGCACTCGCACGGTCACCTCCGGGATGACGCCGAGGACACCCTCGGAGCCGATCACCAGCTCCCGCAGCGACGGCCCGGCGGCCGTGTGGGGCGTTTCCAAGGTCCGCAGGTCACCGGCCGGGGCGAGCAGGCGGACCGAGCTGACCAGCGCGTCGAAGCGCCCGTAGCCGCTGGAGGCCTGCCCGGCCGAGCGGGTGGCGGCGAAGCCGCCGACGGTCGCGTACTCGAAGGACTGCGGGAAATGGCCGAGCGTGACGCCCTCGCGGCCGAGCGCGGCCTCAGCCTCGGGGCCGCGCAGGCCGGCGCCGAGACGGGCGGTCAGGGAGCGGCGGTCGACGGCGACGTCGCGCAGGGCGCCGAGGTCGAGGCTGATGAGGCGCTCGTGCTTCCCTCGCAGCGGCTCGACGCCGCCGACGACGCTGGTGCCCCCGCCGAACGGGACCACCGCGATGCCCTCGTCTGCGCAGAGGTCGAGGATGCGTCGCAGCTGCTCCGCGTCGGCCGGTATCACGACCGCGTCGGGCGCCCCCTCGAGGCGGCCGCCCCGCATCCGCGCCAGGTCGGCGTAGCCGCGCCCGCTGGCGTGCCGCAGCCGGTCCTCCTTCGAGGTGAAGACGCTCTCGGGGCCGACCGCGTCGGTCAGCGCCGCCGGCAGCGGCTCCGCGGGCGGCAGGGCGAACTCCTCGAGCTCGGCGGCCAGCGGCCACGCCTCCAGCTCTCCGATCCGCTCCCGCAGCACTCCCAGCGCCTCCGCGTCCAGCTCCGGCGCGATCGCCGGGTCCCCCCACCCCCACCACTTCGAGTCCCGCCGCGGCCCGGTCATGCTGACGCTTCCCTCGGGGCGCTTTTCTCCCCCACGGGGGGGAAGAAAGCGCCCCGGCCCCCGCTCACGTGACCGCCCTTTCGATCCCGTCGAGCGCCTCGTCGAGGATCTCGCCCTGGCCGCGGCGCATCATCGGCGAGCCCAGCCGCGACATCCCCCTCAGGGTGTGCACCGAGGCGAGGCTGACCTGGGTGCCCTCGTCGCGCTCGCGCAGCCCGATCTCGACCCGGGAGCTGCGCAGGTGGCGGGCGAAGGGCGTGCCCACGAGCTCCTGCTCCCAGACGTAGCGCTCGTTCTCGGCCGAGCTGAGGCAGCGGTAATCGGCGCGCACCCCCCTCCCCTCCGCCGTCTCCAGCACCTTGGTCCACTGGCTGCGCCGGCCGCCGCCCTTGCTCTCGACGTTCTCGACCCGCGCCGTGCGCGGCCACCAGCGCGGCAGGTTGTAGGGGTCGGAGACGAGCTTCCAGACCTCGGTGACGGGGGCGCCGATCGTGCGCTTGCGACTGACCCGGGGCACGCTGGCGCCGCGCCGTCAGTCGCCCGCTAGGCGCCGCAGGTCGCGAACCAAGAGCAGATGCTTGAGGTGACTCACCGTCGCCGCCAGGCTTTCGAGGCTCTGCAGGGCCTCCTTGCGGCGCTCCGGGTTGCGCGAGCGCAGCGACGGGCCCAGCAGCGCTTCCAGCAGGTTGGCCTCGCGGTCGGCCGAGGAGCGGAAGACGCGCAGGTTGCGGGCGCCGACGCCGACGCGCGAAAGTTCGTTGGCGGAGCGGACGATCTCGCGGTCGGTCTCGTCGTAGACCGTCTTCCCGTCCCGCTTCTCGGGCTGGACGATGCCGAAGTTCTCCAGCTCGCCGATCAGCTCCTCACGGGCGCCGGTCTCCTCGACGACCTCCTCGAGCGTCAGGTAGGCCCGCGAGGTGTCGACGAGGATCGCGCGGCGCACGGCGCCGCTGGCCGCCTTGCGGTCGGAGTCGCCGCCGAGGACGAGGTCGCCCCCCGCGGCCAGCTCCTGACGGATCACCCGCAGCGGCAGGAACTCGTCCCGCTGCAGCCGCAGGATCGTCCGCAGGCGCTCGACGTCGGACTGGCTGTAGAGGCGATAGCCGCCGGAGGTGCGGCGCGGGCTCAGCAGCTTCTGGTCCTCCAGGTAGCGGATCTTCGAGATCGAGACGTCGTCGAACTCGCTCTGCAGGATCTTGCAGACGGCACCAATCGTCAGCGCCTTGCGCGGTCGGCTGGCTGATTCCGGCGTCCGCGCCGGCTGCTCGGAGACGGGCATGTTTCAGCGCTCCAGGTAGCTCAGCTTGTACTTGCCGACCTGGATCTCATCGCCGTCGCCGAGCCGGTGGGACTCGATCCGGCGCCGGTTCACGTAGGTGCCGTTGAGCGAGCCGAGGTCGTCGATGTAGAGGCCGTCGCGGCGGCGCACCAGCAGCGCGTGGTTGCGGGAGACGGTGACGTCGTCGAGGAAGACGCCGGCGTCGGGGCTGCGGCCGATGCTGACCCGGTCGTCGTCGATGCTGAAGCTCTCGCCGGCGCGGCCGCCACCGGCGCGAATCACCAGCGCCGCCCCCGACTCCTCGACGACCTCGTCGATGTCGACCGGCTGCATCTCGCCGGTCTCGTCGACCCGGTA
The DNA here is from genome assembly GCA_040900615.1 of Solirubrobacterales bacterium. GTDB lineage: Bacteria > Actinomycetota > Thermoleophilia > Solirubrobacterales > 70-9 > VAYN01. Next base: position 1,331 of record JBBDYP010000092.1, on the reverse strand, counting down.
GGTCATCGTCGTCGGGTCCTCGCCGGCCTCGCTCGGGCCGCCGAGGTACGCGCCGCACTTCTGGCAGTAGTTGGCCCCCTCGGGGTTGGCGAACCCGCACTCGGGACAGTGGACGGTCATACTCGTACCCGGCGCTCAGGCGGCGGGCTCGTCCCCCGTCGACTGCTGGGCCTTGCCGGCGAGGATCTCCGTCAGCTGCTTGACGTCGTCGCCTGAGATCATCGAATCCCCGCGCTCATGCTTGTCGCGCAGCCGGTTGACGAGCTCGGCGCGGAGGATGTCGATCTTCCCGTGCAGGACGCGCCGCTTGTAGGAGATCTCGTTCTCTTCCTCGGTGAGGTTGTCGATCAGGTCCTTCAGCTCCCTGTCGCTGAGCGAGCCCAGATCGGGAAAGGTGTCCTCCATGGTGCTCCTAACTCGAGGAGGCGCCGGCGCCTCCGTTTGCGCGAGGGTCGATTATAGGTCGGAAGACCTCAAAGGTTCAACTGAAGGTTGAAGGTTTGCTGAGAATGGCACTCAGCTTGCAGCCGGGGGCCCGCGAACGGCGCGGACGCCGGCGCGAGCGTAGAGCACCGTGGCGAGGATGGCCAGCGCCAAACCGACGATCAGCAGCGCCGCCGGAACCCAGCCGGCGAAGACCATCGCGAAGAAGATCCCGCCCATGATCGGGAAGACGGAGAGGCGGCCGGGCCAGTTGACTTCGATGTCCACCCCGTGCCGCAGGCCGTACTCGGCCAGGACCAGCATCGCCACCTCGCGCGCGGCGAGCAGTGCCAGCGCCCAGCGCGGCAGCAGCTCGAAATGCCAGCAGACGACCGCTCCGGAGAGGATCGTGAGACGGTCCACCAAAGGGTCCAGCAGCGCCCCCAAGCGGCTGTACTGGCCGGTGACCCGGGCGAGGAAGCCGTCCAGGTAGTCGCCGGCGGCGATCAGCCAGAAGACGGTCGCGGCGGCGGCAGCGCGCCCGTCACCGGAATCGAAGGCGAGGTAGAGGAAGACGGGCAGGGCCGCGAGGCGGGTGTAGCCGACCAGGTTGGGGACCGTCCAGGGGTTGAGCGGCTCGCCGCGGCGGGTGCGTTTCGGTTTCGGGCCGCTGCGGTCGAGCCCGAAGAGGCGGCGGACGCGGCCGCGGCCGAACGGGGCTTTGTCAGGCATCGGCGCCGGCGGCTGCGGCGTCCAGCTCGGCCAGCAACGCGGTGGCCCGCCCGGCGGCGTCGTCGACCGGGAGCTTGTGCTCGTCGCCGCCGGCGCGCTCGCCGGCCTCGCCGCCGCCCTCGGCGGCGCCGCCGCGGCCGGCGACGATCCGCAGCGGGCAGCCGCGCAGCTCGGCG
>JBBDYP010000091.1:0-13463 GCA_040900615.1 Solirubrobacterales bacterium | reverse complement strand
CTCGACGACGAGCAGCTCAACCGCGTCTACTCGCCGATCCTCAGCCCGCTGGCCTGGGACCTCGGCCACATCGCCAACTTCGAGGAGCTCTGGCTGGTGCAGACGATCGGCGACCGCGAGCCGATGCACGGCGACCTCGGCCGCTTCTACGACGCGATCGAGAACCCGCGCCGGACCCGGGGGGAGCTGCCGATCCTGCGCGACGCCGAGCTGCGCGCCTACATGGCCGACGTCCGCGAGCGCACCCTCGAGGTCCTCGATTCCGTCGACGTCGGTCCCGATGCCGAGGACCCGCTGCTCCGCGACGGCTTCGTCTACGAGATGCTGCTCGCCCACGAGCTCCAGCACAACGAGACGATGCTGCAGCTGCTGCAGATGGTCGACGGCTACGAGCCGGTGCGGAGCGATCTGGCCCCAGCCTTCGATCCCCTCCCCGAGCCCCCCGAGATGATCCCGGTCGCCGCTGGGGAGCACATGGTGGGCGCTCCCGAGCGTGGCTTCGCCTACGACAACGAGCGCCGCCGCCACCCGGTCGAGCTGGCGCCCTTCGAGATCGATCGAACCCCGGTCGCCAACGCCGCGTACCTCGCCTTCATGGAGGAGACCGGAGCGGAGCCGCCGATGCACTGGGAGCGCGACGGCGGGGGTGGCTGGCTCGGCACCGCGACGGGCCGCCGGGAGCCGGTCGATCCCCGCCATCCCGTCATCCACGTCTCCTGGCACCAGGCCGACGCCTTCGCCCGCTGGGCGGGAAAGCGGCTGCCGAGCGAGCAGGAGTGGGAGGCCGCCCGCCCGCGCCTCCAGGCGCTCGGACAGGTGTGGGAATGGACCGCCTCGGACTTCCTTCCCTACCCCGGCTTCGAGGCGTTCCCGTATCGCGAGTACTCCGAGGTCTTCTTCGGAGACGAGTACAGGGTGTTGCGGGGCAGCTCGTGGGCGACGCATCCGCACGTCGTCCGTCCCAGCTTCCGCAACTGGGACCTGCCGCAGCGCAGCCAGATCTTCGCCGGCCTGCGCTGCTCGAGGGACGCATGATCGCGATCGACGTACATCTCGACGCCGACTCCGCTGCGGCCATGGCCCGCGACGTCCGCGCCGGCCTCAGCGCGGACCCGAAGGAGCTCTCGCCGAAGTACTTCTACGACGAGCGCGGCTCGCAGCTGTTCGAGCAGATCACCGAGCTCCCCGAGTACTACCCGACCCGGGCCGAGCGCGAGATCCTCGCCGAGCGCTCGGCCGAGATCCTCGCCGCGGCCGGCGCCCCCGGCACGCTGGTCGAGCTCGGCTCCGGCTCGGCGGCGAAGACGCGTCACCTGCTGAGCGCGATGCGGGACCTCGGCTGCCTGCGGACCTACGTCCCGGTCGACATCTCCGAGGAGATCACCCACGAGACCGCCCGTTTCCTGGTCGACGAGTACCCGGGCCTCGTGGTGCGCGGGCTCGTCTGTGACTTCGAGCACCACCTCGAGCGCATCCCCGACGAAGGCGAGGAGAGGTTGATCGCCTTCCTCGGAGGCACGATCGGAAATCTCTACCCACGGCCGAGGCGTGCCTTCCTGGCTCGGATCGCCGCCCTGCTCAAGCCCGGCGACCACCTCCTGCTCGGCACCGATCTGGTCAAGGAGACCGCCCGCCTGGAGGCTGCCTACGACGACGCCCGCGGCGTCACCGCCGAGTTCAACAAGAACGTCTTGCAGGTGCTCAACCGCGAGCTCTCGGCCGACTTCGACCTCGACTCCTTCGAGCACGTCGCTCGCTACGACACCGAGAAGGAGCGGATGGACATCCGCCTGCGCTCGCTCGCCGATCAGTCCGTCACGCTCGACGAGCTCGACGTCACCGTCGACTTCGCCGCCGGCGAGGAGATGCGGACCGAGATCTCCTCCAAGTTCACCCGCGAGCGCCTGGAGTCCGTCTACGCCGAGGTGGGCCTGGAGATGTGCGGATGGTTCACCGACGCCGCCGGCGACTACGCGCTGTCGCTGGCCCGGGCGAGCGCCTAGCCTGCAGCCGGCACCTGCTGGGTGATGCAGTGGATGTTGCCGCCGCCGAGGAGGATCTCGCGGGCGGGGACGCCGACCACCTCGCGCTCCGGAAAGCAGCCCCGCAGGACCTCGGCCGCCTCCTCGTCGTGGCGCTCGTCGAGCAGCGGCAGGACGATCCGCGAGTTGCCGAGGTAGAAGTTGACGTAGGAGGCGGCCAGCCGGTCCCCGGGGGTGCGGGGGAGCGTGCCCTCGATCGCGTCGACGCCGCCCGCCTCGTCCTCCGCGATCGTCACCGGCCCCGGCGAGGGCAGGAGGACGACCTCGAGCGAGCGGCCGCGGGCGTCGGTCGCGGCTTCGAGCCGCTCGCGGGCGTCGCGGGAGATCGCGTGCTGGGGATCGGACTCCTCATCGGTCCAGGTCAGTAGGACCACCCCCGGCCGGGCGAAGCAGGCGATGTTGTCGACGTGCCCGTCGGTCTCGTCGTTGTAGACGCCGCGGCCGAGCCAGACCATCTTCTCGGCGCCGAGGTATTCGCACAGCACCGCCTCGATCTGCTCGCGCGAGAGCTCGGGGTTGCGGTTGTGGTTGAGCAGGCACTCTTCGGTTGCCAGCACCGTGCCCTCGCCGTCGACGTGGATCGAGCCGCCCTCGAGCACGATCGGGGCGCGGTAGCGATCGGCGCCCTCGATCTCCAGCGCCTTGCGGGCGACCCGCTCGTCGCGGTCCCAGGGGAAGTAGAGCCCGCCCTCGAGACCGCCCCAGGCGTTGAAATGCCAGTCGACGCCGCGCCGGCCGCCGGCGCCATCGATGACGAAGGTGGGGCCCATGTCGCGGATCCAGGCGTCGTCGGTGGAGATCTCGACCACCCGCACCGCCGGCGAGAGCAGCGAGCGGCAGTGTTCGAACTGGGCGTCGGAGACGGCCATCGTCACCGGCTCGGAGCCGGCGATCGCCTCGGCCACCGCCGCGTAGGCCTGCTGCGCCGGCTTCGCACCCAGCCGCCAGTTGTCGGGCCGCTCCGGCCACGCCATCCAGCAGCCGCTGTGCGGCTCGAACTCGCCCGGCATCCGGAAGCCGTCGGCCGCCGGAGTGGAGTCGATGGTCGCGCTCATCGCCGCCTACTGTCCACTGGCGGCGGGCTGGGCGGGACCGGCTTCGGTCTCCGGCTTCGGAGCTCGCGGCCGCGGCCGGATCATCCGCCAGACGATCGCCTCGCCGACGACGAGTGCGGCCACCACTATGCCCAGCAGCGGTCCGGTGTAGGACCATTCTTCGGGGGCGTTCGGGATCTCCGGCCAGAGGAAGAGGACCATCGAGGCGGCGATGGCCAGGGTCGTGATCGTCGCCAATGCCCCGGCCCCGGCTTCGCCGCCCGGCACCCGGAACGGCCGCGGCCGGTCGGGGTCCTTGCGCCGCAGCACCACGACCGCCGGGAACATCAGCAGGTAGGGGATCAGGAAGATCACCGAGGAGGCGGCGAAGATCGCGTAGAAGAGGTTGTCCTGGGTGTCGATGAAGATCGCCGACACGATCAGGACCGCGCTCGAGATCAGCCCGGTGGCGACCAGGGCGGACGCCGGCGTCCCCCGCACCGGGTGCTCCCGGCCGAGGATCTTCGGCAGCTCACCACCCGCGGAGGCCTCGACCGCGGCGCGGTTCGAGCCCATCGTCCACGTGGTCATGTTCGTGAAGTACGTGTAGAGGACGCCGATCCCGAGCCCGTAGACGACCACCTCACCGACCCCGCTGCGGCCGAAGATCGCTTTGAAGGTTTCGACCAGGCCCTGGACGAGTTCGAGCTTGGTCAGCGACAGCGCCAAGAGGATGCCGATCGTGGCGAACAGGTACAGGGCGGCGATCGCGGCCCCCGAGGTGAAGAGGGCGCGCGGGATGTCCTTCTCCGGCGCCTTCACCTCGCCCGCCATGCTGGAGACGAGCTCGAAGCCCATCATCAGGTAGACGATCACCGGCAGGTAGGTCTTGGTGACGTCGAAGGACGGCAGCAGGCTGCCGGCATCGATCGTGTTCGCGGACCCGTGGCGGATCGCGAAGACGATGCCGCCGGCCCCGAGCGTGAAGATGATCAGCATCTTCAACGCGGCGCCGATGTTGTTGACCCATTTGCCGACCTCGAGCCGCATGATCCCGACCGCGACGACGAGCCAGGAGAGCGCGATGGCAATCGCGACCTGCGGCCACTTCCCGTCCGGCCAGTCGGTCCAGTCGCTGATGAAGAGCTGGCAGAACATGCCGGCGAAGAGAAGGAAGACCGACGGCATCCAGAGCGCCACGTTGACCCAGTACCAGTAGGTCGTCCGCGCCGCCCAGCGGCGGCCGAACGCCTGCTTCACCCAGACGTAGATCCCTCCCTGCTCCGGATAGGCGGTCGCCAGCTCGGCGGTGATCAGGCCGTAGGGAACAAGGAAGACGACGATCGCGACGATCCACCAGCCGATCGCGCCGGCCCCGATCGACGCCGAGGCCGTGAGCTGGTCGACGACCAATATCGCCGAAACCGTGAACAGGGTCACGTCGGCCAACCCCAGGACTCTGCGCCGCTTCCTCATCACTCCTCCTTGTGGACGAACTCGTTGAGATGGGCCTGGACGCGGCCCGCGTGGTACTGGCGAAGCTCCTCGCTCGGCGCCGCGCCGAGCGTCGGCAGGGTGAGCCAGGCGAGGATTCCCTTCTCGGCGTGGAGCCGGTTCTCGGCCTGGTCGAAGACGATCGAGCGCTTTCCGTCGATCACCTCGTCGGTGACCTCGACGCCGCGCGAGGCGGGCAGGCAGTGCATGAACCTGGCCTCGGCCGGCGCCCGCGAGATCAGCTCGGCATTGACCTGATAGCGCGGCATGAAGGCGGCGCGGCGGGCCGGGATCTCGTCCTCCTGGTCGACCCACCACCAGAGGTCGGTGTAGACGAAGTGGGCTTCTGCGACCGCTGCCTCGACGTCCTCGGTGATGGCGACGGAGCCGCCGGAGGAGGCGGCGTTGGCCTCGGCGATCGCGACCCACTCGGCCGGCGCCTGGTAGGCGGCCGGCGCGGCGTGGACGAAGCGCATCCCGAACTGGGTCGTGATGAACATCTCCGAGCTGCAGACGTTGGTGCGGTCGCCGACGAAGACGACCGTGCAGTCCTCCAGCTCGCGGCCCGCCGGCAGGTGCTCGCTCATCGTGAAGAGGTCGCAGACCGCCTGGGTCGGGTGGTTGAAGTCGGTGAGCCCGTTGATCACCGGCACCTCGGAGTCGCGGGCCAGCTCCAGCACGGTCTCGTGCTTCAGCGTGCGCGCCTCGATCACGTCGCACATCCGCGAGAGCACCTTGGCGGTGTCGTAGAGCGACTCGCGCTGGCCGAGGTGGATCTCTCCGGGCCTGAGGTAGAGGGCGTGCCCGCCGAGCTTCGACATCGCCACCTCGAAGGAGACCCGCGTGCGGGTGGAGGGCTCCTCGAAGATCATTCCCAGCGAGCGCCGGGGCAGGAGCTCGGGAACGGCGCCGTCGCGGTCGGCCTCCTTCAGCAGGCGGATCAGCTCCAGCAGCTGCTCGAGCTGGGCCCGCGTGAAGTCCTGCGTATCGATGAAGTGCCTCATGCCTGCGAATTCTGTGCCGACCCCCCCGCGGCGCCATCGGTGGGCGCCCGCAGCTCGCGCAGCGCTAACTACTGACGCCAACCGGTCCGTTTGCCCCCGGTTGGCGGACCCCCTACAGTCGAACGCGATGGAGGAGATCCGCCTCATCGCCGCACCCGAGCTACCAGCTTCGCCAGCCCGCAAGCGCCCGCCCCGCCGCCCGCCCTTCCGGATCGCCGCACTGCAGCACCGCTGGCACCCCGACCCCGAGGAGCACGGGGCGGCGCTGGCGGCGGGGATCAGGCTCGCCGCCGGCGAGGGGGCCCAGCTCGTCTGCCTGCAGGAGCTGACGCTCAGCCGCTATTTCGCCGTCGACCCCGGCGGCCCGGAGGCCGTGGGGGTCGAGCCGGAGGAGCTGCCCGGGGGCGCCACCCACCGCTTCGCCGCGCGGATGGCCGGCGAGACCGGTGCCCACGTCCACGCCTCGCTCTACGAGCGCGCCGGCGGGGACGATGGGCTCGGCTTCAACACGGCGATCGTCGTCGCGCCGAGCGGCGAGCTGCTGGCGCGGACGCGCAAGCTCCATATCCCCGTCACCGCCGGCTACCACGAGGACCGCTACTTCCGGCCTGGCCCCGGCGGCGACGAGCCGTTCCCGGTCCTGGCGCTCGGCGAGGCGCACCTCGGCCTGCCGACCTGCTGGGACCAGTGGTTCCCGGAGGTGGCCCGCGCCTACAGCCTCGAGGGCGCCGACGTGCTCGTCTACCCGACCGCGATCGGCTCTGAGCCCGACCACCCGGAGTTCGACACCCAGCCGCTCTGGGAGCGGGTGATCGTCGGCAACGGGATCGCCAACGGCGTCTTCATGGTCGCCGTAAACCGCATCGGCGCGGAGCCGCCGCTGGACTTCTACGGCTCCTCCTTCATCTCCGATCCCTACGGCCGCATCCTCGTCCAGGCCCCGCGTCAGGAGCCCGCGGTTCTGCTGGCCGATCTCGACCTCGACCAGCGCCACGACTGGCTGGAGCTGTTCCCGTTCCTCACCACCAGGCGGCCCGAGGCATACGCCCGCCTGGCCGAGGAGGCGGCCGAGGTGATGAACCGGGGCTGAGCGGAAGCGCGGCGCGGAGGGCGGGGCTCAGGCCGGGGCCAACGCCTCGATCGTCTCGGCGAGCTTGTCCGGGCTGGCGATCAGCATCAGGATCGGCAGCGTGATGCCGCCGGCGACGAAGGAGTCGAGCCGCTCCTTCATCTCCTCCGGGGTTCCGAAGACGAAGGTTTCCTCGATCACCTCCCACGGCGCGGCCTCCGCCGCCGCCTTGCGGTCGCCCGCCTCCCAGGCGGCGATCATCGGATCGATCTGCTCGCCGTAGCCGAGCCAGCGGAAGAAGGCGGCGTAGACCGGGACCGTGATGTAGGAGGAGAACATGAACCGCGCCAGCGGCTCGACCTGCTCGCGCTCGCCCGGGATGCAGAAGAAGCGGCAGAGCAGCTCGAAGCCCGAAGGCGCGCCCTGCACCTGCGCGGCGACCTTGGGCAGCCCCGCCAGCGGCAGGAAGTTGGTGAAGGCCCCGTCGGCCCGCTCGACCGCCAGCTGGAGCATCTTCCCTCGCAGCGCCGCCAGCATGATCGGCACCCGCTGCGCGGGAGCCGTCTCGAGCTTGAAGCCGGAGGCGGTGCGCTCGCCGTCGAGGGCGGTGCGGAGGAAGTCGAGGGTCTCGCGGACCCGGCTCAGCGGTTTCTCGAAGGGAATCCCGTTCCAGCCTTCGACGATCCGGTCCGAGGACGATCCGATCCCCAGCACGAACCGCCCGCGAGAGGCGTCGGCCAGCGCCGCCGTCTCCTGCGCGAGCAGCGCCGGGCCGCGCTGGAAGACGCCGACGATCCCGGTTCCCAGCCGCACCCGCTCGGTCCAGGCGGCACTCAAGGCCAGCGGCGTGAAGCCGTCGGCCCCGTTCGTCTCGCCGGTCCAGAGGTCGGTGTAACCGGCCGCCTCCGCGCGCTTGACCAGCTCGCCGTGATCGGCGAGCGACACGCCCGGCAGCGGCAGCGTCAATCCCCAACGCGCGTCCATGTGCCGACCCTATAGCCTGCGGCCCCGTGCCCGAGAGCTCCCAGGCAAAGCCCGACCGCAACCTGGCACTGGAGCTGGTGCGGGTGACCGAGGCGGCGGCGCTTGCGGCGGCACGCTGGGTCGGGCGCGGCGACAAGATCGCCGCCGACCAGGCCGCCGTGGACGGGATGCGCCACGTGCTCGACTCGGTCTCGATGGAAGGCACCGTCGTCATCGGCGAGGGAGAGAAGGACGAGGCGCCGATGCTCTACAACGGCGAGCACATCGGCGACGGCACACCGCCCTTAGTCGACATCGCCGTCGACCCACTCGAGGGGACCCGGCTCTGCGCGCTCGGCATGCCCAGCGCCCTGGCCGTGATCGCGCTCGCCGAGCGCGGCACGATGTTCGATCCCGGCCCCTGCGTCTACATGGAAAAGATGGCGGGCGGTGAAGAGATCGCCGACCTCCTCGACCTCGACCGGCCGCTGCCGGAGACCCTGAAGCTGATTGCCGAGCGCAAGGGCGGCAGCGTCGGCGACGTGACCGTGGTGATGCTCGACCGACCCCGACACGAGGAGGCGATGGGCGAAGTGCGCGAGGCGGGCGCTCGCATTCGCCTGATCACCGACGGCGACGTCTCGGCGGCGCTGCTCGCCGTCAGCGACCGCTCACCGGTCGACCTGCTCTGGGGCATCGGCGGCACCCCCGAGGGCGTGCTCTCCGCCGCGGCGCTGAAGTCGATGGGCGGCCAGCTGCTGGGGCGCCTCTGGCCGCGCGACGACGGTGAGCGCCAGGCGGCGATCGACGCCGGCTACGACCTGGACCGCATCCTCGTCGCCGACGACCTCTGCTCCGGCGAGGACGTCTTCTTCTCCGCCACCGGCGTCACCGACGGCGACGTCCTCCAGGGAGTCCGCTACCGCGGCCCCGGTGCAACCACCGAATCGCTCGTGATGCGCTCCCGCTCCGGCACCGTTCGGCGGGTCCAGGCTCGGCACGATCGTTCGAAGCTGCGCCACATCATCGGCTCGAAGTACGGCTGAGGCGGCTGCAAATCGGCGTCTGGGGGTGTCCTCGGTCGCTCGCCTTCGGGTCACGCACTGGAGTGCGCTCCCCTCGTCTCGCTTCCTGCGTCCTGCCCAGACTTGATTTTCACCGCCTCAGGTTAGGTTTGAGGGGTGATTGGCGTTGCTGGTAGCACCGGCCACATCGGTGGTCTGCTCTGCGCGCGGTTGCGGGAGGATGGAGAGGACGTGCGGGCGCTGGCGCGGAATACCGAACGCGCCGGCCACGCGACCGCCGAGACCCTGAGAGCCGGCGAGGTTCCTGTCGCCTATTTTCGCGCGGCGGCCGTGATCGGCGCCGGCGGCGAGTCGTTCCGGCCGCTGATCGAGGGCCTCTCAACCGAGACCGTCGTCACCGATCCGACCGGCGTGGCGCTATTCCCCGGGATCCGGCCCGCTCCGCTTACCGATGCGCTGCGAGACGCAGCCGCAAACGTAACTGTTCGTTTATAAAACCTTGCTGTTCTAATAAAAAACTCCTGATAACCTGATCCCCAGAGGGGAGAGACATTGGCCAGTCCAGGAGATTCTTCAGCCGGCGATGGCGCCGCCGAAGAGGCGGTTGAGGCGGGCAGCGCACCGCCAGCGACGCGGTTCCGGGCAGGTGAGCGGGCACTCACGGTGTTGGCGACTCCGCTCAACTTCATGATCTTGCATGCCCTCGCCGATCGCCCGATGCGGCTCGCCGAGTTGCGGCGGGCGACCGGGCTTCCAGCGCAGACGACGCTCCGCGGCCACCTGGCGAGCCTGGGCGAGCTCGGCGTCCTGAGGAAACGCCCGACCCAGCAGATGCCCTATGCCGTGGAGAACGAGCTGACGCCGATGGGTCTTGAGCTGCTCGACGTCGCCGACCGGCTCGAGGCCTGGCTGGGCCAGGCGCCCGACGGGCCGATCTCGCTTGAGAGCGGGGCCGCCAAGGGCGTCATCAAGGCGTTCGTCGACGGCTGGGGCTCGACGATGACGCGGGGCCTGGCGGCCAGGCCGATGTCGCTGACCGAGCTCGACCGCCGCATCGCCGACCTCAGCTACCCGGCACTCGAGCGGCGGCTGGCGAGCATGCGGATGGCGGGCCTGATCGAACCCCGGCCGAGCCGGGGCGCCGGTACCCCCTACACGGTCACCGACTGGGCCCGAATGGGGGTGGCTCCCCTCGCCGCCGCCAGTCATTGCGAGCTCGTTCACATGCGACACAGGGCGGCCCCGGTCACGCAGATCGACATCGAGGCCGCCTTCATGCTGGCGACGCCGCTGGTGGACTTGCCCGCGACCGCCAGCGGCTCCTGCCGGCTCGAGGTCGAAGCCGATCCCAGCGTGGTTTGCGGGTCGGCCGGCGTCACGGTCACGGTCGCGGGGGGGCGGGTGGTCTCCTGCGATTCGCGGGTCGGGCCGAGCCCGGGCGCCTTCGCCGTCGGCTCGGCGAGCAAATGGTTCGGCGCCGTGAAGGAGGGCACACTCTCGCTGCTGCGCTTCGGTGGTGGCCGCCAGCTCGCGGAAGGCCTTGTCACCGGCCTCCACGCGGCGTTGACGCGCGGTTAGCCGGCAGCGGCGCGACGCTGCTCGGTCCGGGCGGCCTCTTCGCCGAGGAAGGGCACCAGCAGCTCGTAGGTCAGGTCGGGCAGCAGGGACGGAAGGTCGGCCGACCGGCCAAGGACGACCTCTTCGTAGACCCGCGCCAGGGTGGCGCTGACGGCGAGTGTGGTCGCCCGGGGCAGCTCCGGGCCGGGTCCGTCGTCGAGCCCTTCGTCCAGCAGCTCGACGAAGCTGCCGAACGCTGCCTGGAACCGTGCCCGTGAGACTGGGCCGACCGCAGCCAGCTCGACCAGGGTGAACCTCGCCGCCGCTGGATCGGCTGCAAACCAGTCGAGCGCCGCGCCAAGGGCGTCCCTGATCCGGTCCACCCAGGGTCCGGGCTCCGCGTAGGCGGCCCGCACCTTCCCTTCGAGGTTCTCGACCAGGATCGCGTGCGCCGCCAGCATGCAGTCGCGCTTGTCGTCGAACAGTTCGTAGAAGCTCTCTCTGCCTACTCCGGCCTCCTCGAGGATGTCGGCCACGGTGGTCGCCTCGTAGCCCTTTGCCGCGGTGACGCGAACCACCGCGGCCAGCAGGCGCTCGCGCTGGGAGCGGGTGACGAGCTCGCGCGGCAGGCCGTGACGGCCGCGGGGCAGCCGCCACTTGCGCAGGTCCTCGGGGCTGCTACTCGACACCGCTTGGTGAGGCGTCGGGGGCGGACTGCTCGGCCAGTCGCGCCTGCTGGATGGCCTCGTCGTGGCCGGCGAAAGGGGCCACCGCGAGGTAGACGATCTCCGGAAGCAGGGCGAGGAGCGCGTCGGAGCGCCCGGCCGCGATCTCGTTGAAGATCAGCAGCTGCGCCCGCGCGAAGGAGAGTCCCGGGTCGACATGGGACGTCTTGGGCTCCCCGGCCGCGTCCCAGAGCCCTTCGAGGGCGGGGATCAGGAGCCGGCGGTAGCGCTCGACCACGGCCGGGTCGACCGAGACCGCCTCGCCCGAGAGCAGCTGCGCCATGGCCGGCTTCGACGCCAGCAGCTCCAGCATCCCGACGGTCGCCTTGCGAACGGCGTCTGGCGGTGGGTCTCCCGGCGAGTGGGCGGTCGCCGCCGCCTCCTGAAGCTCAAGGAGGCAGGAGTCCACCGTCGCGTCGAAGCAGTCGCGCTTGTCCGCGAAGCGTTTGTAGAAGGTCGTGCGGGAGATCCGTGCGCCCCCGACGATGTCGGTGATCGTCGTCGCGGCGTACGTCTTCTCCGCGCAGCTCTCGATCATTGCCTCGATGATCCGCCGGCGTTGGGACTGCTCGCCGATGTCGATGGGCGTGGATGGGGCCAGAACGCTGGACACGGTTTCAGAACTCGAGTGTTTTTGCATCAAATTGATTGTTTCAGTCGGCGACGACAACGGTCGTGCCCACCCTGCGGGGCGCCTACCGACCGCGGACCGGATGCGGAATATGACAGTTTTTATTTGTGGGCCGGGGAAATCGGCTGGTCCGCACCGGCGTCAGCCGAGTCGCCGCAGCCATCACAAGGCCGCTTGCTCCGATACGGGAGTTCGCCGGTGTCGTGGACCTCGTAGCGGAGCGAGTTGATCACGGCGCCGACCATCAGCGCGAGGCTGAGCACGTAGAACCAGAGCAGGGCGATCAGGATGAAGCCCAGGGTCGAGCCGAACCGCGAGAGGCTGGAGACGCTGGAGAGGTAGACCGGGAAGAGCCAGTTGGCGAGGCCGGCGGCGACGGTGACGAAGGCCGCGCCCGGCCAGACCGCCCGCCAGGGCATGTGCCCTTTCGGCACCGCCCAGAAGATCACCGAGCAGATCAGGAAGGTGACAAGCAGGGCGGCGGTGAGCAGCAGGAAGGTGTCGATCGCCTTGATGTCGGAGAGCCCGAACGGCAGGCGGTCGGTGCTGGAGAGGAGGGTGCTCTCGATCGTCGGCACGAAGATGCTGGCCGCGATGAAAAGGAGGACGACGCCCAGCATCGCGAACGAGAAGCGCTTCTGCTCGATCCAGCCGCGGCACTCCACGTGGTAGATGCGGCAGAAAGCGGTGTCCATCGCCCCCCAGAACGAGGCGCCGATCCAGAGCGAGCCGATGAAGGCGGCGATCCCGATCGTCGTCGAGTTGCTCTCGATCCGGTTGAGGACGTCGGTCAGGGTCTGCTGCTCGACGTCGGGAAAGAGGCGCTGGAGGTCATTGAGAACGCTGGTCTCGACGCCGCCGATCTTCAGCACCTGACCGAAGACGAAGAGGACCAGCAGAGCGAAGGGGAAGACCGCCAGCATCAGGTTGTAGGCGACCATCGCCGAGAGCCCGGTGACGTTCTCGCGGTACGCGCGCTCCCAAAAGGCTCTGAGCCAGGGGCGGGGATGTCGCATCGCGTTGGGCATTTGACTTCACAAACTGAAGCGACTACCATACGAACAAGCGTTTGACGAAAGTCAACGCCCGCTCTTAGGGGCAAGATGATGTCGAAGGCTTACTTTCGCGGACCGGGTCATTGGTCCGCTTTTTCATCGTCCGGCGCGACTTTTCGCTCGCGACGGCATTTCAACGCCCAGGACTAAACACCAAGCGCTAGGGAAACGAGTAGACACGGATGCTGGTAGCAGAGCTTCAGGAGCTGGAGGAGGTCAAAAACCTCATCAATCGCGGGCAGCAGCTCGGCGTGCTGACCTTCGGCGACATCGCCTCGGCGGTTTCCGAGGTCGATCTCGACGAGTCTGACGTCGAGGACCTCTACGGGCACCTCGAGAAGTCCGGAATCGAGCTTGTAGAGGACATGGACCCGGCCCAGAAAGCCGCGGCCGAAGCGATGCCCGTCGACACCGGGAAAAAAGGGCGCCGGCGCCCGAAACAGGCGCTCGACCTGAAACCGGACATGACCACGGATTCCTTGCAGCTGTTCCTCAAGGACATCGGCAAAGTCCGCCTCCTCACCGCCCAGGAGGAGGTCGAACTCGCGAAACGGATCGAGCGCGGAGACCTCGACGCGAAGCAGAAAATGGTCGAGTCGAACCTCCGCCTGGTCGTCTCGATCGCGAAAAACTACAGAAACCAGGGCCTTCCCTTCCTCGATTTGATCCAGGAGGGGACGCTGGGCCTGGTCCGCGCGGCGGAGAAGTTCGACTACCGCAAGGGGTTCAAGTTCTCCACCTACGCGACCTGGTGGATCCGCCAGGCGATCGCCCGTGCCCTGGCCGACAAGGCGCGGACCATCCGCATTCCGGTCCACGTGGTCGAGAAGCTGAACAAGATCGGCCGCGCCGAGCGCAAGCTGG
>JBBDYP010000090.1:0-14123 GCA_040900615.1 Solirubrobacterales bacterium | reverse complement strand
TGCAATCTGATTCCTGCCCGCCATAGGCGGGCAGGAACATCGGGAGCCGCGCCCGTAAGGGCGCGCGACTGAATTCGCCCGCAGGGTGACCGGATCCCCTGCGCCGCCCAGCACCCGACAAATTCGCCCCGCAGGGTGACCGGGTCCCCTGCGCCGGCCAGGCACGCCACTAACCTCGCCCCGAGGGCGACCGGATCCCCTCCCCCGCACCGAGCGCGGCGCGGGCCGGCGCGATCCCGTAGTGGGAGCCGGCGACCAGCAGCGCGCCCTCGGGCGGCTCGCTCGCCAGCCGGGACGCGCGCCGCAACGCCGCTTCGAAATCCCGCTCCGCCTCCGCCGGCAGGCCGGCCTCCTCGCAGGCCGCAACCAGCTCGGCGGCGGGGGTCGAGCTGGCGCCAGGACGCCCGTGCGCCTCCAACGCCCCGCGGGGAAGCTCGGTGCAGACGACCCGCTCCAGGACCGGCGCCAAGGCCCGCACCATCGCGGCCGCGTCCTTGTCGGCGAGGATCGCCAGGCAGGCGACGATCCGGCGCTCCCCGACGACGGCGGGCAGGGCCTCGGCCAGGGCGGCGGCGCCGTCGGCGTTGTGGGCGGCGTCGATGTAGATGGGGGGTTGCTCGGCTATTCGCTCCAGCCGGCCCGGGATCGCCACGGTCGCGGCGACCTCCGCGACCAGGGCCGGGTCCAGCGGCCCGAGGAAGGCCTCGGCCGCGGCACGGGCGAGGGCGAAGTTGCGCCGCTGAAAGCGGCCGGGCGCTGTCAGCCGCAGCTCCGGGCCGGGGTCCTCCGGCGCCCGCACCAGGCGGGCGCCCCGCTCGCTCGCCGTGCGCTCCGCCAGGGCCTCGACCTCGGGCGAGACCCGTCCCAGCACCAGCGTCGTCTGGTCGCGCAGCACGGCCAGCTTCTCGGCCGCGATCTCGACCTCGGTACCGCCGAGCCACTCGGTGTGGTCGAGGCCGATCGAGGTGAGGACGGTCACCCGCGAGGGGATCGTGTTGGTGGCGTCGAGCCTCCCCCCCAGGCCCGCCTCGATCGCCGCCGCCTTCACCCCCGCGCTCGCCAGGGCGACGAAGGTCGCCGCGGTCGCGGCCTCGAACTGGGTCACGGCGTCGCCCTCCTCCAGGGTGCGGTTGACGCCCTCGGCCGCCTGCGCGACCCGCGCCACCGCCTCGGCCCACTCGTCGGCGCCGATCTCCTCACCGCGGATCAGCGTCCGCTCCGACCAGCGGGCGGTGTGGGGAGAGAGGCAGGCGCCGGACGCGACGCCGTGGGCCTCCAGCAGCGCCGCCGTCATCCGCGCCACCGAGGACTTGCCGTTGGTGCCGACCACGTGGACCGAGGCGAAGCGGTGCTGGGGCATCCCCAGCGCGGTGGTCAGCTTGTGCATCCGCTCGAGGCCGAGCCGCCACCCGATCGGCTCCAGCGAATCGAGGTAGGCGTCGGGGTCTACGAGAGCTCCTCGAGTTCGGCCCGGTAGCGCTCGAGCTTGCCGCGCTCCTCCTCCACCACCTCGACCGGGGCCTTGGCGACGAAGCCCTCGTTGCCGAGTTTGCGCTCGGCCCGCTCGACCTCGGCGCGGAGCTCCTCCCGCCGCTTCTCCAGCCGGTCGGCGACCGCCGCGGCGTCGAGCTGCCCGGAGGGCAGGACCCGCACGGGGCCGATCGAGGCGACCGGCTCGCCGGCGTCGGAGTCGAGCTCGAAGCGGGCGAGGCGAGCGACGAAATCGGGTGGCTCGACGCCTTCGATCCGCGCCGCCAGCACGCTCGCCGCCGGCACGTCGACGAGGTCGCGCCAGGCGCGCAGCTGCTGGGTCAGGCCGATCCCGCCCTCGACGTCGGCCTCCGCCGCGTCGTCGAAGAGCGACTCGTCGGCGACCGGGAACTGGTGCACCGCGAGGTGGCCGCGCCGAGCCGGGTGGAAGGACCAGATCTCCTCGGTGACGAAGGGCATCGTCGGGTGCAGGAGGCCGAGAATGCGCTCCAGCGCCCAGAGCAGGGTCGCCGAGACCTCCTCCTCACCGTCGTAGAGGCGCGGCTTGACGATCTCCAGGTACCAGTCGCAGAGATCGCGCCAGAAGAACGAGTAGGCCTCCTGGACCGCGTGCGCGAAGTCGTAGGTCT
Source organism: Solirubrobacterales bacterium (assembly GCA_040900615.1). Taxonomy (GTDB): domain Bacteria; phylum Actinomycetota; class Thermoleophilia; order Solirubrobacterales; family 70-9; genus VAYN01. The sequence goes on along the minus strand of JBBDYP010000090.1, from coordinate 12,003 downwards.
CGAGCTTCTCGGTGACCGACGCGATCGTCCGCTCCAGCCGCGAGAGGATCCAGCGATCCTCGACGTGGAGCGGCCGCGGCGCCGAATCGACCGCGGCCGTGTTCAGCAGGATCAGCCGGCTGGCGTTCCAGAGCTTGTTCGCCAGGTCGCTGCCCTGCTGGACCTTGGCGTCGGAGAAGCGGACGTCCTGGGTCGAGGACATCGCCAAGAGGCCGAAGCGCAGCGCGTCGGCGCCGTAGACGTCGATTTCCTCCAGCGGGTCGATTCCGGTGCCCAGGCTCTTCGACATCCGCCGCCCGTCCCGGGCCTGGATCACCGAGTGGACGTAGACGTCGCGGAAGGGGACGTCGCCGGCGAACTCGATCCCGGTCATGATCATCCGCGCCACCCAGAGGAAGAGGATCTCGCGCGCGGTGGTGAGGAAGCTGGTCGGGTAGAAGGCGCGCAGCTCGGGGGTGTCGTCGGGCCAGCCGAGCGTCGCGAAGGGCCAGATCGCCGAGCTGAACCAGGTGTCGAGCACGTCCTCCTCCTGGCGCAGCTCGCCGCCGCAGGATCCGCAGCGCTCCGGCGCCGCCTCGGCGACGACTAGATTGGCCTCGCAGGCGTCGCAGTACCAGACCGGGATCCGGTGCCCCCACCAGAGCTGGCGCGAGACGCACCAGGGTCTGATTTCCCGCATCCAGTCGAGGTAGACGCGCTTCCACTGCGCGGGGGCGATTCTCACCTCGTCGCGTTCGACGACCTCGATCGCCGGCTTCGCCAGCTCATCCATGCGGCAGAACCACTGCAGCGAGATCAGCGGCTCGATCCGCTCGCCGGAGCGGTGCGAGAAGGGGACCGAGTGGGTGTAGGGCTCCTCCGCCCGCAGCCGGCCCTCCTCCCGCAGCGCCGCCACCACGGCGTCCTGGGCCGCGGCCGCGGTCATCCCGGCGAACTCTCCAGCCTCCTCGGTCATGCGGCCGTCGGGCCCGATCACGCCGATCTCCTCGAGGCCGTGCCTGCGGCCGATCTCGAAGTCGTTGGGGTCGTGGCCGGGGGTGATCTTCAGCGCCCCGGTGCCGAACTCCGGGTCGACGTGCTCGTCGGCGATGATCGGCAGCCGCCGCCCGACCAGTGGCAGGACGCAGTGCCGGCCGACCAGGTCGGCGTAGCGCTCGTCGCCGGGGCTGACGGCGACGGCGGTGTCGGCGAGCATCGTCTCCGGGCGCACGGTGGCGACGGTCAGCACCCGGTCGGAGCCCTCGACCGGGTAGTCGATCGAGTAGAGGGCGTCCTCGACCTCGCGGTTCTCGACCTCGAGGTCGGAGATCGCCGAGTGCGAGCCGGGGTCCCAGTTGACCATGTAGTGGTCGCGGTAGATGTAGCCCTTGTCGTAGAGCCGCTTGAAGACGCGGTAGACCGCGCGCACGTAGTCCCCGTCGAGGGTGAAGCGCTCGCGCTCGTAGTCGCAGGAGGCGCCGAGGCGCTTGTACTGCTCGACGATCCGCGAGCCGTACTCCTCTTTCCACGCCCAGACCCGCTCGACGAATGCCTCGCGACCCAGCTCCTGGCGGGTCCTCCCTTCGGCCCGCAGGCCTTTCTCGACCACCGCCTGGGTGGCGATCCCGGCGTGGTCGGTGCCGAGGATCCAGAGCGTGTTGCGGCCGCGCATGCGGTTCATCCGCACCAGCGCGTCCTGCATCGAGCCGTTCAGCGCGTGGCCCATGTGCAGGGCGCCGGTCACGTTCGGCGGCGGGATCGCGACCGAGAAGTTGTCCGCCGGGACCCCCTCGGCCGCGGGGTGGAAATAGCCACCCTCAACCCATTCGGCGAAGACCCGGTTCTCGACCTCGGCCGGGGCGTAACGGGTCGTCTTTTCGAGCTTTTCGCGGTCGGCGCTGCTCATCGCGGCGAGTGTAGCCGCGTGCCGTGGAGGGTCGGGTGGACCCTCAACCGAACCTCCCCGCCGTTGTGAGGGCGAGGGTCCACCCGACCCTCCACCGCTACGCCGTTTCCTCGCCGAGCTCTTCCTCGGCGCCACCGATGTCCTGCGGCGCGGCCTCGGTGACGAGCGTCGGGCGCCGACCCTGGGAGATCGTCTCCTTGGTGACGACGCACTTGGTGACGTCGCGACGCGAGGGCAGCTCGAACTGGACGTCGAGCAGCGTCTCCTCGAGGATCGAGCGCAGGCCGCGGGCTCCCGTCTCCCGCTCCAGTGCCTTGTCGGCGATCGCCTCGAGGCTGTCCTCGGAGAAGACCAGCTCGATGTCGTCGAACTCGAAGAAGCGCTGGAACTGCTTGGTGAGCGCGTGGCGCGGCTCGGTCAGGATCGTCGTCAGATCGTCGCGGCTGAGCTGGTGGATCGCGGTGATCACCGGCAGGCGGCCGATGAACTCGGGGATCAGCCCGTATTCGATCAGGTCCTCGGGCAGGACCTGCTCGAACCACTCGCCAGCGTCCTTCTTCTCGCGCGAGGAGATCGAGGCGCCGAAGCCGATGCCGCGGTCGCCGACGCGCCGCTCGATCACCTTGTCGAGCTCGGCGAAGGAGCCGCCGCAGATGAAGAGGATGTTGGTGGTGTCGATCGTCAGGAACTCCTGGTGGGGGTGCTTGCGCCCGCCCTGCGGAGGGACCGAGGCGGTCGTCCCCTCGAGGATCTTCAGCAGCGCCTGCTGCACGCCTTCGCCGGAGACGTCGCGGGTGATCGACGGGTTGTCGGCCTTGCGCGCGATCTTGTCGATCTCGTCGATGTAGATGATCCCCGTCTCCGCCTTCTTGACGTCGAAGTCGGCGGCCTGGATCAGCTTCAGGAGGATGTTCTCGACGTCCTCGCCGACGTAGCCGGCCTCGGTCAGCGCCGTCGCGTCGGCGATCGCGAAGGGGACGTTGAGGATCCGCGCCAGCGTCTGGGCCAGCAGCGTCTTGCCGCATCCGGTCGGGCCCAGCATCATGATGTTCGACTTCTGCAGCTCGACCTCGGTCTCTTCGGACTGGGCGATCTGGACCCGCTTGTAGTGGTTGTAGACGGCGACGGAGAGGGAGCGCTTGGCGGCCTCCTGGCCGACCACGTACTCCTGCAGCACGTCGTGGATTTCCCGCGGCTTCGGCAGGTTCTCCAGCTCGAAGGCGGGCGGCGCCGTCAGCTCCTCGTCGATGATCTCGTTGCAGAGGTCGATGCACTCGTCGCAGATGTAGACGCCGGGGCCTGCGATCAGCTTCTTGACCTGGCGCTGCGACTTGCCGCAGAAGCTGCAGAGGAGCTGCTCGTTCGAGTCTGTGGGACGTGCCAGCGGAATCCCCTCCTAGTGGGACGATCGTGAGCTCCGGCAGCCCCCAAAGCTTAGACGGGGGCAGGAGCCGGTCAGTGGGGGTCGTTTACTGCGCGCGGCCGGCGGTCCCTGCTCGTGGTCCCCGCCTTGCGCGCTCCCGCTACGGTGGCCCGATGCCTGCAGAGGTCGAGATCGCGCCGATCGCCCCGAGCGAGTTCGAGCAGATGCTGCCGCTGATCGCCGACTACCAGCGCTTCTACGAGGTCGAGGAGATCGACGAGGAGCGCAACCGCACCTTCTTCCGCCGTTTCCTCGCTCCGAGCGAGGACGGGATGCTGCTCGGCGCCCGCGACCGGAGTCGCCTGGTCGGCTACGCCTGCCTCTACTGGCATTTCAGCTCGACCAAGGCCGCCGAGACGGTGCTGATGAACGACCTCTTCGTCAAGCCCTCGGTGCGCGGCCGCGGCGTCGGCCGCGCCCTGATCGAGGCCAGCGCCGGCGTCGCCCGCGAACGCGGGGCCGCCCACCTGGAATGGGCGACCGCCCCCGACAACCTCACCGCCCAGCGCCTCTACGACTCGACCGGCGCCGAGCGCTCGGAGTGGTTCGAGTACGAGCTGGGGCTGTGAGCGCGACGCGTGTCGCTTTGTTCATCCCACAGATGAAAAAAGCGACACGCGTGTAGCGTCGACCGCCGAGTGGACGTGAAGCTGGAGCCGGCGCGGCCGGACGACCCCGAGGTTCGGAAGCTCTACGGCGCCTTCATCCGCGAGGCGGACGGACCGCTGGGGATCGACCTCGAGGCCGAGATCGCGGCCGGGCCGCCGGCCGACCTGACGCCGCCGAACGGGCTGCTGCTGATCGCCCGGGTCGGCGGCGAGCCAGCGGGCCTCGGCGGCGTCCGCCACCTCGACACCGACGTCGCGGAGGTGAAGAGCATGTACGTCACTCCCGTCCACCGCGGCAAGGGCCTGGCGCGGCAGCTGCTGGCCGAGCTCGAGGACGTGGCCCGGAGGCACGGATGCGAAGCGACCCGCCTCGACACCTCCGACTACCTGACCGAGGCGATCGGCCTCTACCGCGCCGCCGGCTACCTCCAGATCCCGGACTACAACCGCAATCCCAAGGCCAGCCTCTGGTTCGAACGCCTGCTCCATGAGGAGCCGGTCCGAATCGTGCCGTACGACCCGCGATGGCCACAGCTGGCCGAGCGGGAGCGAGCGGCGCTGGAAGAGGCGATCGGGGAGTGGGCTGTCGGCGGCATCCACCACGTCGGCAGCACGGCGGTGCCGGGACTCGACGCCAAGCCGATCATCGACATCCTCGTCGGGGTCGAGGATCTGGAGACGTCGCGGGCGTGCTTTGAGCCGCTCGCCCAACTCGGATACATGTACGCGCCCTACCGCAGCGAGGAGATGCACTGGTTCTGCAAGCCGCATCCGAGTCGGCGCACGCACCACCTGCACCTCGTCCCGGCGGGCAGCCGGCGCTTTGCCGACGAGCTGGCGTTCCGGGACCGCCTCCGCGCCCACCCCGAGATCGCACGAGAATACGCATCGCTGAAGCACGACCTCGCAGCTCGCTTCAGGGACGACCGTGAGGCCTACACCGACGCGAAGGCCGACTTCATCCGGAAGGTTCTGAACCCTGCAGGCGAGTGAAGCCTTTTGGTGGCCGCAGGCACGAGAAGCCTTCGGCGAGTCCGCTCAGCTGTAGCGGTCCCAGCGGTCGAGCGAGGGACCGGGGTCGACCGGGACGCCGCGCTCGTGGACCTCGAAGTGGAGGTGGCAGCCGACGCTGATCGCGTTGCCGGTCTTGCCGACCGCGCCGACGCTCTCGCCCTCCCACACCCACTCGCCCTTGCTGACCGCCGCCGGGCGGGGCAGGTGGCGTAGAAGTAGCTGCGCCGCTCGCCTTCGCCGTGGATCAGCAGGTAGTTGCCGTAGAGGACGGAGTCGTAGCCGCGCCGCAGCACGCGGCCGTTGCGGACGGCGACCAGCTCGGTGCCGCAGGCGGCGACGATGTCGAAGCCCTCGTGGGTGCGGCCCCCCGAGCGCGGCGCTCCGTATTCACCGATGTAGCCGCGGACGCCGTGCTGGCCCTGGACCGGGAAGACGTGGCCGTAGTAGGGGACGCCGCCGCCGCGACCGGAGATCTCCGCCGGCGCCGGAGCCGCGAAGACCGCGAAGATGACGAGAGCGAGAAGGGCCGGGCGCTTCAGTGGTGTTCGATGACGCGGTCGACGATGTTGTACTCCTTCGCCTCCTCCGCGCTCATGAAGTAGTCGCGCTCGGTGTCTCTCGTCACCTTGTCGAAGGGCTGGCCGGTGTGCTTGGCGATGATCTCGTCGAGGCGGCGACGAATGTCGATGATCTCTTTGGCGTGAATCTCGATGTCGGTCGCCTGGCCCTGGAACCCGGCCGAGACCTGGTGGATCAGGATCTTCGAGTTGGGCAGCGCCATCCGCTTGCCCTCGGCGCCGCCGCAGAGCAGCAGCGCCCCCATGCTCATCGCCACCCCGACGCAGATCGTCTGCACGGCGGGCTTGATGAACTGCATCGTGTCGTAGATCGCCAGGCCGGCATAGACGGATCCGCCGGGGGAGTTGATGTAGAGGCTGACGTCCTTGTCCGGGTCCTCGGACTCCAGGTGCAGCAGCTGGGCGACGATCAGGTTGGCGATGTCGTCGGTGACCGGCGTGCCGAGGAAGACGATGCGCTCGCCGAGCAGGCGCGAGTAGATGTCGAAGGCGCGCTCGCCGCGCGAGGTCTGCTCGACCACCATCGGGACCAGAGGGCTCATGGCCCGCACTCTATAAGAGGCTGCCTCGCAAGGCGCCAGGCGTGCTCGGCGGGCTCAGTCGGAGTCGGGAGTCCAGAGGCCGCCGGCGGCTTTGCGCTCCTTCTCCGGCGTCCAGATCTGCTCCCGGGCCTCGGCCTGCTCGAGCGGGATCGGCTTCGCCGACTCGGCCACCAGCTCGATCGCCTTGCGGGCTCTGAGATCCTCGCGGACCATCGCGTCGCGCCCGTTCGCGCGCAGCCGCTCCAGCAGCTTCTGCGGGGTCGTGCGTTCGTGTTCGGCGCTGTGCTCGAGGGCCTCGACCATTTCCTCCTCGGAGACCTCGATCTCCTCCGCCTCGGCGATCGCCGTGACAACCGCCTCCCGCTGCAGCTCACGCTCGGCGTCGGGCCTCGATTCCTCGATCAGCTCCTCGCGCGTTTTCCCCTGCATCTGCAGGAAGGCGTTGGGGTCCATGCCGCGGCTGGCGAGCTGGCGTTCCATCCGCTCCCAGCGTTCGGTCGCGCGCGCCGTGACCAGGTCAGCCGGCACCTCGACGGTCGCCGCGGCGACGGCGGCGTCGATGGCGGCGACCCGGAAGTCCTCCTCCGCCCGGCTGTCGAGCGCGGCGCCGACTTTCTCGCGGACGTCGGCGCGCAGCTCCTCCAGCGTGTCGAACTCGGAGGCGTCGGAGGCGAAGTCGTCGTCGAGCTCGGGGAGGTTCTTCTCCCGCACCTCTTTCACCTTGACGTTGAAGACGGCCTTCCTGCCGGCCAGGTGCTCGGCCTGGTAGTCGTCGGGGAAGGTGACCTCGACGGCTCGGTCCTGGCCCGGCTCGGCGCCGCTGAGCTGCTCCTCGAAGCCCTCGATCAGCTGGCCGGAGCCGAGCGCCAGCAGGTAGTCCTCGGCCTTTCCTCCCTCGAAGGCGGAGCCGTCGATCAGCCCCTCGAAGTCGATCAGCAACGAGTCGCCCTCGGCGGCGGGGCGCTCGACGGGCTCCAGCTTGGCGAAACCCTCGCGGACCCGCTCGATCTCGCGATCGACGATGTCGTCTGGCACCTCGCTCTCGGCCCGCCCCACCTCGAGGCCCTTGTACTCGCCGAGCTTGGCCGGCGGCCGCACCCCGACCTCGAAGTTGAACTCCAGCGGCTCCCCCTCGCTCTCGGGGGTGGAGACCATCTCGATCTTGGGATCGCCGATCGGGCTGACCCCGGTGTCCAGCAGCGCTTTTTCGTACCACTCGGGAAGCGCATCGCGGATCGCCTCCTCCAGCACCGGCCCGAAGCCGAGGCGCTGGATCACCAGCGAGGGCGGCGCCTTGCCCTGGCGGAAGCCGGGCATCCGCATCTCCTTCGCCATCGCCCGGGCGGCGCGCGACGCGGCACGCTCGACATCCTTGGCGGGAACCTCGACCTCGACCCGCACGCGCGAGTCGGGCAGCTCTGAAACGGAGGTCTGCATCGACGCCTGACCCTAGAGGAATCCGCTCACCGGGCGCCGCTGCCGACTTCGCCCCCACTCCGGTGGGGTAAAGGTCCGATGCGCTCAGCGGCGCCGGGCCAGCATGGTGCGCAGCGCGGCGGCGAAGTCGATCGCGAAGGAGAGCCCCCTCCCCACCGGCCCGGTGACCAGCCAGGCGCGCGACCGGTCGAGCAGGCTCCGACCCGCCCGGTCACTCGTTCCCGCCTTATTCATTCGCGTATTCCAGCAGGGAGCTGTCGACAAGCCACTCGACCGGGGCGCGGTCGTCGCTGAACACCTCACCCCCGGGCAGGCGCGGCTCCAGCTCCGTCGCGGCGCTCAGCGCCAGCGGCCGCAGCGCCGCCGGCAGCGCCTCCGCGTTGCGGCGCAGGCGGGTCGCGGAGAAGTCGCCCTCGCCGGCGACGAGCAGCGTGTTGGTCGGCTCGATCGGGTAGCGCAAGACCCGGGGGAAGGCGGCGGCCATCGTCCGCCCCAGCACCGTCTCGAGCTCGTCGCCGCCCTCGGGGTGGCCGACGTTGACGATCGCGATGCCACCCGGGGCAAGACGGTCCCGAACCAGGGCGAAGAACTCGTGGGTGGTCAGGTAGAAGGGGATGTAGGGCTGGCGGTAGGCGTCGACCATGATCGCGTCGTAACCGCCGTCGACCCGCTCCAGCCACGGCCGGGCGTCCTCGGCGAAGACTCGCATCCGGGGGTTGTGGAGGTCGAGGAAGCGACGGCCCAGCTCGGTCAGCTCGGCGTCGATCTCGACCGCGTCGACGGCGGTGCGGGGAAAGAAGTGGCCAAAGGCGCGGGCGACGGTGCCGCCGGCGTTGCCGAGGATCGCGATCCTCGCCGGCGGGCGCGCCCTCGAGGCGGCCGGCAGGACGAGATGGCCGTCCCAGTAGTCGCCGGTCAGGTAGCTGCCGGGGCGCAACAGCGAGTGCACCGCCTGGCCCTCGTTCAGCTCCAGGGCGCGGCTGCCGTCGGGGCGTTCGACCACCCGCGCGTACTGGTGCACGGTCTCGGCCTCGTAGAGGACGCGGCCGGTGTCGGCACCCTTGATCGTCCCGACCGGGATCGCGATGGCCAGCGCCAGCGCCGCCGGGAGGAGGACGAAGCGCCACCCCACCCCGATCGCCGCCACCAGGGCCAGGGCCAGGGCGAAGACGATGAAGGTGCGCTGGGTGCCGAGCAGCGGGATCAGCAGCAGGGCCGAGATCATCGTTCCCAGCAGCGAGCCGGCGGTGGAGATCGCGTAGAGCCGTCCGACCACCTGGCCCGAGCTCCCCACGTCCCCCACCGCCAGCCGCACCGCCCACGGCGCGGCAGCTCCGAGCAGGGTGACCGGGACCGCCACCAGCGCCAGCACTCCGAGCAGCGAGCCGGCGAAGCCACCGATCGAGACCGTGTCGAAGGCGTCGACGGAGAAGCCGAGGAAGGGGCGCGCAGCGAAGGGAACGACGGCGATCAGCAGCGAGGCGATCAGCACGAGGAAGCAGAGGCCGCGCAGGTGCGGGTGGCGGTCGGCGAAGCGCCCGCCGAACCAGTAGCCGGCCGAGAGCGCGACCAAGACGACGCCGATCGTGTTCGCCCAGACGATCGTCGAGGCGCCGAAGTAGGGCGCCAGCAACCGGGCGGCGGCGATCTCGACCCCGAGGCTGGCGGCGCCGACGACGAAGACCAGAGCCGCCAGCAGCGCTCCCTCAGGCGCTCTCGGCGTCAGGGTCCCTCCCGGTCGCGATCAGCTGCTTCTCCAGGCGGGCGCCGTGGCCGGCGGCGACCGCCCGCTGCGCTCGCTCGGCGTCCAGCTCGATCCCGCGGTCCTGCGCCAGGTCGAGCAGTCGCTGCTTTTCGATCCCCTCCCGCGCCGCCTCGAAGAAGACCCAGGCGAGCAGCCCCAGCGCGAGGAAGGTCCCCTCGATCATCATCAGCACGCCGGCGGTGCTCTGGTCGGCCAGCGGCGCGATCCCCCAGTAGCGCTCGCCCGGGGCGTAGATCGGGTAGAGCACCGTGCCCGACCACATCAGCACGTTGCCGAGGATGGCGCCGGTGAAGCGGACCGCGATCACGTAGCCGACCTTCCAGGCGGCGGTGAACCACTGCGGGGTCGGCAGCGGCCCGAAGACCGGCATCCACATCAGGCAGCCGACGAAGATGAACGTGGTGTGCTCGAGCGCGTGCACCGGCACCCCTCCGTAGGCGGCTTCGTAGAGCGCCGGGGCGTGCCAGAAGAAGAGGTTGAGCGCCCACAGCGGGAAGGCGACGGCCGGGTGGGCGAGGATCCGCAGGCGGTCGAAGACGGAGATCGCGAGGATCGGCTGCAGCAACGGCCCGGTCAGGCCGAGGACGAGCAGGAGGCTGGCGATGTCGCCGAGCAGCAGGTGCTCGCCCATGTGGGCTATCACCAGCTCGTCGGCGATGTGGCCGACCGGCGAGAGCAGGGCGGCGACGATCGTCAGCAGCCCGGCGGCGAAGCAGGCCTGGCGCCAGATCGGCACCGGCCTTCCCTTCGCGGCCAGGGTCGAGGACCGCTTCGCGTAGAGCCCGGCGGCGACCATCAGGGGCGCCAGCTCCAGCGGTGCGAAGACGCCGGCCACGTGCGCGATCGGCAGGGTCATGGGATCAGCGTAGCGACGGGCTTCGCCCGTACGCCGCCCGCGGGCGCTGGTAGCTTGGCAGCGGAAGATGGGCGCCACCGACAACCGCTTTCCGCCCATCGGCAGCTACGGCTTCCTCTCGGATTGCCACACCGCGGCGCTCGTCTCCTTCTCCGGCTCGGTCGAGTGGCTCTGCCTGCCCCGCTTCGACTCGCCCAGCGCCTTCGCCGCCCTGCTCGACCGCGACGCCGGCCACCTCAGCCTGCGCCCCCGCGGCGTCATCGTGCCGATCAGCCGGCGCTACGAGCCCGGGACGCTGGTGATCGAGACCACCTGGGTGACCGACACCGGCTGGGTCGTCGTCCACGACGCGCTGACGATCGCCGAGTGGGCGACCGCGGACGGCCAGAGCCGCCGCCCGGACACCGAACACGAGTCCGACCGCTCGCTGCTGCGGACGATGACCTGCATCGACGGCGAGGTCGAGATGGAGATGGAGTGCATGCCGCGCTTCGGCTACGGGATCGAGGAGGCGAGCTGGAGCGGCGGCGAGCTGGGCGAAGCGGTCGCCCGCGCCGCCGACGGCACCGAGCTGCAGCTGACCAGCGACATGGAGCTGACCGTCGCCGGCGGCACCGTCCACGGGACGCTGAAGCTGCGCGAGAACGAAAGCGGCTTCTGCGCGGTCACCTGGGGCCCGGGCCAGCTGGGCGGGCCGCGCAGCGCTCCCGAGGCGCTCGAGCGGCTCGACTCGACCGAAGAGTTCTGGCGCGAATGGCTGCGCGACGGCGACTTCCCCGACCATCCGTGGCGGGTCCACCTGCAGCGCTCCGCGCTCGTCCTCAAGGGCCTCACCTACACCCCCACCGGGGCGATCGTCGCCGCCCCCACCACCTCGCTTCCCGAGACGCCCGGCGGAGAACGCAACTGGGACTACCGCTTCAGTTGGATCCGCGACTCCACCTTCAGCCTCTGGGCCCTGCACACGCTCGGCTTCGACCAGGAGGCGCGTGACTTCATGCGCTTCATCGTCGGCGTCTGCACGGAAGGCCCCGACCTCCAGATCATGTACGGGATCGGCGGCGAGAAGGAGCTGACCGAGAAGACCCTGGACCACCTCGGCGGATATGGCGGGGCGCAGCCGGTGCGGATCGGCAACGGCGCCTACGACCAGCGCCAGAACGACGTCTGGGGCTCCCTGCTCGACTCGATCTACCTGCACGAGAAAGCCCTCAGAGGCACGGGGACGCCGGCCGACCGGCAGCTGATCCGCCACCAGGTCGAAGCGGCGATCGAGGCCTGGCCGAAACCCGACCAGGGGATCTGGGAGTCGCGCGGCGAGCCGCAGCACTACGTCTCCTCGAAGCTGATGATCTGGGTCGCGGTCGACCGCGGCGTCCGCCTCGCCCGCAGCCTCGGCTTCGACGGGATCGCCGACGAGTGGCGGGCGACCGCGGATGAGATCCACGCCGAGATCCTCGAGCGCGGCGTCCGCGACGGGGTCTTCCGCCAGCACTACGAGACCGACGCCCTCGACGCCTCCCTGCTGCTGATCCCGCTGCTGCGCTTCCTGCCGCCCGACGACCCGCGGGTCGTCGCGACCGTCAACGCGATCGCCGAGGACCTGACCGAGCACGGCCTCGTCTGCCGTTACAAGGTCGACGAGACCGACGACGGCCTCCAGGGCAAGGAGGGCACCTTCCTGATCTGCTCCTTCTGGCTGGTCTCGGCGCTCTCGGAGATCGGCGAGTGCAAGCGGGCGCGGCAGCTGTGCGAGCGACTGCTGGAGGCGGCTGGGTGGCTCGACCTCTTCGCCGAGGAGCTGGAGGCGGACTCGGGCCGGCACCTCGGCAACTTCCCCCAGGCCTTCACCCACCTGGCGCTGATCAACGCCGTCTCCCACGTGATCGCCGACG
>JBBDYP010000089.1:0-14707 GCA_040900615.1 Solirubrobacterales bacterium | reverse complement strand
AAGAGCCTCTGCTACCAGCTGCCGGGGCTGGCGAGCGAGGACCTGACGATCGTGGTCAGCCCGCTGATCGCGCTGATGCGGGACCAGTGGCAGCGCCTGACCGCGGCGGGGCACCCGGTGACGATGATCTCCTCGGGCATGGACGAAGGCGAGGCATGGTGCGCGCTCGACGACGTCCGCAGCGGCCGCGCACGGATCGTCTACTGCGCGCCGGAGCGGTTCGCGTCCAACGTCTTCCTCGAGGCGCTCTCGCACAGGCGGATCGACCTGATCGCCGTCGACGAGGCGCACTGCGTCTCGGAGTGGGGGCACGACTTCCGCCCCGACTACCTGCGCCTGCCGCAGATCGCCGACCGCCTCGGGCGGCCGACCGTGATGGCCTGCACGGCGACCGCGACGAAACCGGTGGCGGCGGAGATCGCCAGCCGCTTCGGCATGCGCGAGCCGCTCCAGGTGCGCGCCGGCTTCGACCGTCCCAACCTCTCCTTCGACGTCGTCCCGCTCGAGGGCAAGGGGTCGAAGGCGCGGCGCCAGGCGCTGCTGGAGGCGGGGCTCGGCGACCCGGCCAACCGGCCGGCGATCGTCTACTGCGGCACCCGCAAGGACACCGACGAGGTCGCCTCGATGCTGCGCGAAGCCGGGCTCGGCGCGCTCCCCTACCACGCCGGGATGGAAGCCGAGCAGCGCAGCTCCGTCCAGAACCGCTTCATGAGCGGGGAGGCCGAGGTCATCGTCGCCACCAACGCCTTCGGGATGGGGGTCGACAAAGCCGACGTGCGCTCGGTCTGGCACATGGCGATCCCGACCAGCGTCGAGGCCTACTACCAGGAGGCCGGGCGCGGCGGGCGCGACGGCCTGCCGGCCCGGGCCGTGCTGCTGGCGATGAAAGCCGACCTCGGGCGCCTGGTCCGCTTCAACGAACAGCGCGCCGGCGATCCCGAGCTGGCGATCGCCCACGAGCGCGGCTGGCGCGCCTACCACGCGATCAAGAGCTTCATCTACTCGGAGCGCTGCCGGCGCCGCTCGCTGCTCGACCACTTCGGCGACCGCGAGGCGGGGCGGCCGCTGGAGCGCTGCTGCGACGTCTGTGGCCCGCAGAGCTGGCTGCCGGACCCGGAGACGATCGCGATCCGTGGGCCCCGGCGCTCCGGCCGCGGCTCGGCCGCGCCCCCGCCCGACCTCTCCCCCGCCGACGCGCCGCTGTTCGAGGGGCTGAAGGCCTGGCGCCTCGGCGCCGCCGCCGGCAAGCCCGCCTACACGGTCGCCAACAACCGCACCCTGACCGCGATCGCCGCCGTGCGCCCCGCCGACCCCGCCGCCCTGATCGAGATCAGCGGCGTCGGCCCCAGCTTCATCTCCAAGTACGCCGACGAAGTCCTGGCGATCGTCGCCCAGCACCCGGCGGCGCTCGCCCCGGCGGCCTAGCCACACCTCGGTTCACAGGTCTCTTACGACTCGGCCACCGCCCGGCTACATCTGGGCGGATCGGCGGCCCTAGGTTCGCGGTGAGACGTCCACCGAAAGGAATCCCGAGATGAAACGTGCCTTTGCCTCGGTCGCGGTATTCGCCGCGACCGCCCTGTTCGCGGCCTCCGCCGGCGCGCACGACCGCTCCCACGGCCACCACGGCGATGATCGCTCCAATCGCCCCGTCACCTACGCCGTGGTCGGCGATACGCCCTATGGCCAACCGCAACTGGAGAACTTTGCCAACGACGCAGCCGAGATCGACGCCGATCCCCGCGTCCGCCTGGTGATGCATCTGGGCGACATCAAGACCGGCTCGAGCGAGTGCTCCAGCAGCTACTTCGAACAGATCCGCGCCGGCTTCGACCAGTTCGACGACCCCTTCGTCTACACCCCCGGCGACAACGAGTGGACCGATTGCCATCGCGCCAACAACGGCGGCTACTGGCCGGCCGGGCCGGTCCTCAACGGCGACCTCCGCCCGGCTCGGCTCGACGAGATCCACCGGATCTTCTTCGACCGTCCCGGTTGGACCCTCGGCCAGGATCCGCGGCGAGTGGAGACCCAGGGCGGCCACTACGTCGAGAACGTCCTCTGGAGCCAGTCCCGGGTCGAGTTCGGGACGCTCAACGTCCCCGGCTCCAACAACGACTGGGCCCCCTGGTTCGGCCAGCCGCTGACCAGCTCCCAGATCGACGAGGTCAACAGTCGCACCAAAGCCAGCCTGGTCTGGCTGGACCGAATCTTCGACCGCGCCCGTGACGAGCGCGCGAAGGCGGTCGCGATCGGCATCCAGGCCGATATGTGGATCCCGGCGTTCGCGGGCAATCCGGCCCTGTTCGACCATTTCCAGCCGATCGTCCAGGCGCTTGCGCACGAGGCCCTGCACTTCCGGGGACCGGTGCTCCTCTTGAACGGCGACACGCACGAGTTCGTCGACGACTACCCGCTCGCGGACCCGGCCCATCCGGAGTTCAAGTCGATGTACGGGATCACCCAGGACGTTCCCAACCTGCATCGGATAACCGTCAACGGCAGCACGACGCCGTGCCACGAGTGGTTGAGGCTGACCGCCGACCCGCGCACGCGCGACGTGTTCAGCTACGAGCGTGAGCAGTTCGCCAAGCAGCCGGGCTTTGACCCCACGGTCTGCCCGGAGCGCTAGCCCTGGTCCCCCCGGCGCGTTCTGCGCGCCGGGGGGCCGGCCTCACTCAGCCCCTCTCGCCACTTTCGTGGGCCACTTTTCCCAAGTTCCGCGCCGGCGCCCGCGGAAACCTGCGGCTTGCCAGCATTCGGGGGCATGCCCCGCGGACGAACACCGAGGGCAGCGCTCGCCGCCGTGCTCGCGATCGCGCTGCTGGCGCTGGCCTTCGCCGCCCCCGCCAGCGCCGGTCTGCTGGAACCGCGCGGCAAGAGGGTCTACTTCGGCGTCTCCGACACCGGCGACCCGGCCGACTTCGGCGCCTTCAGCACCGCCCTCGCCAAGCACCCGCCCGTGGTCGAGTCCTTCCGCACCTGGGGCAGCGACTTCCCGGAGTCGATCCGGCGCTGGCAGACCGCCCGGGCGCGGCCGATGATCCACATCACCACCGCCGACAACAACGACGGCCACGAGCTCATCACCCCGGCGGCGATCGCGGCGGGCGGCGGCGACGAGTACCTCGTCCGCCTCAACCGGCTCTTCTACGAGAAGAAGATGCGCGCCTACATCCGGCCGCTGGGCGAGCCCAACCGCTGCCTCAACGTCTACGCCTCCTACGACTGCGCCGGCCAGGGGCGCGACGGGGCCCACAGCCCGCGCGCCTACAGACGCGCCTTCCGCAGGATCTACGTGATCGTCCACGGCGGCGGCAAGACGGCGACGATCAACCGGCGCCTGGCCGAAGCCGGGCTGCCGCCGCTGAACAGCAACGTGGGTGGACTGCCGGCCGCACCGGTAGCGATCATCTGGAGCCCGCTCCCGGCCGGGTCGCCGACCGTGCCGCAGAACCGCCCCCGTCACTTCTACCCCGGCTCACGCTGGGTCGACTGGGCGGGCACCGACTTCTATGCGGGGTACCCGGAATGGAAGGCGCTCGACGGCGTCTACAAGCGCTTCTCCGGCAAGCCCTTCGCGATCACCGAGTGGGGAGTCGAAAGCGGCGACGACCCGGACTTCGTCCGCAAGCTGTTCGCCTGGGTGAAGCACCATCCACGCTGCAAGATGCTCGTCTACTACCAGGACTTCGGCAGCACCAGCAGCTACCGGATCCAGAACTACTCGGCCAGCCTCCAGGTCCTCAAGGCCCGCCTCCACTCGCCGCTCTTCCCGTCCTTCGCGCCGGGCGCCCCTCAGCTACCGCCACCACCGCCCGGTGGGGTTGGAGCGCGGTGATGCTCGAGTAGCCGGTGAGGTAGATCCGCCTGCCGTCGGAGATCACCGGCGTGTAGGTGCCCTTCGGGTAGCGGAAGACGCGACGGCCGCTCCGCATCATGAAGCCCGAGGTCGTCTTGTTGGTGAACTCGGCGACGTAGACGATGTCGCCGATCGCCGAGAGCGAACCGACCACCTGGCCGCCGGCCGAGCGGCTCCAGCGCACGCTGCCGTCCTTGGCGTCGAGCGCGTAGACGTTGCCGTCGAAGGAGCCGATGAAGACGGTTGGCGGGCTGTGGCGGGTGTTGGCGACGGCCGGGCCCGAGTAGGCGTAGCCGCCGGTCGAGTAGCTCCAGGCGAGGGTGCCGTCGCTGGCGTCGAAGCTGTAGACGCGGCCGTCGTTGTTGCCGGCGTAGACGCGGCCGTAGGCGACCGCCGGGGTCGAGTAGAACTGCCCTGAGGCGCCGAACCCGGGCCCGAGCGAGCCGCTCTGCCAGACCAGCTTGCCGGTCTTGGCGTCGACCGCGTTCATGTAACCGCCGTAGTCGCCGACGAAGAGCTTGCCCCCGTAGTAGGCGGGGGCAGACTTGATCGGGCCGCCGAGCGCGGTGGTCCAGCGCACGTTGCCGCTGATCGTGCTGAGGGCGAACAGCTCGCCGTTCTCGCAGCCGAAGTAGACGGTGCGGTCGATCACCACCGGCGAGGACTCGGCCCGGCCCGGCAGTGCTCGTTTCCAGATGATCTTGCCGGTCTTGGCGTCGAGCTTGACGATGTGCCCGGGCACGAGGTTGACGATGTAGAGACGGTGGCGGTAGTAGGCGGGCGAGGAGGCGTTGAGGTGGCCGATGCGGCGTTCCCAGAGCACCTTGCCGGTATCGGCGTCGAGGGCGAAGGCGTAGCCGTTGTTGTTCACCGCGTAGAGCTTGCCGCCGATGTAGATCGGCGGGAACTCGAGCAGCGGCCGGTCCGTGTAGCGCCAGAGCTTGTCGAACGGGGGCTTGATCCCCTTCACCGGCAGGTAGCGAGTGCGAGCCGGGTCGTAGCCGAAGATCGGCCAGTTGACGGTCTTCGCCTCCGGCGACTCCGGCGACTCCGGCGGCTTGAAGTGTTCGATCGCCTCCTGGTTGTGGACGTCGGCGGGGCGCTTGAGCAGCTCGTAGGCGACGACGATCCCGGCCGCGAGGGCGATCGCGCCGACGATCAGGCCGATCGCCCAGATCCGCCGCTCCCGCCAGAGGCGCCGCGGATGGAGAAGCAGCCCGACGGCGTTGCGCAACCGGCGGGCCTTGGGCCCGCCCTCAACCATTCGCCGCGGCGCGCCGCTCGGACTCGGCCGAGACCCCTTCGACCAGCGATTTGACCGCCAGCCTGACGACGCCGACCACGGCGGCGCCGACGAGCGGCAGGGTCGGGATCAGGTGGACGGCGTAGACCATCCTCGTCCCGTCCCCGGTAGGGATCAGCTCGACCGTGCCGACGTGGTCGCGCACGGGAGCGCCGGAGAGCACCTTGTAGGAGAAGCGGCTCGGCGACTCGTAGGCGATCACCTCCTCGCGCAGCGGCGCCCCGACGGAGCTGAGGACGCGGATCGCGCCGACGCCGTTCGGGGCGGGATCGCCCTCGCGCTCCAGCACCGACTTGCGCACGCGCGTGATCTCGGCGTAGCGCCGGTGGTCGGTCAGCACGTCGAAGACAGTCTCCGGGGGTGCCGCAATTTCGCGCTGGAAAGTGAAGCTGGCCATCGACGAAGGCTACGTCAACGCCCAGCGCTGGGGGTCGGAGTCCTCGACCGCGACCACCTCGCCACCGATCACCATGTGGTCGAGGACGGAGAGGACGATCTGGAGGGCCCAGGCGCTGGCCGGGGAGTTGACGTTCTCCTCGCCGATCAGGACGGCGACGATCTCGAACCCGGTCCGCTCCCCCTCGGAGAGCGATTCCCGGACTTTGCCGTGCAGCGCCTCGACCCGCTGCCTCGCCTCGGCGATCTTCGCCTCGGGGTCGCGGAAGGGGCGACCGTGGCCGGCCAGGCAGAGGTCGACCTCGAGTGGCTCGACCTCGTCCAGGCTGGTGAGGAATTCACCGACCGGGTCGGGCGAGTTGCCGTGCTCGAAGAAGAGGACGGTCCTGCCCAGCAGGTGGTCGCCGGAGATCATCAGCTTGCGCTCGGGCTGGTGGAGGACGACGTGCGAGGGGGCGTGGCCGGGGGTCTCGTGGACCTGCCAGGCGCCGAGGTCGGTCTCCACCTCCACCCCGGGCAGGAGGTCGCGGTCGGGAGCGCGGATCGCGTCGATCCCGGTCTCCGTCTCGTCGCTGCGGGCCTGCCGGTAGCGCTCGAGGGCGGCCGGCGGTACGCCGCTCTGGCGGGCGACCTCGAGCCGCTGCTCGAGCGCCGCGGCGGGGTCGTCGGCCTGCAGCCGCACGTGCTCCCAGGCCGGGTGCATCCAGAGCTCGCAGCCGGCCGCCTCGGTGATCGGCGCGGCGAGGCCGTAGTGGTCGGTGTGAGCGTGCGTGCAGACGACCAGCCGGATGTCCTCGAGGCCGAAGCCGGCCTGGGCCAGGGCCAGATCGAGCTGGCGCAGGCGCCCCTTGCCGCCGATGCCGGTATCGAAGAGGACGACGCCGCCGTCGGCGGCCACCGCCCAGGCGTTGCCGTGCGGCACCCCCGGCCACGGCAGCGCCAGCCGCAGCCGCCATACCCCCGGCAATACCCGCTCGGTCCGCGCCGCCTCGACTCGTTTCTCGCCAGCCATTCCCCGAATCCTTTCACCTGGGGGCCGGTCAGGGGCGCTCGAACTCCTGCATGGCGCCGGCGAGGGCGAAGCAGAGGGCGCCGCTGAAGGTGCCGAGGTTGGCGATGCCGGCAGCCACCTCCACGCCGCTCCCGGGCCGGACGAAGGCGGCGACCGCGGCGACCATGAACAGGGCCGACCCGGCCTGGTTGACGACGACGATCCACCAGCCGAGGTCGGCGCGCCTACCGGGCGGGCGGTCGCGGTGCATCTCGGTCAGCGCCAGGTGGCCGGAGAGCAGGAAGAGGACGCAGCCGGCCACTTCCGGCGACCAGACCAGCCGGTCGGCCTGGGCGGCGCTGAGGTCCCCGATCAGCGCGTCGAGCAGGCTGGCGCCGAAGAACAGCGTGCCGACGAAGAGCGAGAAGGCGCTGGACCAATCCAGGCGCCCCGGCTCCAGCGACCACCAGCTCCAGACCTCGCCGCGCAGGACGCCGTCCGGCCCCGGCTCGCGCGGAGCGTTGACCACCTGCAGCAGCGAGGCGTAGCCGCCCGTCGTGAAGAAGGCCCCGCCGGTGACGAAGACGGCGGCGGCCAGCCGCGGTCCCCCGACGCCGCCCTGGGCGATGGCCGCGCCGAGCGCGAACAGCGAGCCGCCGGTGACGAAGGCAGTCGCGGCGACCGCGTTCACCCGGCGCAACCGCCGCGCCGTCGCCGCGTCGGCCCGCGCGGCCACCGCGGGCTCTCCCGCGACTGCCAGGACGCCCCGCTTCCGGAGCGTCCGCCGGTCGGTGGCCATCGCGGCGCTCAGCTGGTGGCGAGCCCGATGGCGAGCAGCGGGAAGGCGAGCATGACGCCGAGGTAGGCGCCCATGGCGGCGCCGGCGCCGAGGCTGGTCGTGCGCGACCTGGCGCCGGAGATGACTCCGACGAGGAAGATGAAGCCGGCGATGCCGAGGCCGATCCAGAAGACAGGGGGCATGACGGCGGCGACAATACCGCAACCCGGGGAGGAATCAGGTGCGCCGCATCAAAGCGCACCGGCATGAACGAAACCGGCGGCAAGAACAGCAAGCTGATCCTCGCGGCGATGATCTTCGCGGTGTCGATGACCTTCATCGACCAGACGATCGTCGCGATCGCGATCCCCACCATTCAGGAAGACCTCTCCCTAACCGCGACCGGGGTGCAGTGGATCATCAACGGCTACCTGCTCTCGCTCTCGGCGCTGTTCGCCTTCGGCGGGCGCCTCGCCGACATCGCCGGCCACCGCAAGATGGTCGTGATCGGCGTCGTCGTCTTCGCCACCGCCTCCGCCCTCTGCGGCGCGACCCCGACCGGCTCGCTCGACGAGACCTGGCTGATCGTCTTCCGCATCATCCAGGGCGCCGGCGCCGCGATCATGTTCCCCGCCGCCCTGGCGATCGTCCTCGACTCCTTCCCGCTGCGCGAGCGCGGCCGGGCGATGGCGATCTTCTTCGCCGTCGCCGGCGGCCTCACCTCGATCGGCCCGCTCGCCGGCGGCTTCCTCACCGAGTGGACCTGGCGGGCGATCTTCTGGGTCAACATCCCGGTCGCGATCATCGCCCTGTTCCTGACCGCGAAGGCAAAGCCGCCCAATGAGAAGCACCCGGCGCCGCTCGACTACCGCGGCACGGTCCTGGTCTCCGGCGGCATGGGCCTCGCGGTGCTGGGCCTGCAGCAGTCCGCCATCTGGGGCTGGGGCAGCGCCACCACCTGGCTCTGCATCGCCGCCGGCGTCGCCCTGCTGGCCGCCTTCGTCCGCTTCGAGCTGCGGGCCGCGAACCCGCTGCTGCGGATCCGCATCTTCGAGAACCGTGCCTTCGCGGTCGACAACATCATCCTCTTCCTGTTGATGATCCCGTTCGTACCGCTGTTCTTCTTCGCCAGCATGTACGCGCAGATCTCGCTCGAGGAAAGCGCCTCGGAAACCGGCCTCTACCTGCTGATCTTCTTCGCCGGCTTCGCCGTCGCCTCGCAGTACGGCGGCAAAGCGCTCGACCGGGTCGGGGCCCGGCCCTCGGTGGTCCTCGGCTGCGCCGTCGCCGCCGTCGGCTTCGCGCTCTGGGCCCAGTCGCTGACCGACCTCTCGGTCGGCTCGCAGTGGTACTTCATCGTCATCGCCGGTGCCGGCGTCGGCCTCGTCCTCAGTCCCGCCAACACCGACGCCCTCAACCGGGTGCCGAGAAGCCGCTACGGCGAGGCGACCGGGATCACCCAGACGGTGCGCAACTTCGGCTCCAGCCTCGGCCTCGCCGTGCTCGGCTCGGTCCTGATCCTCGAGAACAGGTCGAACCTGGAGGCCAGCCTCGGCGCCAAGGGCGTACCCAAGGACCAGGCCGACGAAGTGGCCGACTGCGTCAGCCAGGGCGCCAGCAGCTGCGAAAGCGTCGCCCAGGGTGCCGGCAAGAAGGCCGGCGAGCTCTTTTCCTCGGTCCCCCACGACTTCGCCCTCGCCTCCCGCACCGTTTTCTACGCGTTCGCCGGAGTGATGGCCGTCGCCTTCGTCGTCGCTCTGGTCGCGATGCCCGGCGGCAAGGTGGAGGAACAGGTCGAGGAGCCCGGCGCCGCCGAGCCCCCGGCCGGCCCCGCCTGACGCTGGTACTTTGCCCCGGGTGACGGCCTGGCTGCGCCCCCTCGCCCTGGGGCTCGCGACGATCGCAACGCTGGGCCTGCCGTCCACAGCGGTCGCCGCCGCCGGTGGCGAATCGACCGAGCGCCTCGCCGAGGCCTACGCCCCGATCGCGATGCTGCGGGAACAGACGGACCCTCCCTGCGACACCTCCGAGGAGCAGTACCAGCCGACCAGCGTCGACACCGTGCTCGGCAACCCCGACGTCACCCTCACCCGTTTCGTCCCCGGCCAGGGCCTGGAGAGCGTCAGGAAGGCGCCGACCGCATCCGACCTCGCCGGGCTCGGCGAAGGCTTCTATCTCGACCTGCCGGGCAAGGCACTGGGCAATACCTGCGTCTACGCGAGGGACTTCGAGGCGCTGAAGGCGGAGGGCAGAGCGCCGGCGGTCACCTACGCCCGCATCGCCCGCGAAGCCGGCCGGCCGGGCTTCGCCCTGCAGTACTGGTTCTTCTACTACTTCAACCAGTTCAACGACCTGCACGAGGCCGACTGGGAGGGGATGCAGATCACCTTCGAGGCCGACTCCCCGGCCGCGGCCCTGGCCGAAGGGCCGAGCGAGGTGATCCTCTTCCAGCACTCCGGCGGCGAGCGCGCGCGCTGGAGCGACTCCAAGGTCCACAAGGAGGGGACGCACCCGATCGTCTACCCGGCCGCCGGCTCGCACGCCACCTTCTACGACTCCGCGGTCTACGTCGAGAACGGCCAGGGAGGATCGGGGCTGGGCTGCGACAACACCGCCGAGCCGCTGCGGGAACTGCGACTGCGGTCGGTCCTCCTGCCCGGCGAGCCATCGACCCGTGGACCCTTCAGGTGGCTCAGCTACGGCGGCCGCTGGGGCGAACGGGAACAGGGCTTCAACAACGGCCCGACCGGGCCCGCCACGAAGACCGTGTGGCGTGAACCCTTCGCCTGGATGGACGAACAGCGCTCGACCAGCCCGCGCCTTCCCGGCGGCTCGATCGTCGGCCCGGCGGTCACCGGCGCCTTCTGCGGCGCCGTCGCCGCCGTCTCGGACCTGATCAACCTCGATGCGAAGTCGCGCCCGGAGGCGATCGCGGTGCTCGCCGTCCTCGGCACCCTGCTCGCCCTCTTCGTCGGCCTCACCCGCTGGGGCCCGGTCGACCTCCGCGAGCTGCGGGTGCGCCGCAGCTTCGGCCAGCTGGTCCGCACCGCGCGCCAGCTCTACGGGCGCCACTGGCGGACCCTGGTGCCGATCGGCCTGACGGCGTTCCCGATCGTCGGCGGGGTCAACGTGCTGGCCGGCCTCGTCGCGGGCGGGCAGAGGGTCGACGACACCGCCGGGCGCTCCGGCGTCAACCTCGCGCTCGGCGACCTGCTCGAAAGCATCGGCCGCCCGATCGCCTTCGCCCCGGTCGCGGCGATCGTGATCGTCTTCGTCCGGCTGCTGGTCGAAGCCGGCGGCCGGCCCGGGTTCCGGGCGTCCTACCGCGGTATGGCGGAGCGCTTCCGGCGCGTGGTCGCGGCGCAGCTGCTGGCGACGCTTGGAGTGACCCTCCTGGCGATGACGGTCGTCGGCCTGCCCTGGGCGGTCTGGAAGCTGGTCGGCTGGCAATTCGTCCAGCAGGAGGTCCTCTTCACCGACAAGTCCATTCGCCAGGCCTTCCGCGGCAGCTCGGAGCTGGTCCGCGGTCGCTGGTGGCACACCCTGCGCGTCGCCGGCTTCCTCTTCGTGCTCGCCGTCGTCGCCGGGCCGCTGCTCGGCTTCGTGCTGATCTTCACCGCCCTCTCACTCGCCTGGATCAACGTCTTCGGCTCGATCGTGTTCGCGCTGCTCGTCCCCTACGTCGCCCTCGGCAACACGCTGCTCTACTTCGATCTGCAGGCACGAGCCGGGGCCGAGCCGGCCCCGAGCGGATAGGTTGGACCGGTGAGACTGCTCGCCTTCAGCGACCTCCACCGCGATCTCGGCCAGGCCGCGAAGCTGGTCGAGATGTCGGCCGGCGCCGACGTCGTGATCGGCGCCGGGGACTTCGCCTCGGTCCACGAGGGCCTGGAGGAGACGATCGGCGCCCTGGCGGGGATCGAGGCGCCCGCCATCCTCGTCCCCGGCAACAACGAGACCGCCGACGCCCTCCGCGCCGCCGCCGAGTCGTGGCCAGCCGCCACCGTCCTCCACGGCGAGGGCACGACGATCGACGGGGTCGAGTTCTTCGGGCTTGGCGCCGGGATCCCGGTGACGCCCTGGGAGTGGAGCTTCGACCTCGACGACGAGACCGCGTCCGCGATGCTCGAGGCCTGCCCCGAGGGGGCGGTGATGGTCCTCCACTCGCCGCCGCTGGGCCACTGCGACAGCAGCGCCGACGGGACCCACTTCGGCAGCCCGGCGCTGCTGCGGGGGATCGAGGCGAAGCGACCGCGGGTCGCCGTCTGCGGTCACATCCACGAGTCCTGGGGCTGCGAGAGCAAGGTCGGCGAGACGCCTGTGCGCAACCTCGGGCCGACCGGCACCTGGATCGAGGTCTAGGCCCGCCCTCCGGATGGAGTCGAGCAGCCCCAAGCGCGCCGGGCTCGTCCTCGTCGCCCTGATCCTCGTCGCCGCCGTCGCCAACCTCAACCTGGCGGTCGCCAACGTCGCCCTGCCGGACATCGGCAAGGCCTTCGACGCCGGCCAGACGACGCTGAACCTGGTCGCCGTCGGCTACTCGCTGGGCCTGGCGACGTCGGTCCTCTACCTCGGTGCCCTCGGCGACCGCTACGGCCGCAAGATGATGCTGCTGCTGGGAATGGGCATCTCGATCCCGGTCTCGCTGCTGGCCGCGCTCGCCCCCTCGATCGGCGTCCTCTTCGTCGCCCGGCTGCTCGGCGGCGTCGCCGCCGGCATGGCCTTCCCGACCACGCTGGCGCTGATCACCGCGCTCTGGTCCGGCCCGGCGCGAACCAGGTCGATCGCGTTGTGGTCCGCCCTCGGCGGCGCCATCGCCTCGCTCGGCCCGCTCCTCTCCGGCGCTCTGCTGGAGCGGTTCGACTGGGGCTCGGTCTTCTTCATCACCCTCCCGCTCGCCGCGGTCGCCCTCTTCATGGCCTGGCGCTACGTGCCGGCCCACGTCAACGAGACGACGAAGCCGGTCGACAACCCCGGCGGCCTGCTCTCGATCGTGATGGTGGCGACGCTGGTGCTGGGAATCAGCCTGGCGCCGGCGCCGGGCAAGGGAACGCTGGCGATCGGCCTGTGCCTGATCGCCCTGGCGACGGCTGGGGCGTTCGTGATCCGCCAGCGGCGGGCGCCGGAGCCGCTCTTCGACCTCGCGGTCGCCCGCCGCCGCGTCTTCTGGGTCGCCGCCTGCGCCGGGATCATCGTCTTCGGCTCGCTGATGGCGGCGATGTTCGTCGGCCAGCAGTTCCTCCAGAACGTGCTCGGCTACTCCACCCTGGGCTCGGGAGCGGCGATCCTCCCGGCCGCGGTGCTGATGGTGATCGTGGCGCCGCGCTCGGCCAAGCTGGTCGAGGCCCGCGGCGCCCGCTTCACCCTGCTGCTCGGCTACGTCTTCTGCCTGCTCGGCTTCCTGGCGATGCTGCTGCTGTGGAAGGACGGCATCGACTACTGGAAGGTCGCCCTCGGCTACGGCCTGGTCGGGATCGGGGTCGGCTTCGCCGGCACCCCCGCCTCACACTCCCTGACCGGCTCGGTGCCGGTGAGGCGGGCGGGCATGGCGTCGGGGACCGCCGACCTCCAGCGCGACCTCGGCGGCGCGATCATGCAGTCGATCCTTGGCGCCCTGCTGACCGCCGGATACGCCAGCGCCGTCAACGCCGCGATCGCCGGCTCCTCGCAGCAGGCGAAGATCACCGACAACGTCGAAAACGAGCTGACCAAGTCCTTCTCCAGCGCCGCCGACACGGCGAGCCAGTACCCCCGCTACAGCGACCAGATCATCGCCACGGCCAAGGCCTCGTTCCTGCAGGGGGACAAGTGGGCCTACACCGCGGGCATCGTCGCCGTCATCCTCGGCGCCGCGCTCGTCTTCTTCTGCTTCCCGAAGCGCGACGAGGAGAAGCGCCTGCTGGGGCGCTACGAGGCCGAGGACGAAGCATCGCCTGCCTAGCCGCTGCCGCATCCGACATTCACCCCACCAGGGTGGGGTGAATGTCGGATGCGGCGATAATCGGACGATGGCGCACCGCCTGCTCAAGGCCGCGGAGGCGTTCTGGCGGCCGTCGAACCAGATGTCGGTCCTCAACACCGACCTCGGCAAGCAGCTCGAGGCCGGGGCGCTGGGGGCGCGGCTGTGGCGCCTGGCTCCGGGCCAGGCCTCGACCAAGCATCGCCACCGCGAGCAGGAGGAGCTCTACGTGCTGCTGGAGGGCAGCGGGCGGGTCCGGGTCGACGAGGAGGTGCTGGCCCTGGAGCCGCTCGACTCGCTGCTGGTCGAGCCCCGCGCGGTGCGCCAGCTCTTCAACGACACCGACGCCGACCAGCTCTGGCTCGTCGTCGGCGCCCCGCCGGAGGCGGCGAACACGCTGGAGATGAGCGAGGAGCAGCTGCGCGACCTGTATCCGGACGGGCCGCGGGCGCTGCCCCCCGAGCTGATGGGCTGAGCCCGTGGCGGCCGGTCGCTAGCCTGGCCCGGGCTTCTTCAGATCACAAGGAGGCGTGTAGATGAGGATCGGGGTACTGGGAACCGGTGCGGTTGGCCGGGCCATAGCGACCAGGTTGCTGCAGCTCGGGCACGAGGTGACGATGGGCTCGCGCTCGGCCGAGGGCGAGGCCCTGACCGAGTGGGTCGCCGGCGCCGGCGAGGGCGCCAAGGACGGCACCTTCGCCGAGGCGGCCGCCAGCGCCGAGCTGGTCTTCAACTGCACCTCGGGGACCGCCTCGCTGGTGGCGCTCGAGGCGGCCGGCGCCGAGAACCTCGCCGGCAAGACGCTGGTCGACGTCGCCAACCCGCTCGATTTCTCGCAGGGAATGCCACCGACGCTCTCCGTCTGCAACGACGACAGCCTCGCCGAGCGGATCCAGGCGGCCTTTCCCGAGACTCGGGTCGTGAAGGCGCTGAACACGGTCAACAGCGAGGTGATGGTCAACCCCGGTCGGATTCGTGGCGACCACTCGATCTTCGTCTGCGGCGGCGACGACGCCGCCAAGGCCCAGGTCACCGCCCTGCTCGAGGCGATCGGCTGGCCACGCGACTCGATCGTCGACCTCGGCGACCTCACCGCCGCCCGGGGCACCGAGATGTACCTGGCGCTCTGGCTGCGGCTCTACGGCGCCCTCGGCACCGCCGACTTCAACATCGCGATCGCGCGCTGAGCCGAGCCGGCCGCAACAAGGGCCTCCGCGCCTGAAGCCCGGGCCGAGTTCGCGTTTTGTCCCGGATAGCCCGACAAAACGCGAACTCGCGCTAGAGAGCTAAAGAGACCGGCTCCTCCAGCAGCGCCCGCACCCGCGCCAGGAACTCGGCCGTGACCGGCGCCCGCAAGACCTGCTGACCCACCCAGGGTCGAGTTGCCGGTTTGTCTCGCTATTCGAGACAAAGTGGCA
>JBBDYP010000088.1:0-2181 GCA_040900615.1 Solirubrobacterales bacterium | reverse complement strand
GACGCGGATGGCGGTCGAGGTCGAGCGCTACATCGTCGAGCTCGGCACCGAGGGCCGCCTGATCGAGATGCAGCTGGAGGAGACGATGGTCGGCGTCGCCGCCGACAAGACCGCGCTGATCCGCGACTACTCGGTCGAGGATTCCGAGCAGAACCTGACCGCGGTGCTGCAGGCGCTGGGCCGGATGCCCCACCAGGACGTCCTCGACTTCGGTCGCCTCGCCGAGCTGCTCGGCTATGACCGCAAGCTCAACACGCTCGACTTCCCGGTCGCCCCGCGCGGCTATCGCGTGCTGGGCCGGGTCCCGCGCATTCCCAAGCTTGTCGTCCAGAAGATCACTCAAGAGCTGGGCGGGTTGGAGGAGGTCCTGGCGGCCTCTGACGCCGACCTCGCCGCCGTCGACGGTGTCGGCCCATCCCGGGCCAAGGACATCCGCGAGGGCCTGCGCCGGCTGCAGGAGGTCGATCTGGTCGACCGGTACTTACAGAGCTGACGGCGATGGGCGCCGTCGAAGACGAAAGGAGCCACCGATTTCCGAGCTAGACGAGGCCACCGTGGAGGCAGTGTTCGAGGAAGACGTCGTGTACGTCTGTGACTTCGAGGAGGGCGACAAGGTCGTCTACCCCCACCACGGGGCAGGCCTGGTGCTGAAGAAAGAGACCCGCGAGCTGATGGGGAGCGAGCGTGAGTACCTCACGATCAAGATTCTCCACAACGAACTGACCGTGATGGTTCCCTGCGAGAACGCGGGGGTCGCCGGTCTGCGACGCGTCATCGACGAGGAGGAAATCAAGAAGGTCACAGGAGTCCTCACCGACGACGTTTCCGAGATGCCGAAGAACTGGAACCGGCGTTTCAAGTACAACCGCGAGAAGATCAAGACCGGCGACGTCTTCGAGCTCGCCGAGGTCGTTCGCAACCTCGCTCTCCGCGAGATGGAGAAGGGCCTCTCCACCGGCGAGAAGCAGATGTACACCCGGGCGAAGAAGATCCTCGCCTCGGAGTTCATGTACGCGCTCGACAAGGACGAGGAGGGCGCGGAGGAATACCTCGACGGGCTGCTGGAGGAGCGTTTCGCCGCCACGGCGACCGCCTGAGGTCGCATCCGAAGGTCCGCCGCACGCGTCTGGCGGCGGCGGACCTTCGCGGTGCGGCGTCCTCGGGACCGACAATGCAACCAGCATTGCCGGTCCCTGCGTCCTTGCCCCGCTCGGTCCGGCGCTCGCCAGCCACGCACGGGGGACCTCCAGATGCGACCTAGAGCGCCTGCAGTAACCGCAGTCATCGCGGCCGCCGGCTCCGGGGAGCGCCTCGGAGCCAGCGGCCCGAAGGCCTTCGTGCCGCTGGCGGGCAGGCCGATGATCGAGTGGTCGATCGACGCCTTCCGGGCGTGCGACTCGGTGCGCTCGATCGTCGTCGCCGTGCCGCCGGGTCACGTCCACGACCTCGCGGGCCACGACCTCGGCGTCGTCTCCGGCGGCGCCACCCGGGCGCAGTCGGTCGCCAACGCGATGGCCGCCGTCGGCACCGGCCTGGTCGCGATCCACGATGCGGCGCGGCCGCTCGTGACGCCCGAGCTGGTCGAAGCGCTGGTCGCCTGTCTCGACGAGGCGCCCGAGGCCGCTGGCGTGATCGCCGCCACCCCGGTCACCGACACGATCAAGCGCGTCGCCCCACCGTCCTCCTCATCACGCGTTGTCGTGGAGACGCTGGACCGAGCTCAGTTGTGGGCCGCGCAGACGCCTCAGGTGTTCCGGACGGAGGCGCTGCGAGCGGCGCTCGCGTCATCGCCCAATCCGGAGCAGGCCACCGACGAGGCGATGCTGGTCGAGGAGGCGGGGGGGACGGTGCTGATCCACCCGACCGGGACGGAGAACTTCAAGGTGACGACGCCGCTCGACCTCAGGGTGGCGGAGTTGTTGGTCGCAGAGCGGTCCGCCTCAGCCGGCGCCTGAGCCGCTGCGGTCCGTCATCAGGACCCAGACCAGCGTCGCGGCGAAGGTGAGCTGGCCGACGCCCATGGCGGTGCCGAGGTTTTTCGCGCCGAGCAGCTCGGCGAGCGCGGTGCCCACGGCGAAGGCGAGCACTAGGAGGATCAGCTGGCGCCGCCACATCGCCGCCGCAGTCTAAGTGACTATCCGAAAACCCCCGCGCACGCCTGGCGGCGGCGGACACACTTCG
>JBBDYP010000087.1:67356-81902 GCA_040900615.1 Solirubrobacterales bacterium | reverse complement strand
CCGTGCAGGCCGCCGGAGACCTTGTAGCCGCCGCCGTCGCCGAACTTGCCGCCGGCGTGGAGGACCGTGAGGACGACCTCGGCCGCCGGACGCTGCTCTTTCTCCATGATCCCGACCGGGATGCCGCGGCCGTCGTCCTCGACCGTGCAGGAGTTGTCCGGGTGCAGGATCACGCGGACGCTGTCGCAGTGGCCGGCGAGGGCCTCGTCGACCGAGTTGTCGACTACCTCGTAGACGA
This sequence comes from Solirubrobacterales bacterium, assembly GCA_040900615.1. Taxonomy (GTDB): domain Bacteria; phylum Actinomycetota; class Thermoleophilia; order Solirubrobacterales; family 70-9; genus VAYN01. The sequence continues at coordinate 81,664 of JBBDYP010000087.1, read as the reverse complement.
GGTGATGAAGGCCTCGGGGGCCGGTCGAGCCGATGTACATGCCGGGGCGCTTGCGGACCGCTTCGAGGCCTTCGAGGACGGTGATGTCCTTGGCCCCGTAGGAATCGGTGGCCGCGCCGCTGGCTTTTTTCTCAGGCAATGAGTCCCTTCCGGTTGACACAGAAAACCCCGACGCCTGGAGGCTCGCTCCACACAAGTCGGGGCGTAATGCGAGTTGCCATAAGAATACCAGTTGGGTGCTGCGGAAGGCCCTGTGCCGGGGAACAAATTCCCTGCAAATCGTGCAGAAACAGTGCCTGCTAAGGAGCGGAGTTGACGCGGAACCGCAGGCCTTCGGGCGCCAGCTCTCCCAACTCCGCCCGCAGGCGCTCCAGGAGCTGGGCCTGCATCAGGTCCAGCTCCTGTGCCCAGACGCTGTCCGCGCACTCGACGGTCAGCGTTCCCGACCGCTCCGAGACGGGCGTCGCGACCGCCGCCAAGCGCTCGCCGACGGCCTGCGACCAGGCGGCCTGAATCGCCGCCAATCCGGTTCGCGGGGCGGCGAGGTCCCGTGCCGCCCGGATCGCCACCGAGGCCTCCCGGGGGGCGCGACGGCGGGTCATGCGACCGCAGCGAGGGCCGGGGGCGGCATCCTCACCACCGACTGCAACGCCGGTGCGGGCAGCGATTCCTCATCGGCGGCGGTGATCAGGGCCTGGCCGCCGTGGCCGAGGCGCCGGACCAGCCGCTCGCGGCGTCCCGGGTCGAGCTCGCTCATGACATCGTCCAACAGCAGCAGGGGCGTCACCCGCCGCGCCGCCAGCAGTACCTCGCGCTCGGCGAACAAGAGCGCCAGCAGCGCCGCCCGTTGCTGGCCCTGGGATCCGTAGCGTCGCAGCGACCTGCCGGCGGTCGACAGCTTGAGCTCGTCGAGGTGCGGGCCCCACGAGCTGCGGCCCATGCGGACGTCCTGCTCGCGCCGCTCCTCCACGCCGGCGCGGATCTCCGCGGCCGAGCCGGCCGCCCGCGGGGCGTATCCCAGGGCCGCCCCGCCTTCCAGACCGAGCTCGGCGGCGGCGGCGGCAAAGGGGGCCGCGAGCTCCGCCACCGCCTCCTCGCGCGCAGCCACCAGCGGCGCCGCGGCCTCCGCCAGCCCCGCGTCCCAGACGCTCAGGTCCTCGGCGGTGCCGTACCCCGCCGCCAGGCGGGAGAGCAGCGCGTTGCGCTGGGCGAGGGCCTGCCCGTAGCGCTTGCGCAGCTCCGTCCGCGCCGGCCAGCGGGCGGAGGCGAAACCGTCGAGGTGGGCTCGGCGCTCCGCCGGCGGCCCCTTGATCAGCGTCAAACGGTCGGGGGCGAAGACCGCGACCGGAGGACGGTTTCGGGCCAGGGTCGCGGGGTCGGCCGGGCTGCCGTCGAGCAGGTGGCGGCGGCCCTCCGTGCGGCTGACCGAGGCCAGCAATCGCCGCTCGAGGCCGTCCTCGTCGCGCACGGTGGCCTCCGCTCGCGCCAGCGAGCCGCCGAAGGGGATCAGGTCGCGGCGGTCGGAGGTGCGGAAGGAACGCCCGGTCAGGGCGAAGTAGAGCGCCTCGACCAGGTTGGTCTTGCCGACCCCGTTCGGCCCGACGACGCTGACGATTCCCGGCTCGAGCTCAACCCGAACCCGGTCGAGGCTCCGCACCGGCCTCGCTTCGATCGCGGTGACGAGCACCGGCCCACCGCCTCACGCGTTGAGACGTATCGGCATCACCAGGTACCGGAAGTCGTCGCCTTCGACCGGCTGCAGCAGCCCCGGGCGCAGTGGCGAGATCAGCCGCAGCAGCACCTCGTCCCCCTCCACGCTTTCGATTCCCTCCTTGAGGAACTCCGGGTTGAAGCCGATCTCCAGCGACTCGCCCTCGAAGGCGGCCGGCATCGTCTCCGTGGCGTCGCCGACGTCCGGCGTCTCCGCCGCCACGGTCAGCTCTCCGGACTCGAAGGAGAGCCGCAGGGGCGCGTTGCGCTGCGCCATCTGGCTGACCCTGCGGGTGACGTCGAGGAAGTCGGTGCGAGGCAGCCTCACATCATGCTCGTAGGACTCCGGCAAGAGCTGTCGGAAGTTGGGGAACTGGCCCTCGATCAGTCGCGTCGTGAGGGTGATCGACCCCGCCTCGAAGATGGCCTGGTTGGGAAGCAGCCAGATCCCCGCCTCCTCGACGCCCTCCGAGGAGAGGATCCGTCCCAGCTCGCGCAGGGCCCGAGCCGGAATGTTGGCGTCGATCTCACCGCCCAGCTCGCTCTCCAGCTCGGTCCGCTTCACCGCCAGCCGGTAGGAATCGGTCGCGACCATCGTCATCTCGGAGCCGCTGGCGGCGACGAAGACGCCGGTCAGGACCGGCCGCATGTCGTCGCGGGAGGCCGCGCGCGCCACCAGCTCGATGCTCGCCTCGAGCGCTTTGGCGGGGATCTTCAGCCCTGGCTCCTCGCCGGCTGACGGCAGCTTCGGAAAGTCCTCGGCCGGAAGCACCCGCAGGTGGAAGCTCGAGCTGCCGCTGCGGATCTCGACGTCGTGCTCGGCCTCGCGCGTCTCGATCTCCACCGTCGGGTCGGCTAGGGAGCGTGCGACTTCCGCCAGCAGCCGGCCCGGCAGCAGAACCGACCCGGCGCTGTCGATGTCGGCACCGAGGGTGGTCTGCAGGCCCATGTCGAGGTCGGTGGCCGACAGGGTCACGCGACCATCGGCGGCGCTCAGCAGAACTCCGGAGAGCGCCTGGGTGGCGGCGCGGGTCGACACAGCCCTGGAGACGATGGAGAGCTTGGAGACAAGGTCTTCTCGTTTGGTCGTGAGCTTCAAGTGGTGAGTGCCTTCTTGAGTTGGAATAGGGCTTGTGGAAAGAGTTGGTGCCACGAGCGATTCGGCCTTGGGGCGCGGTTTGGCGCCTGTGGAAGCGGCTGTGGGGAAAGGTGTGATTCTTGCAGCGCCGTCGGCCGTCAGCTCGCCTCGCGCGCCGGACTGTGGATAGCTCCGCGTAACTCCTGGACTCGCTCGGTGAGATCGGGGTCCTCACCGAGGCCGGCTTCGACCCGCCGCAGCGAGTTGAGAACGGTGGAGTGATCGCGCCCGCCGTAGAGGCGGCCGATCTGGGGCAGGGAGAGGTCGGTCAGCTCGCGGGTGAGGAAGATGGCGACCTGACGGGCGCGCAACGGCGTGGCGGCGCGGCTGGAGCCGATCAGCTCGGCTCGCGAGATGCCGAAGCGCTCGGCGACCTGCTGCTGGATCTCCTCGACCGATGTCGCCTGAGCGGAGCGAGCGTGGGGGATCACCTCGGCGATCAGCTCGGAGCTGAGGGGCCGGGCCATCAGGGAGGCGTGCGCGAGCACGCGGGTCAGCGCTCCGTGCAGCTGGCGGACATTGGCGTCGATCCGGTTGGCGAGCTCGGAGAGGGCGCCGCTGTCGGCGATCTCGATCCCGGCCTCTTGGACGAGCCGTCGCAAGACGGTCAGCCGCGTCGCCAGGTTCGGCGGCTCGACGGGGACGGTGAGCCCCCACTCGAAGCGGTCCCGCAGCCGTGCGGCGAGAGTCGAGAGCTCGCTCGGAATGCGATCGGCGGAGAGGACCAGCTGGCTGCCGGATTCATAGAGGGCGTTGAAGGTGTGGAAGAACTCCTCCTCGGTGGCGGGCTTGCCCTCGAGGAACTGGACGTCGTCGATCAGGAGGACGTCGATGTCGCGGTAGCGCGCCTTGAAGGCCTCGGCGCCGGCGGATCGCAGGGCGGTGACGAACTCGTTGGTGAAGGACTCGGCGGTGGTGTAGCGGACGCTGAGGCCGGGTGCGTTGGCGCCCAGGTAGTTGGCGACCGCCGCCAGCAGATGGGTCTTGCCGAGCCCCGGAGGACCGTGCAGGAAGAGGGGGTTGTAGGCCTCGGAGGGCGCCTCGGCGACGGCCAGGGCGGCACCGTGTGCGAGGCGGTTGCCAGCGCCGATCACGAAGCGATCGAAGGTGTAATTGGGGTTGAGCTCGACGCCGCTGAGCGCTGTTGTGGAGCCCCCGATCACCCGCTCGGCGGCAAAGCTGACGTGGCGAAGTGAGGAGCCGGAGTCGGCGAGCGCTTCGCCTATCAGCGACGCGTATCGGCGCTCCGCCCAGGCGCGGATTCCCTCCGGCGCGCTGAGGTAGAGCGTGTCGCCGTCGGCGCCCGCGGCCTCGAGCGGTGCTACCCAGAGGCGGTAGGTCGAGTCCGGAACGGAGGCTCGGAGCCGGTCCTGGGTCGCCCGCCAGAGGGCGTCGAGTTCTTGTTTGGAGGAGTCATCCGGCACCTGGCCGGCGACCATAGCGGCGTGCCTGGGCACGGGGTCCCGACGGCCCGCAAATCCCGCAGAAAAGATTTCAGGCCGCCGTCCGTATACTTCCGCCGGCAATGAAGCGCACCTATCAGCCGAAGAAGCGGAAGCGCGCGAAGACCCATGGCTTTCGAGCGCGGATGAGCACCCGCGGCGGCCGCGCGATCCTCAAGCGACGCCGGCGCAAAGGGCGGAAGCGCCTTACCCCCTAGATGGCGTCGAAGCGACGGCGCCTCTCGCGCAGCGGCGAGTTCGACCGCGTCTACCGCGACGGTTCATCACATGCGACCCGCTACCTCGTTCTCTACACCTTCCCCCGCCGCGACGAGGAGCGCCAGGACGTGAGGCTGGGAGTCTCCGTCAGCCGTAAGGTCGGCGGTTCAGTGGAGCGCAACCGCGTCAAGCGGGCGCTGCGTGAGGCCTTCTGGGGACTCTCGGACCGGCTGCCGGACCGGCACGACTTCGTCATCGTCGCTCGCTCGGACATCAGCGGGCTGATCGAGCGCGAGGGGAGCGCCGGCGTGACCAAGAGCCTCGAAGAGGCACTGGCCGGCACCTCGGCAGGGCGGCGTTCCACGTGAAACGGATCGTCCTGGCGCCGGTACGCGCCTACCAGCGCTGGATATCCCCGTCCCGCCCTCGTCGCTGCCGCTACGAGCCGACCTGCTCTGCCTACGCGGTCGAGTCGATCGAACGTTTCGGCGTTCTCCGTGGCCTGCTGCTCGGCAGCTGGCGACTACTGCGCTGCAACCCGTTCAGCCACGGCGGCTTCGACCCGGTCCCTGACAAGTTCACGCTGCGGGCGGGCCCCGTCCACCCGGCCGACTACCACGGGGATGCCAGGGTCTGATGCTGCCGCTCGGCTTCCAGCTCGCGCCCCAGTTCCTGGTCGACATCGCCGACTCGGTCCTGACGTTCTTCCACGACTCCGTCGGCCTCTCCTGGGGCGGCGCGATCATCGCCCTGACCGTGGCGATGAGGACGGTGCTGATCCCCCTCACCTACAAACAGCTGAAAGGGATGAGGGCGCTGCAGGCGCTGCAGCCGCAGATGAAAGAGATCCAGGCGAAGTTCAAGAACGACAAACAGCGCATGCAGCAGGAAATGATGCGCTTCTACAAAGAGAACAAAGTCAACCCCTTCGCCTCCTGCGTCCCGCTGCTGGCCCAGCTGCCCGTCTTCATCACCCTCTTCTACGTTCTCCAGCACGACCTGCGCTTCGACATCTGCGGGCAGACCGCCAAGGTCTGCAGCGAAGTTGTCCCCGGCAACTGGGGCGAGAGCTTCTTCTTCATCAACGACCTGACCGCCAAGGCGACCGGCGGGGAACTGATCGCGCTGCTGATCCTCTACGTCGGCACGCAGCTGATCTCGGGCATGGTCATGTCCGTCACCGCCGACAAAAGCCAGCGCACGATGATCTTCCTGCTGCCGCTGATCTTCGTCCCCTTCATCATCAGCTTCCCCGCCGGCCTGATCCTCTACTGGATCACGACCAACATCTGGACGATCGGGCAGCAGTTCACGATCCAGAAACTGATTCCGGTGCCGGTGGCGGCGACTCCCGAAGGGGCGGCGGCGGTGACGGCGGCGAAACCGCCTCCTCCTCCGCCGCGCAAGAAGAAGCGCAGGCGCTGACGGTTGAAGAGGGACGGGTATCCCTCTTCACTTAGTGACTATCCGAAAACCCCCACGCACGCCTGGCGGCGGCGGACACACTTCGCGGGGCGGCGTCCTCGGTCGGCCAAATGGCGCTGCCATTAGGCCTCCCTGCGTCCTGGCCCCGCTCGGTCCGGCGCTCGCCAGTCGCACGCGCGAGTTTTCGGATAGTCACTTAACTTGCTCGGGTGGGTCGTGCTCTCGTCGTCCGAGGTCCGGACGACGAGAAGTACAAGACGTTTCGAGGGATACCCGTCCCTCTTCAAACGAGCGCCCTGAGCTGGATGCTGAGGGGTTGCGGGAGCCATAGGCACTGCAGAGCTTCGGCGGCGGGGCCGCGAGGGAGAGCTTCAGCCCTTGGGGCGCTTCTTGGCGATGCCGGGCCGTCTGGGCAGGTCGGGTGGCGTGGGACCCAGCTTCCTGATGACGTGGAGATGGCGATGTTTGCTGCCGGCGCCGGCGCCTACGTCGAGGATCGATTCGGGGCGCATGGCCAGGGACTCGGCCGCGTTCTCCAGCTGCCGCTCCTCATCCTCGTCCCGCTTGCCCTTCCAGGCGATGAGGATGCCGTTCGGCTTCAGGAGCGGGGAAGCGAGCTCGGCCAGGGTCGAGAGGCGTCCGACGGCGCGAGCGGTGACCACGTCGTAGGCCTCGCGACCCTGGCCGGCTGCCCAGTCCTCGGAGCGGGTGTTGAGGACGGTCGCATTCGGGATCCTCGCCGCGTCGATGGCGCGGCGCATGAACTCGCACTTGCGGCCGACCGACTCGATCAGGTCGACCCGGGCGCCGGGAAGGGCCACGGCGAGGGCCAGGCCGGGGAAGCCGGCGCCGGCGCCGACGTCGGCGATGCGGGTCGCGCTGAGCAGCTCGGGGACGTCGAGGCCGGTGAGGCTGTCGGCTACGTGGACCCTCCAGGCGCGCTGGTCGACGACGGAGCTGACCGAGGCGCGCTCGGTCGCCAGCAGCTGGAGAACCTTCCCCAGGGCCTCGCGGCCAACCGGGTCGAGCGCCGCGGTGGGGTCGGAGCTCACTCCGCGACGAGGGGGGCGACGACCACGCAGCGGTGCGGCTCGTCGCCCTCGCTGTAGGTCTCGACGCCGGCGCGCTCTTTGAGGCGTTCGTGCACGACGCGGCGCTCCTGGGCGCTCATCGGGTCCATCTCGACCACGCGGTTCGCGGTCAAGGCCTGCTCGGCGGCGCGGTCGGCCCGTCCCTCGAGGGTCTCCCGCCGCCGCTCGCGGTAGCCGGCGGCGTCGACCACAACGCGCTTGCGCTCCCGCATTCCCCGAAAGGCTGCCTGGTAGCAGAGCAGCTGCAGCGCGTCGATGGTCTGGCCCCGTTTGCCGATCAGGAGCCCGTAGTCGTCTCCGCCCTGGACGATGACCGCGATCCGCTCGTCGTCCTCCTCGACGACGACCTCGCCGTCGAGGTCGAGCTCGTCGAGGACGCCCTCCACCAGCTCGCGGGCGCGCTCTGCTGGGGTGTCGGGCCAGTCGGTCGTGTCGGGCACGGGCAGCAGGCTATCCGACCTCCCGCCGCTGCGCCCGGATAACTAGGGTGGCTCCGACATGGGCTTGGTCTACGCGGTGGCGAATCAGAAGGGCGGGGTCGGTAAGACGACCACCGCGGTGAACCTGGCCTCCTGCGTCGCCGCCGAGGGTCAGCAGACGCTCTTGGTCGACCTCGATCCGCAGTGCAATGCGACCGTGGCTCTCGGGGGCGAGAAGGAGATGCACCCCTCCTCCTACGACTGTCTCACCGGTGACGTCTCGGTTGCCGCGGCGGCGCGGCCGGCGGGGCCGGACAACCTCTGGCTGGTGCCGGCGAACAGGGACCTCGCCGGAGCGGCGGTGGAGCTGCCGCGGATCGAGGGGTCTGAGACCCGCCTGCGGGAGCGGCTGGGGCCGGTGCGCGAGCGCTTCGCGGTCACCCTGCTCGACTGCCCTCCCTCGCTGGGCCCGGTCAGCGTCAACGCCCTGACCGCCGCCGATCGCGTGATCGTCCCGGTCCAAGCCGAGTACCTGGCGCTGGAGGGTCTGGTTCAATTTCTCGAGACGCTGGGGCTGATCCGCCGCGAGCTGAACCCTCAACTTGAGGTATCGGGTTTGCTGGTCACGATGCATGACGAGCGCACCAGGCTTGCCCAGGACGTGGAGTCCGAGCTGCGGCAGCATTTCGGCGAGATGGTCTTCGAGACCGTCATCCCCCGCAGCGTTCGAGTCGCCGAGTCCCCCAGCTATGGTCTGCCCGTGACCGAGCACGCCCCCTCCTCGCGCGGCGCCGTCGCCTACCGCGCCCTTGCAAAGGAGCTGGGGAGTCGTGGCTAGCGGCACCAAGCGGGGCATCGGACGCGGTCTGGCGGCGATCCTGCCGGAAGCCGCGAGCGGGGGTGCCGGGGAGCTGCGCGAGCTGCCCGTGGGGCTGATCAAGCCGAACCCGGACCAGCCGCGGACCAACTTCGACGCCGAGGCCCTGGCGGCCCTGGCGGCTTCGATCGAGACCAGCGGCGTCGTCCAACCGCTCCTCGTCCGCCCTCTCCCGGACGGCAGCTACGAGCTGGTTGCCGGCGAGCGGCGCTGGCGGGCGGCACGGCAGGCTGGCCTCGAGAAGGTCCCGGCGGTCGTCCGCGACCAGGCCGAAGCGGAGCGGCTGCAGGCGGCGCTGATCGAGAACATGGTCCGCGAGGACCTGAACCCGGTCGAGGAGGCGCGTGCCTGCTCGGCCCTCGTCGACGAACTCGGCCTGACCAAAGAGGAGCTGGCCCGGCGGGTCGGGCGCAGCCGCCCCGCCGTCTCCAACCTGATCCGCCTGCTCGAGCTGCCCGACGAGACGCTCGAGCTGCTGGAGTCAGGGGAGCTGAGCGAGGGACACGGCCGCGCCCTGCTCGGCGCCAGCGGCAACGACGTGCGACGCCGGCTCGCCCGCGACGCCGTCCGTGGCGGCTGGTCGGTGCGGGAGACCGAGAACAGGGTTCGGCTGGCCAGCCAGCCAAAGGCTCCGTCAAAGAGGGCGCCGGTCGATCCCGACGCCCAGGCGGCGTTGGAGGCCGCTGGCGACTCGCTCGAGGCCGTGCTCGGCCACGAGGTGAGCGTGCGCACGAAGGGGGACGGGATCACGGTCGAGCTTCGCTTCGACGACGTCAAGGAGGCGCACGCGCTGGCTCGGCGACTGGGTCGCAGCGTCGGCTGATCCAACGAGCGCGCCGCCGCTATCATCGCCGACTCCGGGCGATTAGCTCAGTTGGTTAGAGCGCGTCTCTGATAAGGACGAGGTCCCTGGTTCGAATCCAGGATCGCCCACTGCTCCTACCTATACTTCGGCGTCAACCACGGTCGGGAGCGTTCCTCGTGCAGCAGATGCAGATCTACGGCGTCAGCTTCGACATGGTCGGCAAGCAGCCGATCGTCTTGCTGAAGACCGTCGACGGGAATCGCTTCCTGCCGATCTGGATTGGCCATCCTGAGGCGGCCGCGATCCTGATGAAGCTCCAGGGGGCCTCGACCCCGCGTCCGATGACCCACGATCTCCTCTCCGACGTGCTGGAGAACCTCGACGCGAAATGCGAGCGGGTCTCGGTGACGGAGCTGCGGGACAACACCTTCTACGCGTCGATCACGGTCTCGGTCAACGGCGCCGAGGTCGAGATCGACTCGCGCCCGTCCGATGCCCTCGCCCTCGCGGTCCGGGTCTCGGCGCCGATCTTCGCGGCCGAGGAGGTGATCGAGGAGTCGGCGATCGAGTTCGAGCACGAGGTGGAGGACACCGAGGAGGTCGTCGACAAATTCAAAGAGTTCCTCGACGAGGTGACGCCGGAAGATTTCGCGCAGGGCGACAGTTGAGCGCCTGTCCGGGTAGGGGTTCCGCTTAACTTTTTCGATGGGCCGCCCCGGCCGTCCGAGCCGGGAAGCGCCGAAAAAGTACAAGACGCTCCACCCCCACCCGGACAGGCGCTAAGCGGCCGCTGGCTTCAAAGCTAGGTCGAGGATCCGGCCGACCAGGTCCTCGAAGGACATACCCGCCGCCTCGGCCGCCTGGGGCAGCAGGCTGGTGTCGGTGAGGCCGGGGATCGCGTTGGCCTCCAATACCCAGGGGCCGTCCTCGTCGAGGATCAGGTCCACCCGGGCGAAGCCGGTGCAGCCGAGCGCCCGGTAGGCGGCGAGCGCCGTCTCGGCGACCGCTCGTGTCTCATCCTCGCCCAGCTCGGCCGGGCAGGCGAAGCGGGTGCGGCCGATCTCGTAGCGGGCTTCGAAGTCGTAGCGGTCGCCCGCCGCCGGGATCGCCTCGACGACCGGCAGCGCCTCGTCGCCGAGCACGCTCACCGCCAGCTCTCGCCCCTCGACGAAGCGCTCCAGCAGCACGCGGTCGTCGTAGCTGAAGGCGGAAACCAGGGCCTGCGGAACCTCCGCGGGGCTGGCGGCGAACTTGACGCCCAGCGAGGAGCCGCCCCGGCTCGGCTTCACCACCAGCGGGAAGCCGAGGCTCTGCTCGAGCTGACCGAGCGCGTCGGCGGCGCCCAGCTCGCGGAAAGCGGTCTCGTTGAAGGCGAACCAGTCCGGGGTCGGCAGCCCGGCTTCGCGGATCGCGTACTTGGCGAGGACCTTGTCCATGCAGCGCGTGCAGGCGGCGACGCCGGGGCCGGTGAAGGGGATGCCGAGGATCTCGCACAGCTCCTGCGCAGTGCCGTCCTCGCCGCCGACCCCATGCATGGCGACGAAGGCGACGTCCGGCCGCTCGGCGGCCAACCGCTTGACGAGGTCGCTGCCGACGTCCACCGCGAGCACCTCGTGGCCGAGCCGCTCCAGCGCGTCCTCCACCCGGGCCCCCGAGCGCAGCGAGACCCCGCGCTCGAGCGAGCGGCCGCCCTTGAGGACGGCCACCTTCATCGGGAGCCTTCCCCGGTCTTGCGGAACGGCACGACGTTGCGGTCGTCCGCCGGCTGTGCGGTTTCGGGCGTGTCGCCGGGGCGCTTGGGTATCCGCTGTTCGCCGGTCAGCGCGCCGTAGAGCTCGACCTGCTCGGAGATCACCTTGCCGATGCGGCGGATGCCGTCGCGGATCTCCGCACCGGTGACGCCGGAGAAGTTGAGGCGCATCGAGTTGCGCCCGCGCCCGTCGATGTAGGCGGCCTGGCCGGGGACGAAGGCGACGTCGGCGCGGAGCGCCTTGGCGAGGAGGTCGCCGGTGTCGATGTACTCCGGCAGCGTCGCCCAGATGAAGAGGCCTCCCTCCGGTTCGGTCCAGGTCGCCTCGGCCGGGAAGTGCTCGCGCAGGGCATCGAGCATCGTGTCGCGACGGCCCCGGTAGAGCTCGACCAGGTCCTCGACGTACTGCCGCCAGCGCCCTTCGGCGAAGTACTCGCGGACGAAGTACTGGGTCAGGGTCGAGGTGCAGAGGTCGGCTGCCTGCTTGCCGAGGACGATCTTCTCCATCACCGGCGGCGGCGCCACCGCCCAGCCGAGGCGGATGCCGGGGGAGAGGATCTTCGAGAAGGTGCCGAGGTAGATGACGAAGTCGCCGCCGTCGAGCTGGTAGAGCGGCGGCAACGCCTCGCCACCGAAGCGGAGCAGGCCGTAGGGGTTGTCCTCGACCACGAGCAGTTCGTGCCGCCGCGCCAGCTCGACCAGGCGCAGGCGCCGCTCGAGCGACATGGTCACCCCGGCGGGGTTCTGGAAGGTCGGCACCGAGTAGATGAATTTCGGCCGGCGGCCTTCCTCCCGGAGGCTGCCGAGCAGCGGCTCCAGCTCCTCCACGCGCATCCCGCCGGCGTCGCACTCGACCTGGACCACGTCGGCCTGGTAGCTGCAGAAGACCGGCACCGCGCCCGGGTAGGTCGGCGCCTCGCAGATGACGACGTCGCCGGGATCGACCAGCGTCTTGCAGACCAGATCGATCGCCTGCTGGCCGCCGGTGGTGACGATGACGTCGTCGAGGTCGGGCAGCATCCCCTCCGCGGCCATCACCTCGAGGATGCAGTCCTTGGTCTCCTCGAAGCCCTCGGTCGGCCCGTACTGGAGCGCCTCGGCGGCGGACTCCTGGGCGATCCGCGTCATCTGGGCGGCGAAGCTCTTCGGCGGGAAGGTCGAGGTGTCGGGCAGCCCGCCGGCCAGCGAGATCACTTCGGGCCGGGCGGTGATCGCCATCAGGTCGCGCATCGCGGAGGACCGCATCACCCCGGTCCGCTCGGCGAAGAGGCCGGCGTAGCGCTCGAGGTCCCTGGTGCTGGTGTGGGCGCGTCGCCGATGCGGCGGTTGCGGCACTTCGCTCATGTCTGAAGTGTGGCGGATCGACGCGCCGGCGCCCGGGAGGTTAGGTTTTCGCACGTGGACTTTCTAAGCGAGCTGGGGATCGGCATCGCGATCGGCATGCTCGCCGGCACCACCGGCACCCACGGATCCGCCCGTGGCCGCATGACCCTGCTCGCCGCGGTGATCGGCCTCTTTGCCGGATTTCTGCTCGACGGGCCGCTGGGCGCCCTGCTCGCCTTCGTCGGCGCCGTCGGCGCCTGCCTGGTGATCAGCGACCTCGTCTTCGGGGCCAGCCGCCGCGAGGGCAGCCGCGGCGGCGCACTCGGCTTCATCGTCGTCCTGGCGGCGCTGGTGGTCGTCGCAATCGCCCTCCGCCTGCCGATCCTGGTGATCTTGGTGGCGCTGGCGCTGGCCTGGCTCGGGGTCTCCCGCCACCGCCGCGCCCAGCGCAAGCACGCCGGCCTGCGCGTCCTGCGCTAGCCGCGCTCCCCGTTCGAGCATCATTCGCGAGGTGCCCGCCAAAAAGCTGGTCCTGACCTACGTCGACTCGCTGCGCACGGACATGCTGCGGCAAGCGGTCGACGAGGGACGCGCCCCGACCTTCGGGGCCCTGCTGGAGCGGGGGGTGCTGATCCCCGACTGCGTCTCCAGCTTCCCTTCGGTGACCCCGGTCGCCTGCTCGGAGATGGTCACCGGGGTCGGGTCCGACCGCCACTGGATCAGCGGCATGAACTGGTACCACCGGCTGGAGCGGCGCTACGTCGAGTACGGCTCCTCGCTCGACGCGACCCGCGCCTTCGGCGTCTTCCGCGCCCTCTACGACCTCGTCTACAACATGAACCTGGCCCACCTCAGCCCCGAGGTCGAGACCCTGTTCGAGCGCCTCGACGACGCCGGCGCCCGCACTGCCTGCACGCCGTTCCTGATCTACCGTGGCCGCCATCGCCACCAGGTCTCCCTCGAGGGGCTGATGCGCCGCGCCGTCGACGCCACGAAGCTGAAGTTCCGCCACCACACCTGGGGACCCACCGACCTCTTCTACGGTGACCTCTACGCCAGCCGCGCGGTGCCCTGCAGGTCGACCTCGATCCCCGGCAACCGCGACGGCTACGCGGCCTGCTGCGCGGTGGAGCTGATGAGGGAGGACCTCTTCGACTTCCTCCTCCTCTCGCTCCCGGACAACGACAACTACTCGCACCGCTACGGGCCGGGGGCCAGCGTCGAGTCGATCGCCAAGGCCGACTCCTGCTTCACGCAGCTGATCGACGCGGCCGGCGGCCTCGACGCCTTCCTCGCCGACCACGCCCTGATCCTCCTCGCCGACCACGCCCAGACCCCGGTCCACCGCGGCCTGCCGCTGGCCGAGCTGCTGGGGCGCGAGTGGTCGGTGCTGCAGCCGTCGGACGACCGCCCGGAGCTGGCCCAGCTCGCGGTCAGCCCCTCCGGCCGCGCCGCTCACGTCTACCTGCTGCCGGGGGAGGGGGAGCGAGCCGACCCGGCGGTGGTCGGCGCGACGCTGTCGGTGATCGAGGGCGTCGACCTCGTCTGCCGGCTGGAGGGGGACGACGGGCTGCCGCTGCGCCGCGAGGCGCCGGGGATGCCGATGGGCGGTGGCGAGTGGGCCGTGGTCGAGCGGGCGGAGGACGTGCTGCGCTTTCGCCCCGGCGGCGAGGTCCGCGACCTGCGCGACGGCCGCTGGGAGGTCGAGGGGGAGCTGGCGGCGGTCGAGGCGACGGTCGAGGACGGGCAGCTTCGCAGCGAGACCTATCCGGATCCGCTGGCGCGCGTCTGGGCGGCGCTGGCGGCGCCGCACTCCGGCGACTTCGTCGTCTCGCTGGAGCCCGGTTTCGAGGCTGTCGACTGGGGTGGCGTCACCCACGCCGGCGGCGGCAGCCACGGCGCCCTGCACGCGGGCGACTCGCTCGGCCCGCTGCTCTTCGTCGGCTGTGGCCCCGGGTCGGCGGACGAGCGCCAGCAGTGGACGCTGCGCGACGTGGCGCCGGTCGTGCTCGAGCACTTCGGGTTGGAGAGGGACGACTGAGGGGCAGGGCGGGCACCGGCGGGGCCTGGCGGGGGGAGGACCCCTGCGGGCGGGCGGGTGCGTCCGTT
>JBBDYP010000087.1:41614-67346 GCA_040900615.1 Solirubrobacterales bacterium | reverse complement strand
GTGGGGGGGCCCCCCCCCCCCGCCACCCGCCGTCGCTGCCGCGCTGCTCACGGGAGTCCTTCTCCTGGTCTTGCTGCTGGCGCCCAGGGCACAGGCCGCGGGCACGCCGGAGAGGATCACCGAAGCTCAGGCGATTCGGATTGCGGACCGGGATCCGAAGGTGGTGGAGCAGAGGGAGGAGAAGCCGGGGCTGGGGTCGAGCGCGGGCATGGTCGACGGCAACTGGGAGGTCGCCTACTTCGCCACCGGGAAGGAGGTGGCGCTGGTCATCGTCGACCCGCTCACCGCCGCGGTCCGCGAGTCGTGGACCGGCTACCAGGTGCCCTGGAAGATGGCCCGCGGCTACTCCGGCGCCTTCGGCCACAAGCTCAACGCGCCCTATGTCTTCCTGCCGCTCTGCGCGATCTTCCTGCTCGGCCTCGTCGACTGGCGGCGCTGGCGCCGCGTCGCCAACCTCGACCTGGTCGTGCTGCTCGGCTTCGGCGTCTCCCACTTCTTCTTCAACCGGGCCGACATCGGCGTCTCGGTGCCGCTCCAGTACCCGGTCCTCCTCTACCTCCTGGGACGGGCGCTGTGGATCGGGTTCCGCGGTCGCGGCGAGGGGCTGCGGCCGGTCTGGCCGGCGGCCTGGCTGCTGGTCGCCGCGCTCTTCCTGATGGGCTTCCGGGTCGGCCTCAACATGGCCGACTCCGGCGCGATCGACGTCGGCTACGCCAGCGTCGTCGGCGCCGACCGCATCACCCATGGCGAACCGATCTACGACAACTTCCCCGCGGACGTCTCCCAGGGGGACACCTACGGCCCGGTCAACTACGTCGCCTACGTTCCCTTCGAGTTGATCTGGCCCTGGTCGGGAAGCTGGGACGATCTCCCGGCCGCCCACGGCGCCGCCGTCGTCTTCGACCTCGCGACCTTCGGCTTCCTGATCCTGCTCGGCATCCGCATCCGCCCGGGGCCGGGCGGCCGCCGCCTCGCCGCGACCCTCGCCTTCGGCTGGGCCGCCTACCCCTACACCGCCTTCGCTCTCACGTCGAACTCCAACGACACCCTGGTCGCGATGCTCCTCGTCGCGACCCTGCTCGTCCTCGCCCGCCCGCTCGCCCGAGGCGCCATGGCCGCGCTCGCCACCTTCGCCAAGTTCGCCCCCGCCCTTCTCGCCCCCATGCTGCTGACCTACAACGCCCGCGGATCGACCGATGAGGGGGTCCGAGAACGAACACCTCGCCCGCAGGACCCCCTCATCGGTCGCCCGGCGGCCTTGTTCGTCATCGGCTTCGCCGTGGTCTCGGCCCTGGTCATGCTCTGGCCCGCCATCGATCCCGGCATTTCGACCTTCTACGACCGCACCATCGCCTACCAAACCAGCCGCAACTCCCCCTTCAGCATCTGGGGACAGACGTCCGTCGACCCGCTCCGAACCGTCCTCGTCATCGCCACCGCCGGGCTGTCCCTCCTGCTCGCCTTCCGCCCGCGGAGGAAGTCCTTGATCCAGGTCGCCGCCCTCGGCGCCGCCCTCCTGCTGGCCCTCCAAATCACCATGGACCACTGGTTCTACCTCTACATAGTCTGGTTCTACCCCCTCCTCCTGGCCGCGCTGGCTGCGCTGGAGAGGGACGGGGATGCCCCTCCGCACGGCTTGCACTTCTCGGTTGCCCGGACCTCGGAGGGCGGGGCGCGATCCACCCGAGCAAGTTGAGTAAGGAGCGGTATCCCCGTCCCTATTCACCGGACCCAGCGGGCACCATCACCTGCTGTATCGAGTCAGCCAGCCCCCGGTGGTCGATCTCGACCACCGCCCCCATCACCCAGACGTCCTCGGTCGCCGTCTCGAACCGAGTCGGCATCTGCGTGATCATCGACGCCAGCGCCTGCTCCGGCTTGACCCCGAGCACGCTGGCCCGCGATCCCGTCATCCCCACGTCGGAGATGAACGCGGTGCCGCCGGGCAGCACACGGGCGTCAGCCGTCGGCACATGGGTGTGGGTGCCGAGCACCGCTGCGACCCGGCCGTCGAGGTGCCAGCCCATCGCCACCTTCTCGCTGGTCACCTCGGCGTGGAAGTCGACGACGACGGCGTCGGCCTTGATCCGGTCGAGGATTCCGTCGACGGTGTCGAAGGGCGAGCGCGCGACCCTGAGGCCGACGCCACCGCTGAGGTTGACCACCGCGATTCGCCTCCCGCCGACCTCGACCACGGTGTGGCCGCGGCCGGGGTTGGCCTGCGGGTAGTTGGCCGGTCGCACGACCCGCTCCTCGCGGTCGAGGAACTCGTAGGCCTCGCGGTGACGGTAGACGTGGTTGCCGGTGGTGATGACGCCGGCTCCCGCCGCGAACATGTCGTTGGCGGTGCGCTCGGTGATGCCCATGCCGCCGGCGGAGTTCTCCCCGTTGACGATCACCAGGTCGGGCGAGTGGGCCTCGCGCAGCCCCGGCATCGCCTCGCGCAGCCCGCGCCGCCCGGGGCTGCCGACCACGTCGCCGATGAACAGGACTCGCATACCTCGCTGACCCTATCTGCGAGATCGAACCGAGTGGTGGAGCCGGTGCAGACGGGCGAAATCGTGAAACGGGCGCTTGCCCACCCGCACGCGATCCCGGGGGGCGGCGCGCCGCTTCCAGCATTCGGGCCCCCATAGGGGACCAAATGCTGCGAGCGCGCCCCGGGTTACGGGAAGTGCGGACTCAGACAGACGCGAAGCGGCGCAGAGCGAAGCGGGCGAGGAGGCCGTAGGCGAGGGTCAGGATCGCCAGGTGCGCCAGCGGCGCCCAGATCCCCGGGCCCGCCGGATCGAGCGCCGCGGTCATCGCCCGCAGGGCCGGCTTGAAGGGAAAGGCGGCGGTGACGATGCCGACCGCGCCGAAGATGCCGCTGCCGACCGCGCCGGAGGGGACCAGCGAGAGGAAGGCGATCGGCAGGGTCACCATGAAGGCGAGCAGGGAGACGGCGCGGACCTCGCGCGCGACCGCCCCGAGCGCCGCTCCCGCCGCCCCGAGCGCAGCACCGCCGGCGAGGATCGCCAGCAGCCACAGCCCGAAGCGGCTCCACTGCAGGGGGACGAAGATCTGCAGCCCGGCGAGCATCACCAGGGTCACGACCAGCCCGACGCCGACGCCGAGCAGCACCTTCTCGCCGAGCAGCGCCTCGCGTGAGACGAGGCCGCGGGTCAGCCTCGGGAACGCGTTCTCCTCGCGCTCGAGGGCGAGCGACCCGGCGACTAGGAGCACCGTGACGAAGGCCAGGGTCAGGGTCGCGGCGACGGCGATCGCGAAGGTTTCCAGCGGCGGCGAGGAGCCGCCGACCACGACCTTCTCGATCTCGATCGGCTGCGCCAGCCGGTCGATCAGCGGCTGGGCGACGTCGAGGTTGTCGCGGGCCTGACCGGCGAAGTCGGTCACCTCGCTCAGCGAGTCGCGCAGCGGCCCCGCCGGAAGCGCCGGCTCCAGCGCCGCGAGGATCCGAGCGGTCGCGCGCAGGCCGAGGATGTGGACCGTCTGCCCCAGCACCTGGAAGTCGCCACCGTCGATCAGGAGGTCGAGGTAGCGGCCGCCTTCGCCGGCGATGCGCCGCGCGATCGCCAGGTTCGCCTGCGCCAGCAGGGCGGTGATGCGGTCGTCGACGAGCTGCGCCTTGACCGGGTCCTCCTCGTTGACCAGCACTTCCACCTGCGGCGTCCCCGGGGTCAGGGTCGAGAGCGAGTTGAGCTTGTTGACGAGGTCGGCGGGCAGGACCAGCGCCGCCAGCGCGTCACCGGATTCGACCGCCCCGACGGCTTCGTCGCGGCTGTTGACGTCGATGCACTCGACCCGCCGGCAGATCCGGTTGCTGACCCCGGCCGCCGGCAGCTGCTGGCCGCCGACGTTGATCCGGGTCCCGGCCGGGACCTCGTTGAGGAAGGCGACCCGGGGCTTCTCGGGGCTGCGCGAGATCGCGAAGCCGACCAGGATCGCGATCAGGACCGGGTAGACGACGAGAAGGACCGCCTGCAGGGGCGAGCGGCGGAGGATCTGCAGGTCCTTCAGCAGCAGCCAGCGCACGGTCAGTGCCCCCGGTGGTGCAGGTAGGCGACGAAGGCGGTCTCGAAGTCGCGGTCGGCTGCCCCGGGCGCCTCGCGGCGGACCGCCTCGCGCAGCGCCGCCGCCGAACCGTCGAAGAGGGACTCGCCGTCGGCCAGCACCAGCAGGCGGCCGCCGTAGCGCTCGGCCTCCTGGATGTCGTGGGTGGAGAAGATCACGGTGGTGCCGCGCCCGGCGAGGCCGGAGACGAACCCCCACAGCCGCGCCCGCTGGCGCGGGTCGAGCCCGACGCTGGGCTCGTCGAGCAGCAGCACCGCCGGCCGCGAGAGCAGCCCGATCGCGATGTTGACCCGCTGCTGGTTGCCGCCGGAGAGGCGGGCGACGATCTCCCCGCGCCGCTCGCCCAGGCCGGTGAGCTCGAGCATCTGCTCGACCGAGGCGCGCGGATCCTCGTGACCCTCGAGCCGCGCGAACAGCAGCAGGTTCTCGTCGACCGTCAGCCGCCGGTAGAGCGCCGCCTGCTGGGGGACCCAGCCCACCTCCCCGCTCGGAGCCCGCAGCTCGCCCTCGTCAGGCCTGAGGATCCCGGCCAGGATCGAGAGCAGCGTCGTCTTCCCCGCCCCGTTGGGCCCGATGATCGCCACCAGCTCCCCAGCCCCCGCCTCGAAGCTGACTCCCCTGAGCGCCTCCCGCTCCCCGTACCTCTTCACGAGTCCGTGAGCTTCCAGCGCAGCGATGACGGCCCCCTCCATCTGCGCAACGCTACCCGGGAGGGGAGGCCGGATGCCCCTCCGAACGGCTTGTACTTCTCGGTTGCCCGAACCTCGGAAGGCCAGTGCACGATCCACCCGAGCAAGTTGAGAGAGGAGGGGCATCCGGCCTCCCCTCCCTAGAATCGGACGCAGATGCCCTTTCCCGCCACCCGCCTGCGGCGCCTGCGTAGGACCGACACCTTGCGTGGTCTCGTCCGTGAGACCGAGCTGTCGCCGCGGCGTTTGATCCAGCCAGTGTTCGTCGCCGCCGGCGAGGGGATCCGCGAGGGGATCGATTCGATGCCCGGCATCGAGCGCTTCTCGATCTCGGGCCTGGTCGAGGAGGCCGGCGAGATCGCCGCCGCCGGAGTCGGGGCGGTCCTGCTGTTCGGGGTTCCGGCGACCAAGGACGACGTCGGCACCAGCGCCTACGACGACGAGGGGATCGTCCAGATGGCGGTCCGCGCCCTCAAGGAGGCCCACCCCGACCTGGTCGTGATCACCGATGTCTGCCTCTGCGAGTACACCTCGCACGGCCACTGCGGCGTCGTCCGCGAGGGCGAGGTCGACAACGACATCACCGTCGAGCTGCTGGCCAAAACCGCGATCTCCCACGCCGAGGCCGGCGCCGACGCGGTCGCGCCCAGCGACATGATGGACGGGCGCATCGGCTCGATCCGCTACCAGCTCGACGAGGAGGGCCACTCCGAGGTGCCGATCATCGCCTACAGCGCCAAGTACGCCTCCGCCTTCTACGGGCCCTTCCGCGACGCCGCCGAGTCGACCCCCGAGTTCGGCGACCGGCGCGGCTACCAGATGGACCCCGCCAACGCCGCCGAGGCGGTGCGCGAGGCCGAGCTGGACCTCGAAGAGGGAGCGGACATGCTGATGGTCAAGCCCGCGACCCCTTACCTGGATGTCGTGCGCCGGGTCAAGGACGCGACAGGTGCCCCGGTCGCCGCCTACCACGTCTCCGGCGAGTACTCGATGCTCAAGGCCGCCGCCGCGAACGGCTGGATCGACGAGCGCCAGGCGGTCGTCGAGACCCTCACCTCGATCCGCCGCGCCGGCGCCGACGCGATCGTCACCTACTACGCGAAGGAGGCCGCCCCGTGGCTATAGCGAACCGAGCGAGGGAGCGTCACGATCTGATTCTCCGCGACCGAGCGAGCGTGAGCGCGAGATGTCGGTGAAGACGCCCCAGTCGAAGGCCCGCTCCCGCAAGGGCGGCTCGGCGATCCCGCTCGACGAGACCGACAAGCGGCTGATGAACATGCTGCAGTCGAACTTCCCGCTCGACCCCGAGCCGTTCGCGCTGGTCGCCTCCGAGGCCGAGCTGGAGCTCGACGACGTCCTCACCCGGACCCAACGCCTGCTCGACGGCCGGATCATCCGCGAGATCACGCCGATCTTCGACACCCGCGCGCTCGGCTACGAGTCGATGCTGGTCGCCGCCAAAGTCGACGCCGAGAACCCGCAGCGGGCCGCGGCGGCGGTCAACGCCCACCCCGGCGTCTCCCACAACTACCTGCGCACCCACGACTTCAACCTCTGGTTCACGATCGCCACCCCGCCCGACTCCGAGCTCGGCCTCGCCGGCACCCTCGAGGTGCTGATGCGGGAGACGGGCGCGACCTCGATGCGGCAGCTGCCGACCCTGACCCTGTTCAAGATCAACATGAACCTGGAGATGGAGAAGGGCACCGACGCCCTCGCCACGGCGGTGGAGGCCGCGCCGCCTCGCGAGCTGGAGGCGCAGCCCTACGACGAGGACGACATCGCCCTGATCCGGGCGCTGCAGGGGCCGATGGCCGCGGTCGAGCGGCCCTACGACGAGGCCGCCTCCGGGCTCGGGATCGACACCGATGAGCTGCTGGAGCGCCTGCGGGGGATGATCGACCGCAAGATCCTGCGCCGCGTGGCGGCGATCCTCTACCACCGCCGCGCCGGCTTCTCCGCCAACGGCATGGGGGTCTGGAAGGTCCCGGAGGACGAGATCCTCGAGGTCGGCGGCCGCATGGCCTCCTTCCGCGGCATCTCCCACTGCTACCAGCGCCCGACCTACGAGGACTGGCCCTACAGCGTCTTCACGATGGCCCACGGCCGCTCCAAGGAGGAGTGCGACGCGATCCTCGACTCGATCGCCAAGGAGTGCGGGATCGGCCCCGACGGCCGCGCCACCCTCTACTCCTCGACCGAGTACAAGAAGATCCGCCTCCATTACTTCACCGACGACTACGCCGCCTGGGAGGCGGAGCATTCCTAGTTCGCAGGGGTTGTACGAGCGCGCCCTCCGCGTCCTGCCCGGGGGCGTCAACTCACCGGTGCGGGCGATGCGGCAGATCGGCCGCGACCCGATCTTCATC
This sequence comes from Solirubrobacterales bacterium, assembly GCA_040900615.1. Classification (GTDB taxonomy): domain Bacteria; phylum Actinomycetota; class Thermoleophilia; order Solirubrobacterales; family 70-9; genus VAYN01. The sequence continues at coordinate 60,214 of JBBDYP010000087.1, read as the reverse complement.
GAGCGTGGCGAGGGCTGCGAGCTGGTCGACGTCGACGGCAACCGCTACCTCGACTGGGTCGGCTCCTGGGGGCCGCTGATCCTCGGCCACGCCGAGCCGGGGGTGATCGCCGCCGTGATCGAGGCGGCGAAGCGGGGGACGAGCTACGGCGCCGCGACCGCGATCGAGGTCGAGCTGGCCGAGCAGGTCGCCGCCCGCGTCCCCTCGGTGGAGATGGTGCGGATGACCAGCTCCGGGACCGAGGCGGCGATGAGCGCGGTGCGGCTGGCCCGGGCGATCAGCGGCCGCGAGGTCGTGCTCAAGTTCGCCGGCGCCTACCACGGCCACTCCGACGGGCTGCTCGCCGACGCCGGCTCCGGTCTGGCGACGCTCGGCGTCCCCGGCAGCCCGGGCGTCCCCGCGGCGCAGGCGGCGTCCACCGTCGTCGTCCCCTGGAACGACCGCGAGGCCGTCTCCCGCGCGCTCGAGGAGCACCCGGTCGCGGCCCTCCTCGCCGAGCCGATCGCCGCCAACATGGGCGTGGTCCCGCCCGCCGACGGCTTCCTCGAGTTCCTCCGCGAGGCGACCGCCGCCACCGGCGCCCTGCTCGTCTTCGACGAGGTCATCACCGGCTTCCGCGTCGCCCGCGGCGGCGCCCAGGAGCTCTACGGGATCGAACCCGACCTGACCGTGCTCGGCAAGGTCCTCGGCGGCGGCCTGCCGGCCGCCGCCTTCGCCGGCCCGCGCGAGGCGATGGAACGGATCGCCCCCGTCGGCGACGTCTACCAGGCGGGGACCCTCTCCGGCAACCCACTCGCCGCCGCCGCCGGGCTGGCGACCCTGGCCCACCTCGACGGCGCCGCCTACGAGCGCCTCGGTGAGCTGACCACCCGCCTGGCCGGCGGCTTCGCCGCGCTGGCCGCCGACCGCCCCCTCCAGGTCGCCAGCGCCCCGGGCCTGACCACGCTCTTCTTCAGCTCCGAGCCGGTGCGGGACTTCGCCGGGGCGACCGCCTGCGACACGGCCGCCCACGCCCGCTTCTGCCGCGCCTTGCTCGACCGCGGCGTCTACCCGCCTCCGTCCCAGTTCGAGGCCTGGTTCGTCTCCCTCGCCCATGACGAGTCCACCATCGACCGCACCCTCGAAGCGGCCGCGGAGTCACTCGGCGAGGCGCTGGCATGAGCGCCGGTCCCGCCGCGTGGTTCCTTATGCACCTATGACGGACAAAAGGAACCACGGAATGCCAGCGGACGCCCTGCGCCTGCTCGCCGCCCAACTCCGCGACGAGGACACCCCGATCTCACCGCACGTGGTCGACCCCGCCGCCGCGCCCGAGCTGGGCTGCATCGCCGCGGCCGGCCCCCGCGCCGCCGCGGCCCCGGGCGAGTACGCGCTGGTGGTCGAGGCGGTCCGCGAGGGTTATCTCCTCCATTACGGGGAGCCGCGGCTGCTGGCCGGGCACGACGCCGACCTCGCGCTGCTCGCCGGCGACTACCTCTACGCCCTCGGCCTCGACCGGCTCGCCGCCCTCGGCGACACCGCCGCCGTGGCGGTCCTCTCCGACCTGATCAGCCGCTGCGCCCAGCTCCACGCCGAAGGCTGCGAGGAGGCCGTCCCGGGCCTGTGGACGGCGGCCGCCCAGGAGATCGCTGGTCGTGACACCGTCCCGCGGCCAACGCAATAGACTGCGCGACCGAACGCAAACCGACTGTGGCTGACGACGCGGACAAGATGAACGGGGCCGAAGAGGCCCCCCGGCAGCAGCGGGTCAAACCCGACCCTCCCGGCTACTTCGAGGGCGAGTCGATGACTCGCCGTCGCGCCTTCACGATCGCCGCCCAGGGACTCGGTGGAATCGCCGGCGCGGCCATAGTCCTGCCCGCCGTCGGCTTCGCGGTCGCCCCGATCTTCCATCGCGGCAAGGAGCGCTGGGAGGCGGTCGGCCCGGTCAGCGACTTCGTCGAAGACACCTACCGCCAGGTCGTCTTCACCGAGACCGAGGGAATCGGCGACGCCGGCAAGACCACCGCCTACATCCGCAAAGGCTCCGAGCAGTTCGACGAGGACCCCAACGCCTACATCGCCGTCTCCAACCGTTGCGCCCACCTCGGCTGCCCGGTCCGCTTCGTCGAGGCCGCGGGCAACTTCATCTGCCCCTGCCACGGTGGCGTCTACGACTTCCAGGGCAAGCGCATCGGCGGCCCGCCGGTGCGGCCGCTCGACCAGTTCCAGACCCGGATTCGCGGCGGCCAGGTCGAGGTCGGCCCCCGTTTCAGCGTGACTTCCCAGCTCGAGCCGGTCCGCGCCCGTGACCCCGGCGAGTTCACCGGCGGAATCTGGGAATACCTCTACCCGCCGCGACCGTCTACCTTCCCGGCGCCCTGATGCCAAAGCTCCCCGACTCGATAGTCCCCGCCCCACTGCGCAAACCGGCCAAGCCGGGGCAGGCGGGAACGGCCAAGGGCCAGGCTCCAGCCGACCTGAAGAGCTCGCCGCCCGAGCGCCAGACCGACGTCCAGCGCCTCACCGAGAAAGCGGTGGAAGCGCCCGTCGACGTCCTCGCCTGGGTCGACCAGCGCACCGGCGCCAGCGGCATCCTCACGGGGATGCTCTTCCGCAAGGTGCCGAAGGGGACCAACTGGTTCTACACGCTCGGCTCGGCGACGCTCTTCGCCTTCATCGTCCAGGCGGTCACCGGCGTCTTCCTGGCGATGTTCTACACGCCCTCGGCGACCCAGGCCTACGCCTCGATCTCCCACATCAACAACGAGGTCCCGCTCGGGGCATTCGTGCACGGGATGCACAAATGGGGCTCGAGCGTGATGGTGATCCTGATCTTCCTGCACATGGGCCGCACCTTCTTCTTCGGCGCCTACAAGTACCCGCGGGAGCTGAACTGGGTGATCGGCGTCGTGCTGCTGATCCTGACGATGACGATGGCCTTCACCGGCTATCTGCTGCCGTTCGACCAGCGCTCCTTCTGGGCCTCGATCGTCGGCATCAACATCAACGGCACCGGTCCGGTCGTCGGCCCCTACCTGAGCGACTTCCTGCGCGCCGGCCCCGAGCTCGGCGCCACCACCCTCTCGCGCTTCTACGCGATCCACATGCTGCTCGTCCCCGGCGCGATCATCGCCCTGATCGGGGCCCACATGTACCTGGTGGTCAAGCTCGGCACCACGGCGCCGCCGTGGGTCCGGGCCGAGAAGCCCAAGAACGCCGCCCCGGTCGCCCAGCTCGACGCCGGCGCCGAGGGCAACGGAGCCTCGGCGAGCTCATGAAGCCGCAGGACAAGCAGGCATACCTGGAGGAGTACGAGCTCCTGAAGAAGAAGGGGAAGCCGTTCTTCCCCTACGCGGTGCTGAAGGACTCGGCGATGGCGCTGATCGTCGTCGGCGTGATCATCGCGATGTCGATCATCCTCGGCGCCGAGCAGGGCCCGAAGGCGGACCCGACCTCGACCACCTACGTGCCCCGGCCCGAGTGGTACTTCTTCTTCCTCTTCGAGGTCCTGCGCGTGATCAAACCGCCGGAGCTGGTCCCGATCGCGACGATCGGCATCCCGACGATCTGCATGGTGTTGCTCCTCCTGTTGCCGTTCTACGACCGCGGGCCGGAGCGCCGCCCCGAGCGCCGCCCGATCGCCGCCACCGCCGGCATCCTGACGATCGTCGCGATGGGCTACCTGACCTACCTCGGCGCCACCGGCGGCTCGCCGACCGAGATCGAGATGGCCGTCGCGCCCCAGTACGAGGCGGGCAAGGAGGTCACCGCCGGCGCCGGCTGCCTGGCCTGCCACAAGATCGGCGAGAACGGGAACAACGGGCCGGGACCGGACCTGACCCACATCGCGCGGCAGGTCCCGCGCGCGGCGATCCTGCGCTCGGTGGAAATCGGGCCGGGTATCATGCCTTCCTTCCGCGATCTGCCGCAGAAAAAGCTCAACGAGCTGGCGGACTTCCTCTCGTCCCTCGACTGAGGGCACTCAGAGCCGGCGCATCTCGGAGTCCTCGGCCTCGCGGGGCCGCTCACGTAGCTCCGCTACGCTCGCACCCCCACTCGACCTGCGTCCGCCGACCTGCTTGGCTGAGCACTCTCCGGAGGCAAATGGACACGATCAACCAAAACCGCGAATCTCCCGACTTCGCCGGGCAGGTCAACCGCATGTTCGACCGCGTCGCCGGGCGGTATGACGCGCTGAACTCGGTGATGACGGCGGGGCTGCACCACCGCTGGCGTCAGCGCGCCGCCGAGCGGGCCGAGCTCGGGCCGGGGGACTCCGCGCTCGACGTCTGCTGCGGCACCGGCGACCTTGCTCTGGAGCTGGCGGGGCGCGTCGCTCCCGGCGGGCGCGTCGTCGGCTGCGACTTCTCCGAGCCGATGCTCGACCTGGCCCGCGAGAAGGCTGCGGAGCGGGGGGCGAGCGGGCTTCGCTTCGAGTGGGCCGACGCACTGGAGCTGCCCTATGACGGCGTGCGCTTCGACGCGGTGACCGTCGGCTTCGGCGTGCGCAACCTTGCCGACCTCGACCGCGGCCTGCGCGAGATGGCGCGGGTCCTGAAGCCCGGCGGCCGCCTCGTGATCCTCGAGATCACGCAGCCGACCCGGCCGCCGCTCTCGACCTTCTACTCGCTCTGGTTCGACCGCATCGTGCCGCTTCTGGGCACCTTCTCCGGCGAGCCCGAGGCCTACTCCTACCTGCCGGAGTCGGTCCGGAGCTTTCCCAGCCCGCGCGGGCTGGCGGAGGGGATGGACCGGGCCGGCTTCGAGCGGATCCGGTACACGGTGCTGGCCGGTGGGATCATCGCGATCCACAGCGGCATCAAGGGGCACCTCCCAGAGTGACCCGCCGCTCGGCCGTCCCGCCGCCGGTGACGGCGGTCCTGGATGCGTCGAGCCGCTGGCTCCCGGCACGGCTCGGCGAGGTCGAGGACGGGCTGCGAGAGGCGATCGCAGAGCACGGCGAGCCGCTCGGTGGGGACGCCGCCGCGACTCTTGCCGCCGGCGGCAAGCGACTGCGGCCGATGCTGGTCCTGCTCTGCGCCGGGGAGAAGGGGAGCGATGCTTCGGCGCGGGCAGCGACGGCGATCGAGCTGGTCCACATGGCGACCCTGGTCCACGACGACGTCATCGACGAGGCGCCGCTTCGCCGCGGCCACCCGACCGTCGCCGCGACCTCGGGCCGCGACCGCGCGGTGGCCACCGGGGACCTGCTCCTCTCTCGTGCCTTCGCCCTGCTCTCCGGCGCCAGCGACACCCGCTCGGTGCAGCTCCTGGCCGACGCCGCGGTGGCCCTGGCGCGGGGCGAGCTGGCCCAGCGCCAGGACGCCTTCGACCTGGGCATCTCCGAGGAGCGTTACCTCGCCCGCTGCCGCCTGAAGACGGCGACCCTGTTCGAATGCGCCTGCCTGCTCGGGCACGACGACGAGCACCTGCGCCGGTTCGGAGCCGAGGTCGGGCTCGCCTTCCAGCTTCTCGACGACGTCCTCGACGTCAGCGGCCCGCCGGAGCGGACGGGCAAGGCGCGGGGCACCGACCTGCTCGATGGCACGGTCACGCTGCCGCTGATCGAGGCGGCCGAAGTCGATCCCGGCATCCGCGGGGTCGACCTGCACGGCCTCGACCCCGCCTCGGCGCAGGCTCTCTGCGATCGGATCGCCGCCACGGGCGCCCTCGAAAAGGTCAGGTCCCGAGCCCTGGAGATGGTCACAGCGGGCAAGCGCCAGCTCGAAGGAGCCAGCTTCGAGCCCGAACAACGGCAGCTGCTCTCCCTCGTCGCCGACGGCGTCGTCCAGCGCTACAGCTAAACGGTCGATCCCGCGCCGAAGCCTCGAGAGGGGTCTTGCGTGGAGGGGTTGGGGGTCTCTCGCGCTTGCTGGGATTTTCGCCGTTAACTTCGCATCGCTCGCCGACGGGCACTGCGAAAATCAGGACGCCGCGCGCGCGAGAGACCCCCAACCCCTCCCCACGAAGCTCTCGCCGAGCTTCCAGGGTGAGCGGCTTCCGTGAAAGCGAATAGCTCCCAAGGGACGGGAGCTATCGATCCTCGCCACCTTGTCAGCGCGGAATCAGGCTCCGGCGGGAAGGCCGGGTGCCCCTCCCCCGGAGGCTCCCGGACCAACAACCCGAACCCTGGCAAGCGACCAGCTGCGCGACGGCCTCCGGGGGAGGGGCACCCGGCCTTCCCCCGTGGCCTCATCCCAGCCCGAATCACCGAGGCCGGAGCTGGCGAGCGAGGCGCCCGGCTAAGCGAAGTCGTCGGCGGTGATCAGGTCCGCCGCCAGCCCGGCGACGAAGGCGTTGGCCATGTCGGCCATGTTCGAGTGCTCCAGCGCGCGCAGCTCGTCGGCCAGCGTGTGGGCGCCGATGTCGAGCTGCTCGTCGAAGGCGTCGATCTCGCTCTCCCCGTGGACGCCCTGGCAGAACCACTCGCACTCGGGGCAGCGCCGCCAGACTCGCCAGTGCGCCCGGTCCCCGGCCCGCTCCCAGCAGGTCGGCTGCACCAGGTCCGAGCCGCACTCGGGACAGATGTGCAGCTCCGCGACTTGCTTCGTCTTGTCGTGGCCGGGCTCTCTCATCTCTCCACTATCGAACCCCGTTGGGGGGGACTTGATCCGTACTTTTCCGAAATTTCGAAGATAACCCCACTACCGAGTATCCAAATGCTCGACTGACGCCGATCCGGCGGTCCCTCGACCCCGTTACCATGGTCGAGATGCCAGGAAACATCGGACTTCCCGAGATCGCAATCGTCCTCGTCATCGCTCTGCTCGTCTTCGGCCCGAAACGACTGCCGGAGCTCGGCCGCTCCCTGGGCCGTGGCATCCGCGAGTTCAAAGGCTCGATCGGCGGCGATCACGACGACGACGACGATGACGACGTCAAAGCACTCAGCGCCTCGAAGGCGCCGACGACTCCCGTCGAGCCGCCGGCGGAGGCCGAGGTCGCTCACGACAAACGCGGCTGAGGACGCGCCGGGATGCCCCGCCGCGTCAAGGCGGTCTCCCATGAGGATCGCCTCACCCTCGTAGAGCACCTCGACGAGCTGCGGGCGCGCCTGATCGTCTGCATCGCGGTCTTCGGCGTCGCCCTGGCGCTCTGCTTCTGGCAGAACCACCTGCTGCTCGAGATCGCCTCCGGGCCCCTGCCCGACCAGCACGAGCGGCTGATCACCTTCGGCATCACCGAGCCGTTCACGACGACCCTGACGGTCTCCGTCTACGGAGCGCTCATCCTCTCGCTGCCGATCTTCCTCTACCAGATCTACGCCTACGTGCTGCCGGCGTTCAGCGCCGCCGAGCGCAAGGTGATCCTCCCGATCCTGCTGGTCTTCCCGCTGCTCTTCGTGGCGGGGATCGCCTTCGCCTACTTCGTCGTGATGCCGGCGGCCGTCAGCTTCCTGCTCAACTTCAACGACAACCAGTTCAACGTCCAGGTCCGCGCCCGCGACTACTACAGCTTCTTCTCGACCACCGAGATCGCCTGCGGCCTCCTCTTCCAGATGCCCCTTGCGATCCTGGCAGTCACGCGGCTGGGGATCGTCAGCGTCGATCAACTGACCGCGAACCGCCGCTACGCCTATCTGGTCATCGCCATCGTCGCCGCGGCGCTGCCCGGGGTGGACCCGGTCTCGATGCTGATTGAGATGGTTCCGCTGCTTGTTCTGTTTGAGTTGAGTATCTTGCTCGCACGGGCCTTTGGCCGGCCGGGAGAACCGGGAGGGATGGCAGAGCCCTCCACCCAGGAGTAGAGAGAAGAGCTGATGGCGTCGGGCGACAAGGAACACAAGATGCTGTTCGACATCCGCGGAAAGCGGCGTAACGTCGTCAAAGTCGTCTACGCGATCCTTGCCCTGCTGATGGGGCTCAGCCTCCTCATCCTCGCCGGGCCGGGCATCGGCAATCTGTTCAACGGCGGCGGTGAAGGCAGCGAAGCCGCCTCCCAGCTCGAAGACCAGGCCGCGAGGATCGAACGCAAACTGGTGAAAGACCCGGAGAATCCCGACCTGCTGCTGAGCCTGACCCGGACCCAGGTCGCCACCGCCAACGCGCTGTCTGAAACCAACCCGACGACCGGCGAAGCGCTGCTCACGGTCGAGTCCCGCCAGCAGTTCGAGAAGGCGAGCGCGACCTGGTCCGCGTACCTGGAAGCGACCGACGAACCGAGCGCGGGTGGCGCCCAGCTGATCTCACCGGCGCTCTTCAGCCTGGCCCAGACTTCACGCACCAGCAACGAAGCCGAGGCCAACATCAAAGCCGCCGCGGAAGCGCAGGGAATCCTCGCCGAACAGCGACCCAGCCTCGGCAGCCTCAGCACGTTCGCGCTCTACACCCTCTACACCTTCGACTACAAGGGGGCCGAGAAGGCCCTCAACGAAGCGAAGGGCTACGCCAACTCCAAGTTCGAACGCCAGAACCTCGAAAACCAGTTCGAGGAAATCGAAAAACGCGCCAGGGAATTCCAGAAGCAGCTCGTCGAAGCCAACAAAGCGGCGAAACAGGGCGGCGCCGGTCCGGAAAGCCTCCAGAATCCGCTCGGCGGCCTCGGCGGCGGCAGCACCCTCTCGGAATAGCTACTCGTACGTGAGCGCCTGAAGCGGGTCGAGGCCGGCGGCGCGGCGGGCCGGCAGGATCGCGGCGAGGGCGCCGAGGACGACGCCGAGGATGCCGATCACGATCAGCGTGGTCACCGGGAAGCGGATCTCCAACCCAACCAGGGAGCTTTCGCGCACCGCGATGATCCAGACGACGGCGATCAGGATCCCGGCGGCGATCCCGACCAGCGCCCCGGCGAGCGAGATCAGCAGGCTCTCGTCGAGCATCATCCGGCGGATCCGCCAGCGCGAGCCGCCGAGCGCCCGCAGGACGCCGATCTCCCGCGTCCGTTCGATCACCGACATCGAGAGGGTGTTGACGATGCCGAGCAGGCCGACGATCACGGCGATGCCGATGATCGCGTTGAAGAAGGCGAACTGCTGGTTGATTTCGTCTTCGTACTTGCGCTTCACTTCGACGTTCGAGACCGTTTCCAGGTTCGGGTAGTCGCGTTCGATCAGCCGGTTGACCTTGGTCGACAGAGCCCGGCGGTCGGCGTCGGAGCGCGCCGCTATCGCCAGCTGCGAGTCGGTGCCGATTCCGTAGACCCGCTCCATCGTGCGCAGGGAGACCATCACCTCGTTGCCGCTGGCTTCGAAGGTGTCGAGGATGCCGACGATCGGGGCGCGGCGGCCGCCCGAGGCGCCCCTCAGGCTCAGCTCGTCCCCGACCCCCAGCCCGATGTTGTCCGCGTACCCTTTGCCGAGCACGACGCCGCCGGCCGCCAGCCCGGCCATGACCTCTTCCGTCGACGCGCCTTCGTACTCGCTGTCGTCCACCCGCGGCCAGGCCGCGGGATCCACGGCCACCAGCAGGCCCTGCGCGTCGCCGCCCGGCAGGCTGCTCATGTAGACGACGCGCCGCGGCGTCACCGTGCCGGCCTCCGGCAGCGCCGCGATCCGCCGGGCTGATCGGAGTGGCGATGGTCGATCCGGGCCCGCCGCCGTACTCGGAGAAGCCGATCGGCTGCACGGTCAGGTCGCGGGCGAAGCGGGCGTCGATCTCGTCGGAGATCGAACCGACGAAGCTGGCGCCCATCGTCGCGTTCACGACCACCACCGAGAGCGCCACGACCAGGGTCGCCGCGGTCGCCGAGGTCCGCAGCGGATTGGCCCGCAGCGAGTCGGTGGCGAGCCGCCCTTCCGCCGGCATCAGCGCCCGCGTCGGCCCCGCCATCAGGCGGATGATCGGCAGGATCACGAACGGCGCCAGCAGCACCATGCCGACGAACATCACCACGGTCGAGCCGACCCCGACGATCGCGGCCAGCACCCCGCCGGTCTCGGTGCTGAACCAGTAAAGGCCTCCGACCGCGAGCCCGGGGAGGAAGAGGGCGGCGCCGGCCAGGGCTCGCACCAAACCGGGCCGCCGTTCGACCGCTGAACCGCCGATGAGGGCGCGGATCGGGGCGATCCGGCCCGCGCGCAACGCCGGGTAGAGGGAGCCGGCGACGGTCGCCATGAATCCGACCAGGATCGCCGCGACTATCGCGCCCGAGGTGACCGCGAGGGAGGCGACTGGCAGGCCGAAGAGGCTGCGCATCGCCTCGGCGAGGAGGTAGGCGAGCCCGAGCCCGAGCCCGAGGCCCAGCAGAGACCCGATCACCGCGAGGACCAGCGCCTCGCCGACGACCGAGGAGGCGACCCGTCGCCGCGAGGCCCCGAGCGCTCGCAGCGTCCCGATCTCGCGGATGCGCTGCAGCACCGTCATGTTGAACGAGTTGAGGATCAGGAAGGCGCCGACGAAGACCGCCATGCCGGAGAAGAAGTAGAGGACGATGTCGAGCCCGGAGAGCTGTTCGTTGGCTTCTTCGCCCTTGGCGGCGGGGGTGCTGACCTCGATGCCGGGCCCCGTGACGGCTTCGATCCCCCGCTGGACCGCGGCTACCGAAGCGCCCTCGCCGAGGACGACCGTGATCTCGTCCCAGGTATCGGGTTTGTCCATCAGCTTCCTCGCCGTCGCGATCGGCATCGCGGCCGTCCCGTAGCCGCCGAGGTCGAGGCCCCCCTCGAACTTGAAGAGCCCGGTGACGGTCAGGGCCGCGAGGCCGGCGGGGGTGGCGAAGCGCACGGTGTCCCCGGCTGCCAGGCCCTGGTGGTCGGCCCAGCTCTGCTCGAGCTCGATCTGGCGCCCCGTCGTCGGCTCCCTCCCCTCCACGGTCCTCGCGGTGGTCGTGTTGGGGCCGCTGAAATCGCGCCCCTCGACGAAGAGGGTCGAGCTGCGCCCGGTCTCCGCCCGCCCGCGCTCGTCGACCAGTCGCATCAGGCTGAAGATGTTTCCGGACGCCGCCTGGACTCCGTCGACCTGCCTCACCTTGCCGAGCGTCGCCGCCGGAAGGGAGCCGATCGATGCCTTGCCGGAGACGACCAGGGAGGCGTTGCCGTAGAGCTGGCCGTAGAGGCGGTCGAAGGTGGAGTGGATCGTGCCGACCAGGATCAGCACGCCGAAGGCCATGCCCACGCCGAGCACGATCCCGCCGGTGGTCAGCGCCGAGCGCAGCGGCCGGGCGCGAAGGGAGCGCAGCCCGAGCCCCGCGAAGGAGTGGATGCGGGCGCCGTGGGGAGTCGCCCGCGCGCTCACACCGGAACCTGCTCGTCGCTGCCGGTGCCGGTGCCGGTGCCGGTGCTGGCGCGGCGGAAGGCATCGATGACGCGGCCCGTGTCCCCGCCCTGCACCTCGCCGACGATGCCGCCGTCGCGGAGGAAGACGACGCGGTCGGCGAGCGCCGCCGCCGCCGGGTCGTGGGTGACCATGACGACGGTCTGGCCAGCGTCGACCACCTGCCGCAGCAGCGACATCACGGTGCCACCGCTGCGCGAGTCCAGGTTCCCGGTCGGCTCGTCGGCGAGGACGACGGCTGGCTCGCGAAGCAGGGCCCTGGCGATCGCGACCCGCTGCTGCTCGCCACCCGAGAGCTCGGTGGGGAGGTGGGCGGCGCGGTCGCCGAGGCCGACCAGCTCGATCAGCTCGTCGACGCGCGCCGCGACCTTCGCCGGGCGCTCGCCGTTGACCAGCGCCGGCAGCAGCACGTTCTCGGCCGCGGTCAGCGTCGGCAGCAGGTTGAAGAACTGGAAGACGAAGCCGAAGACGTCCCCGCGCAGCCGGGTCAGCTCGGCGTCGGAGAGGTTGTCGTAGCGCCGGCCCCGCACCGCGACGGTGCCGCCGTCGGGCCGGTCGAGCGCCCCGAGGATGTGGAGGAGCGTGCTCTTGCCGGACCCCGACGGCCCCATGATCGCGACCATCGCCCCGTCCTCGACGGCGAGGTCGACGTCCCGCAGCGCCTCGACCGCGGTTGCGCCCTGCCCGAAGGTCCTGACCAGCCCGCGGGCCTCGAGCAGCGGAGCGCCGCCACCGATCTCAATCTCGCCTCCGGAATCGGACACGACGCCAGAGTCCACCATCGGTCCACCGCCGCCATCCGTGCAGACACGCACCGTCCCCGCGGGTCTTCCCCCGAGTCGCGGTGCTCTAGTGGGCCGCGAAGGACTCGAACCTTCAACCTTGAGCTTAAGAGGCTCCTGCTCTAACCAGTTGAGCTAGCGGCCCGGGCCGGGAAGTATAGGAAGCCGGCGCTGTGGGCGAGCGCACCGCGCCGTTACCCGGCCAGCGGGCCCGGCAGAACTTTTCGACGGCGCCGTCGATGACCGTGCCGTCGGCGAAGGTGAAGCGGCCGTGGGTCTGGAGGATGCCGTCGGAGCAGCGGGCGGAGACGTAGCTGCGACGCTGACCGCCGGCGCTGAAGCGGCGGCCGATCCTGACGTCGATGTGGGTGATGGCGCCGAGGCCGGCGGCGATCAGGGGGACGTCGAGGGTGGCGCGGTAGCGGAAGCCGCCACGGCGCCGTTCGATCGGGACGACGATCGCGTAGGTCTGGGTGCCGGGCACGGTGGTGCGGGCGTGGACGACGACGGTCGGACGGTCTTCCAGGCGCGGGCCGTTGAAGAGGGTCAGTGGGGAGCTCGCCGGGACGGGGCCGCTGGCGAGGGAGATCAGCGCGTCGATCCGGCCGCTGCCGACGATCGCCCCGCGGCAGGCTTGGCGCGCTTCCTCGGTGCTCGCCTGGGCGATCCGTTCCGGCGGGCAGGTGGGGAGGCCGTCGACGCTGAGCCGACCGTCGCGGTCGAAGTCGACGATCGCCTGTTTCAGCGCAACGGGCGGGCCGCCGTCTTTGGCGGCGAGGTTGACGTAGCCCCTGAATTCGATCGGCGCAAACTTGGCGCGAGGCAGCTCTCGCGGCCGGAAGCCGCCGTCGGCGTGGAGGATCAGGTTGTCGATTTCAACGACGGCCGCGGTTGCCCCACCCGCGAGCAGCGCCGCCAGCACGCAGCAGAGGAGCGCGGCTCTCTTCAGTGCGGCGCGTGACACGCCGAGGACAGGGTCGACGGGAAGAAATCCCCGTTACTGAAGCTGACGCTCCCGTGGACCTGCAGCCGCCCGCCCTCGCAGCGTGCGTTCACGTAGCCGACCTCCTCGGCGCCGCGCTTGAAGGTGCGGCCCAGCGTCGCTTCGGCGAGGGTCGCGGCGCCGTAGCCGCCGGCGATCTCCGGCAGCTCGATCTCGACCCGGAAGCCGTAGCGGCCGTGCCTGACCCGTTCGATCACGATCGGCACCAGCAGGGTCTTCGGCACCGGCACGGTCTCATAGCCGTGGGCGATCAGGGCCGGCTTGCCGCCCACCGGTGGGGCGTTGAAGAAGGACAGCGGGGAGCTGATCTGGATCGGCGCCTGCCCGGGGAGTTGGACGCGAGCCTTGCCGGTGCCTTCACCGACCAGTGCTCCCGCGCAGCGCTTCCTCGCCTCCGCGGGGATCGTGTCGGCCAGCTTCGCCATCGTGCAGACAGGGACGCCCTTGGTTTCGATCGAGCCGTGTTTGTCGAACTCGAACTCGAGCCGCTCCAGCGCCGGGGGCATCGACCCGTCCCTGGTCCCGACGCGGGTGATGCTGGTCAGCTTGACCGGCGCGTCGCGGTGCTCGGGCAGCTCCCGCGGCAGCACGCTGGCGGTGGCGCTCAGCACCGTCTCGCCGATTTCAGCCCGCAGCGCGTAAGCGGTGCCGCAGGCGACCAGGCCGAACAGGGCCACGACGACGACTGCTTTGGATAGCCCTCTCCTCATCCTTCCCCTTCAACCAGGCTAGCGTCCGCTCGGAGCGGCCCGGCTAGCCCTTGGCCTTGCAGGGCCGGAAGAGCGTGCCCTGAAGCAGGGTGCCGTCGTCGAACTTGAACTGCCCCTGCGCCTGGAGGCGCCCGTCGGGGCAGCTCGCGTTGGCGTAGCTGAGGGTCTTCCCCTTGTACTTCCATTCCCTGCCGATCGCCAGGCGTCCGTAGATCGGCGTGCCGTAGCCGCCGGCGATCTTGGGGATTTCCGCCACGGTCTTGAAGCCGTAGCGACCGTCGTGCACCCGCTGGATCTCGATCGGGACGACGAAGGTGGTCGGCGCGGGAACGGTGAGGTGGGCGTGCGCGAGCACGGTCGGGTTGCCGTGCTTCTCCGGCCCGTTGAAGATCGTGATCGGCGAGGAGGCGGGGATCGGCCCCTGTTCGGGGAAGTTGACGACAGCCTTGCCGAAGCCCTTGCCGACGATCGCCCCGGGGCAGAGCTTGCGGGCCTGCGGAGTGGTGGTCGCCGCAAGTTTTCCGGGCGTGCATTTCGGCAGCCCGCGGGTCTCCACCGCGCCGTGCTTGTCGAACCAGATCACGATCTGCTTGAGGATCGGCGGGTTGGTCCCGTCGGCGGTCCCGATCTTGCCGTAGCCGTGCAGCCTGATCGGCGCGAACTCATGCTTCGGCAGGGTCGTCGGCGAAAAGCCGCCGTCGGTGGTGACGACGATGTTGCCGACCTGCAGCCGCAGCGCCAGTGCTGATCCGGCGGCGACCAGTAACAACACCGCAGTCACTGCGGACACCCTTAACACAGTCTTCCGCATACGTTCGCTCCTCCCGTAGCCCCGATCGCCAAACTACCACGCGTGGGAAGGAGGAGGAGCAGGGGGCGGTTGCAGTCCGAGGAGTCGGACTCCACTCGTCGCCGCCCGTTGACGCTGCGCCATCCGCGCGGCGTCTTGGTCGTGGCGGCGGCGGTGCTGATCGTCCTCGGCCTGATCGGAACCGGCGTCGAGAGCAAGCTCGAGCCGACGACGCTCAACATCCCGGGCACCGACTCCTCGCGCTCCAACGATCTCCTGCGCCAGCATTTCGGCGCCTCGATGCCGTTCCCGATCCTGCTGCGGGGCCCCGCGGCGGCAATCGACCGGCAGGGCCCGGCGCTGGTCCGGGCGCTGCGCCGCGACCCCAGGGTGACCACGATCTCGCCCTGGGACCGGGGTTCGGTGGTTCCCCTGCGCCCGAGCCCCCGCCGCGCCCTCGTCCTCGCCGACTTCCACGTCGACATCAAAGAGGCCGTCAACGAGTCGGTCCCGGAACTCGACCAGATCCTCGAGGAACAGATCCACGCTCCGGTGCGGGCGACCCAGACGGGCTTCGCCTCGATCTCCCGGGCGCTCCAGGACCGCTCGATCGCTGCCAGCGAGCGCGGCGAGCTGATCGCCTTTCCCTTCCTGCTGATCGTCCTCCTGCTGGTCTTCCGCTCGCCGATCGCGGCCGCGATCCCGCTCGGCTTCGGGGCTCTGACCGTGATCTCCTCGCGCGGGATCCTCTACCTGGCGACCTCGTGGTTCGACATCGACGCCTTCGCCCTCACGGTCTGCTCGATGATGGGGCTGGCGCTCGGGGTGGACTACGCCCTGCTGATGGTGTCCCGGTTCCGCGAGGAGCTGGCGGCGGGGCGGGAGCCGGTCGAGGCCGCACGGATGACGCGGCGCACGGCCGGTCGCACGACGATGTTCGCCGGCAGCACCCTGCTGCTCTCGATGCTGGTCTCGATCTTCATCCTGCCGGGGTCGCTGCTCGCCTCGCTCGCCGGCACGCTGGCGATGGTCGTCCTCCTCACCGTGATCATCTCCACGGTCGTCGCCCCGGCCGTGCTGGCGCTGCTCGGCCCCAACATCGACCGCTGGCGGATCGGCGCGGCCGCGAACGGGCGCTCGCGGCTGATGCTGATCGTGACGGCGGCGCTGAAGCGGCCGGCGCCGGCCGCCGCCGCGATCGGCGCCATCGTGCTCGTCCTCGCCGCCCCTGCGGTCGCCCTGCGGACCGGGCCGCCCAGCCCCGAACAGCTGCCCCACGACGACCCCGCTCGGGAGAACGCGGAGCTGATCGCGCGGGCGGTGGCGCCGGGGTACGAAGCCCCGTTCGTCGTCGTCGCCGCCACCGACGACGGCCCCATCACCGACGCCAAGAGCCTCGCCGCCCTCAACCGCTTCCAGCACCGCCTCGCGAAGCTGCCCGGGGTCCAGGCGGTCGTCGGGCCGGGGCAGATCACCAAACGAGTCGAGCCGCTGCGGGACACCGGCAACGCGATCCTCGCCTCGGACGGGAATATCGGCCCGGTCAAGCAGCTGGGCCGGCTGGGGCGCAACCTCGACGTCGCCGCCGGGGCCGTCGCGCAGCTGCGCGACGGCATCTCCGAAGCGGGCAACGGCGCCGGGCTGCTGGCGCTCGGGGCCGACCGTGCGGGCGAAGGGGCGCAGATGATCGCCACCGGCCTCGGCCAGGCGAGCGGCGGTAGTCAGCGCGCGATCGATGCGCTCGATCGGTTCGCGGACGGATCGCGGCGGCTGGCCAACGCGCAAGCCCGCGCCTCCCTCGGTGCCCTGCAGCTGGCGCTAGGCACCCGCGACCTGGTCCCCAACCTTCGCTTCAATGGCCTGAGGCGGTCCCGCACTCTGAAGAAGGAGCTCAACGAAGAGGCGCACGTACGGGTGCCGAAGTTGCAGTCGCCGGCTCAGGTAGCCGACGAACAGCTGAAGGCGGCCCTGGCCCAGCTCCAGGGGATGACGGTGGGCCAGTCGGACCCAAACTACGCCGCTGCGGTGGAGGCGGTTCGCCGGGCGTCGGCTGCGGTAGGCGGCACCGATCCGGTCAGCGGCCAGCCCTACGCCGAAGGGTACGCGGGCCTCCCGGCCGAATTGGCCGCGCTGCAGGCCCGGCTTCTCGAAGATGCGGACGAAGCGTCCGAAGTGACGAACTGGATCGTCACGACCCTGATCGCGCTGAAGCAGGTGAGAAACGCCGCCGAGCAGCTGAACGATGGCTTGCGGCAGATCAAGAATGCCGGGAACCGGCTCGCCGGCGGCTCCGAGCGCTTGGCGCGGGCCGCCAGCACCCTCGGCGACGGCCTCACCCAGCTCAGCGGCGGCGCGGCCGCCCTGGTCGGCGGCATCGACCAGCTCGGCGACGGGGCGGAAGCGCTTGAAGTCAACCTGCTCGCCGGCGCCGACCAGACGGCCCCGCTGCAGGGCGGGCTCGAGCGGGCGAGCGTGCAGGTGATCTCGGGCAAGGGGAGGATCAGGCGCCAGGCTCGCCGCGTCAGCGATGCCTCGCCGAACCTCTTCAACTCCGGCTACTTCGTCCTCTCCGCCCTCGACGGCGCGCCGTCGAGGGCCCGAGCGGCGGTCGGGGAAACGATCGACCTGCGCCATGGCGGTCAGGCGGCGTCGATGCTCGTGATCTCCAAGTACTCGTTCAACACGCCCGGCTCGATCGCCCTCAACAAGCGGCTGGACGAGGACGCGGCGGCGTTTGCGGAGGACACCGGCCTGACGACGGGCGTCGCCGGCGGGGCCGCCCAGCTCAACGACTACAGCCGTGTCACCCGGGACACGATCCCGATCGTGGTGGTGGCGATCACGCTCGCCACCTTCCTCGTCCTCGTCCTCGTCCTCCGAGCGCTGCCGCTGGCGGCGCTGGCGGTGGCCCTCAACCTCGTCACCGTGGGGGTCGCCTTCGGCATCCTCACGCTGCTCTCGAACCTTCCCGCCGGCTTCCCCCTGGGCGGCCACGAATACATCGACGCGGTCGGGGCGACGATGATCTTCGGGATCGTCTTCGGCCTCTCGATCGACTACGCGGTCTTCCTCCTGGTCCGCATGCGAGAGCACTACGACCGCGAGGGCGACAACGCCGCGGCGATCGAGTTCGGCCTGGAGAAGACGGCCCGGGTGATCACCGGCGCGGCGGCGATCATGATGGCCGTCTTCATCGCCTTCGCCGGCTCCTCACTCGCGACGGTCAGCCAGCTCGGTGTGGGGCTGACGGTGGCGGTGATCCTCGATGCCACCGTGGTGCGAATCGTCCTGCTGCCGGCGCTGATGCTGCTGATCGGCGACCGGGTCTGGTGGCTCCCGCGCTGGCTGGCGCGGGCGCTGCCGAAGTTCAGCGTGTGAGACCGCTACGTGCTCGGCGGGCTATCTCCGCGCCGGATCCACCGACGCAGCCTGGCGAGCGGCGGCTTCCCCTTGAAGAGGGCGGAGAAGGATGGGCTGTGCATCTCGACCTGCATCGGGCTCGGCCGTCTCGGCTCCGGATAGCGCTTTGGTGGGGAAGGTTGGGTCATAGGTCGATCCTACAAGGCTGATGCGATCGTGAAGACCCAGAGAACCACGTCGATGACGAGCAGGCCGGTCGCGATCTGGAAAACGATGGCGAGTTGCTCCAGCCCCTTCCGGTTCTCGATGTAGCTGTGATGCATATGGAGTGAAAGGTCTCGGTGTAGCTCGTCGACCGGCGCCGGGTTCTCGGCCTCGACATAGGCCAGGATCACCTCTCTCGGGTTTGCCGTGAACTCCCATGGGCGAGGCCAGAGGAGGGCCAACGAAAGCGACGCCACTCCAACGAACCCCGCCATTGCCAGCCAGATGGAGAGGCGCGAGTCGCCTCTATCCAGGGCCTGCGCGCCGAGAAAGGAAGCCGTGATCGCAGCCGCTGACAGCAATAGTCCCGCTCGGGCGCGGAAGCTCTCAATTGCGGCCTGCTGGTTGGACAGCGCCCGCACGGCTTCCTCGTAAGCAACCTTGTAGAGGATGTCCTTGTTTGATCGACCCATCCAATGGGTCCTAAGGCCCGAGTCGCGGCCGGGTCTCCCCCCACCTGCCGGGGGGGGGGGGGGGGGGGGGGGGGGGGGGGGGGGGG